>JAEUGZ010000027.1 GCA_016794725.1 Opitutaceae bacterium | reverse complement strand
TAGCCCTCGATGTTCTTCGGCAGGTCGTGGTGGATGACCCAGCGCACGTTGGGTTTGTTGATGCCCATACCAAAGGCGATGGTGGCGCAGATGATACGGACCTCGTCGCGCAGAAACAGCTCCTGATTGCGCGCCCGTTCCTCGGATTCCAGTCCCGCATGGTAGGGCCGGGCCGCGAACCCGCGCCCGGCCAGCGCCTCGGCGACCCGCTCCGTGGCGGCGCGCGACGCGCAGTAGATGATCCCGCTCTCGTGCTCACGCTTGGCGAGGAAGGCGATCAACTGTTTGATCGGCTGGTCTTTGGGGGTGACCCGGTAGGTGAGGTTGGGGCGATTGAAGCTGGCGACGAAAACCTCCGGCGATTTCAGCCTAAGGTGATTGATGATGTCCGCCCGCACCCGCTCGGTTGCCGTGGCGGTGAGTGCCATGAACGGCACCTCGGGCAACAGGTCGCGCAGTTTGGAGACCTGCCGGTATTCCGGACGGAAATCGTGACCCCACTCGGAGACACAATGCGCCTCGTCCACGGCGATGCAGGCAACGTTCCAGTTCCGCAGGTTCTCCTGCCAGTTGTCGAGCATCAGCCTCTCCGGAGCGACGTAGAGAAGCCTCCATTGGTTGCGGTGCAATCCAGAGAGTCGGGAGCGGGCTTCAGCCGGACTCAGGGTCGAATTGAGAAAGGTGGCGGCCACTCCGCTGGCCTGGAGTTGATCCACCTGATCCTTCATCAGGGCGATGAGGGGAGAGACGACCACGGTCAAACCCGGCCTGACCAGGGCAGGGAGCTGAAAGCACAACGATTTACCTCCTCCGGTGGGCAGGAGGGCAAACACGTCCCGGCCGGCGAGCGAGGCCTCAATGATCTCCCGCTGCAGCGGTCGAAACTGGGAGTAGCCGAAGGTGGTGGCGAGAGTGGAGAGGAGATCGGGCACGGAACGGGTGAGGCGCAGAAAAGGCGGATCCAAGCAGGGCACAAAGCAAAACGCCGTCCAGCCCCCATTCGGCCCAATCTAGGGCCATTTTTCAGGTTCGCAGGGTCACGCTTGCCGCCGGGAGCTGGGCGCCAACATGCTGAAACGTGGCTTCCGTCTACCTTGGCTGTCCTCTTTGGGCCCACCCTCCCTGGAAAGGGCACTTCTTTTCCGCCCGGGCGGATCGGGACGCGTTCCTCCCTGAGTATGCGCGGGTCTTTGACACCACCGAAGGCAATGCGACCTTCTATGGGCTGCCCGCGCCCGAGACGGTCGCGCGGTGGGCTCAGCAGGCACCGCCAAGTTTTCGCTTTTGCTTCAAGTTTCCCCGCGTTGTCAGTCATGATCGTATGCTGGAGGGGGCGGAGGCGGAAACCGCTGCGTTTTTTGAGCGACTTTCTCCTTTGCGGGGCCGTCTCGGGCCCTTCTTCCTGCAATTGCATGAACGATTCGGGTCGGACCGGCTGCCGGTGCTGGAGCGCTACCTCGACCAGTTGCCGAAGGAACATGCCTATGCCGTAGAGGTGCGGTCGGCCGCTTTTTTCCGAGAGGGCGAACCCGAGACCCGGCTGAATGGTCTCCTTGCGGATCGGGGTGTGAACCGCGTGATCTTTGACACGCGGGGTCTGTTCGCCTCGCCCGCCACGGACGCGTTCACCGTGGATGCAAAACGCAAAAAACCGCGACTGCCGGTCCGATTGATCGCAACCGGTTCTGCTCCCTTTGTCCGTTTTGTCGGAGACCCTCTGGTGGAGCGAAACGATGGAGCGCTTCGGGTCTGGGCACAGGTGGTGTCCAGGTGGATGGACGAAGGCCGCACGCCCTATGTTTTTCTCCATCATCCCGACGACGCGCACGCGCCGGAGCTGGCGCGACGATTTCACCGGTTGCTCCACGAGACGACTCCCCAGCGCGTGCCGCCTCCAGCGCGATGGCCCGCTGAGGATGACACCAAGCCGGAGGTGCAGCTCAGTCTTTTTTAGGAAATGGGCGGGCGGTGCCGGACAATCCGAGGAAACGAGCGAGAGACCGGAGGGCAGGCCCGACCTGGGTGCCGCGCCGCACCGAACGCGAGATCACGGTCAGACGTCTTCGTTCTCGATCGGCCTTGAGGTCCGCATGTCCCACCAGTTCGGTTCCTTGCAGCACGGGCAAGGCATAGTAACCACGCACGCGTTTGGCCGGTGGGGTGTAGACTTCCCAGGTGTAGTCAAATGACCACAGCGCGGAGGTCAGGCGCCGGTCGTAGATGAGAGGGTCGAGCGGGGCCAGCAAGAGGGGCGCCTGTGTTTCAGCCGGTCCGGTGGACTCGATTTTCTCCAGATCTTCGTTGAGGCAATGCAGGGGAGGACATCCCGGGATTTGAATCGCCCGCACGAGGTCTTCGACTGTGGTGAGTTCTTCGCGCTTCAACCGGACGAGCCGCCGTTGACGGAGCCGAGCCAAGACGCGCCAGCGCAGACTGGTGATTGAATCGGGCGGTAGGAAGTTTCGAACCGCCTCCGGGAGGATCCGTTCGGGCAGATCGTAGAACCGCCGGATTCCCTGTCGCCGGGCAATGAGCAGGCGGCCATGAAAGAACAGCTTCTGCAGGGTCGCCTTGGCGAGGCTGGCGTTGCCCCACACCTTGCGCGCGGTGCGGTCGTCGTCGATGTCTTCCGACGACAGTGGCCCGCGCACAGCGATCTCACCAAGAATATGGGCGGCCAGGGTTCGCTCGCGGGGTGTCAGACGCCCGGACCACGCACCTCGTGACCGACTGCGCAGCTGCATGGCGCCATGCAGGTGCGGCCATGCCTCCCAGGGAAACGCAACGAGGATTCCGGTTTCCGGATGGTGATGTTCAAAGGCGGGACGGACATCGGCCGCGAGCGTTGACTGCGCTCCATGCAGGAACCGCATGAGGTCGCCTTCCTGGTAGTCGGTCACTCGATTCCGCAGGATCAGGTCCTGCATCCGCCCGCAAACATTGATCGGATCAATCTGTACCCAGGCGAGGTGCTCCAGCACGGCTTCGAGCGACCTGCCGGGCGGATCCAGCAAAACAGCCCGCCGATGGAAGCGGCGGGCGTGGGCGAGGGAGAGGCGGAGCGGGGGAGCCACGGTGGGTGCGAACCACCACACCGTGATTCCTGCGGCGCGGCAAGCCGCGCCCGGCAACTTACGCGTAGGCGATGCCGTGGCAGCCGTAGGCCGGCCGGGTCGGGAGGAAGTAGTCCTCGGCATCGTCCGGCGTGTCACGCTCCGAGAATTCGGGAGCCGCCTCCGCCAGCAATTTCCGCAGGCTCTCGCGAGCGCGGGCAATGCGGCTCTTGACCGTGCCGACATTGATGCCGAGTGCCCGGGCGATCTCTTCGTACGGAAGATGCAGGCTGTTTCGCATGGTCAGAATCTCCTGATGGCGGGAGTCGAGTTTTTCCATGCACTGGGAGATCAGGTCCGCAAATTCGTTGGTGACCGTCTGTTGGGCGGGATCGCCGCGATCGGCCGCGATGAAGTCGGCCAGCGAGGCGCCGCTCTCGTCGCTCAACGGACGATCAATCGAAATACTGTCCTGGCGCCGGCGGCGGAAGAAGTACCAGTAGCGATTCCGTGCCAGGTTGAGCGCAATGCGATAAAGCCAGGTGGCAAGCGAGGAATCGCCCCGGAAGGCGGCGAGTCCGCGATGAACGCGCAGGAACGTGTCCTGGGCGATTTCCTCGGCGTCGGCCCGATTGCGCAACAGGTTCATGGCCAGACCCAGGATCTTGCCGTAGTAGCGGGACATGATCTCATTGAAGGCGGACTCTTCTCCCTGATTGAACCGCTTGACGAGCTGGGCGTCGTAGACCGCCTCGTCCTGGCTGGTGGTCTCATTGAGTTCCGGGATCGATGCCTCGACGTTGGGGCGACTCTTTCCAGCACCCGAATTGCGGGACGCGGGAGTCGAAGGAGACACAGACTGCGGCGATGGGGTGGACGCTGCGCGACGGGAAGGACTGGCTGGAAGTACGTGGGCAGTGGTCATCGTGTGGAGGAATGATGGGTGAACGAACGCTTACGGGCCTCGCACTATCTCGTTTCGTGCCACTCCTACGTATTTTTACTAACGTATTGATAGCTAGTGAGATGAATGTTTGAGACCGGAGGGGTGACCCGGTTGGGGCGTGCAAAGTGAACGGCCCGCCGGAGGGGTTCTTGCATAATGCACGACCTCTGGAAGGCCGGACTTCCCACCTTCTTGCGTGAGAGGCGCACCGGCGGGTCACTTGCGACCACTGCCGGGTTGATGCAGTTTACATCCGCAGCCCGGGCACGGGCAGCGGCAGTTTGCCGCCGTCAGCCGCCGCGTGGCGAAGCAGGGAGGCACGCATCCGGGGAAGGCACTCCGACTTCAGATACACCGCCGGGAGTGAAGAGACCTCCCGGGGCTTGGTCGGTGCTGCCCCGTTTGGTAACAGTGGCTTCGTCTGACCGATCCGCCCGGGCGCGACGCGGACGATTCAGCGCCTCCGTTGGATGACCTGATCGGTCATGGTTCGAGCGATACGCCCTTGAGCGGATGCAGGTCCAGCAGATTGCCGTACCAGCCTCGGACGGACGGAAGGCGAAGGTTGTTTCTCACGTAGTAGTAGATGGGGGCGATGGGCATCTCATCGGCGAGAATCTCTTCGCAACGCTGGAACGCCTGAAAGCGGGCAGCCTGGTCACCGGTTCCGCGGGTGACGGCGATGAGCCGGTCGTACTCCGCATTTTTCCAGCCCGTCTGGTTGTTTCCGCTGTCGCTCGTCATGATGTCGAGAAAGGTGCTGGGATCGAGGTAGTCGCCCACCCAGGCAAAGCGGGCGACCTGATAGTCCAGCGTGCGCATGGTCGAGGTGTAAACTTTGGCCTCCTGGTTGTAGAGACCGGCGGTGATTCCGAGTTCAATGCGCCACATCTGCTGGATGGCCTCGGCGATCTGGCGATGGCCCTCGTTGGTATTGAAGAGGATTTCAAACTTGGGGAACCCCTTGCCCCCGGGATAGCCGGCCTCGGCGAGGAGGGCGCGGGCCCGTTCCGGGTCGTGGGGCACCACCGATGTGGCGGTGAACCCTGCGGTCTCCGGTGGGGTCAGGCTGTTGGCCGGTTTTTGGCCACCTTTGGAGACCCGTTCCACGATCTGCCGACGGTCAATGGCATAGGCCAGCGCCCGGCGAACGCGCACGTCGTTGAACGGCGGCTTGGTCACATTGAAACGGTAGAAGTAGGTGGCGAGGTTCGTCTCCTGTCCAATCAAGGGCGCCAGCGCGGGGTCCGACTTGTAGACGGCAATCTTGTCGATCGGGATGGAGCTGGTGGCATGTAATTGCCCGGTTCGGAACATCCGCTCCTCGGAATCCAGGCTGTCCACCGGGTAGAAGTTGACCTCGTTGAGCCGGACGTGTTCACGATCCCAATACGTGGGGGAGCGGGTGAGCCGCACCACCTGGTTGGGGCGCCAGTCAGCGAGCACAAAGTACCCGTTGCCGACGAAATTGCCCGGACGCGTCCACGCCGAACCGCGGGTGTCGACCTTGCCGAACTTTTCGAGAGTGGCGCGATGCAGGGGAAACCACGCAGAGTGGCAGACCAGTTTGTCGAGGTACGGCACGGGGTGGTTGAGCGAGAGCACCAGGGTGTGATCACCGGCGGCACGCACTCCGACCTGTGCAAAATCGGTCACTTTTCCCTGGTAGTAGTCTTCCCCGTGACGAAGGCAGAACAGCATGTACGCATATTCAGCGGCAAGGCTCGGCGTGAGCATGCGGCGATACGCCCAGACATAGTCTCCAGCCGTCACCGGATCGCCATTGGACCAGCGGGCGTTCTTGCGCAGCTGAAAGGTCCACGTCAATTGGTCGGATGACACGTCCCATCGCTCGGCACCAGCAGGTACCGGTTCGCAGGTTTCGGGATGGTACTGCGCCAGCCCCTCGAACAATCCCATGACAATGTTGAAGGTCTGCTGGCTGTCCACCGTCTGAGGATCGAGATCGTTGGGCTCGCTGAGATTGCCGAGATGTAGCGTCTGAGTGCGAACCCCAGCTTGCACGGCGGTTTCCCGGGGTTTGCATCCGGCAAAAAACAGGACGCTGCAGCAGAAGAGAAAGAGAAGGCGGACGGTTCGGAAAAGCATGAGTGGAGGAATTAAGCCTTACACCGGGACTTCGCAAAAACAAGAAAGCCAGGTGAATTGCACCTGGCTTTTCGAACCGACGGGAGTGAGGCAGGTGGACCTGCGGGACCTTACTTGGTGGGCTGGTTCGAGGCGATTTCGCGCAGGCGACCGTCGATTGCATTCATACGGCCGACGAGACCTTCCTCGATTTTCTTCCGCTCGGTGCTGGTGACGATGCTGAGTTTCGAGGCGTCACGCACCACATTTGCGGGCAGCGTGAGCAGCCGGGTGAGAATGCCCTGGTCCTTGAACGAGCTCAGGTAGAGAGCGGTGACTTCCTGAGAAAGGGCAAGGGATTCGCGGGCGACGGCCTGTGTCGCGGACAGGTTGTTGTTCAATTGCTGGTTTTTCGCCAGTTCCGCCGTGAGCAGATTGCCGACCTGGTCCGAGATTTTCTGGCTGTAGGCGGCGATCGAGTCGCGCGTCAGATTCTGATCCGAGGCCATCTGGGCCAGGATGGGTTGGATGCGCAGAGCCAGACGGTCTCCCACTTTGTCGACCTGTTCCGACTGCTGCCGTTCGGCGTCCTCGGGACTCTTGGGCAGCGGATTGTACGGCTGAATCTTGGTGGCTATGGCCTGAGCGAGCTGGTTGACACGCTCCTGATTGAGTTTGCTCACCTCGTCCTCTGTCATGAAGACGTCGGCGGACCGCTTGGAAATTGCGTCCTTCAGAAGGGTGTTCACCGACTCGATCTGCCTCCGGCTTTCCTCAGCTGCCGCCTTGATTTCGGCATTGGTCTGCTCTTTGAGGAGGGCAAGTTCCTGCTGCTGCGCGGCCGTCGTTTGAGCGATGGTCTGCGTATGGAGCCAGTAGGCTGCCGCACCGATGATGACCACCGTGAGAAGTACGGCGGGAAGTTGCTCTTTCAGTTTTTGCCACATGGAGATATCTGTTGGTAACAGTAACTTACGGTTATGGGGGCGAAATGCAATGCCAGGCTCAGCGGGGAAATGGTTTGGCAATCCCGGTCAGCATTACAGGTTGCGAACATGAGTTTGAACCCATGCGAACAGTTGCTGGCTGACTACGTGCGGTGCCACGCGGAGGAGAGACAGCATTGGCAGGAGAAAGTTCGGCAGATTGTGCGGACATCTGGAGACGTGCATCGTGCTGCTGTTTCGCTAGAAGCGGAATTATGGCATTATTTCAAGGAGCGAGCCACGGTCGTGCGCGAATTTAAGCAAGCGGTTGCAAATGATGGTCTAAAGAGGGTCAGCCTGAGAAATCTGACCGAATACTGGATCCGGATGTGGTGTGCGCCCAAACCGAAAAAATCACTGCCGCGTCCGGGTTCCGGGGAAGGGGTAATTCTTTAGGAGTGCGCGAGTTCTCAATCGAG
>JAEUGZ010000007.1 GCA_016794725.1 Opitutaceae bacterium | reverse complement strand
GGGCCGATCTCCTCGAGCTTGTAGGGAGCTTCCTTGCCCGAAGCTGCCGCCTGCAGTCCCTTGACGATGCACGCGGTCTGCGCCGGGGTGAACTTCAGTTCGCTGATGCCAATGCGCTTGCCCACGAACCAGCCGAAGGTTTCCAGCAACTGGTCCTCGGTGTACTTGGGCGCAGGAGCCGGCGCGGGCGCGGCGGCGGGAGCGGCCGTGGCAGAAGCCGGCGCAGCAGTGCCGGGAGCGGGAAACGTGACGCCCTGCGCCTGAAGGGCGGCCGAGGCGGCGAAAACCACGGCAGGCGTGGCGAAGAAACGAAACAAGTTCATGCGGAGATCGTAGATAGTAACGAATCAGCGGGTTTTGTTGCCGAAAAGAGAGCAGCGTGCGCCGCGGGGCCCTCCTTGGCAACCCATTATCCTCGCTTGAGTCGATCCGACTCCCCGGGTTGATTAGGCGTTCTCGACCATGCACCCCGACCAATTTTGGACTAGTCAGGATGGGCAAATCCTCGTGGTGAAACCCAAGGACGATACCACCGTTTCCCTCACGCTCGCCTTCTGGCCCAGGCACCCGGCGGAGTTCGAATTTCTCAAAAGCCACCTGCCCGAGCTTCGGTTCACCGAGCGCAGCACGTTGGCCCGCATCGGGATCGAAATGCTCACCCATGGGCTCCCCACAGTCGATGGCAACCGGCTGACGATCGAGGCCGAGGCCTTTATTTTCGACACCAGCTTTCCGAACGCGCCCTACTGGAAGAAGCTGCTCCGACCGGGCATCCCGGTCGGCCGCCTCTATTTCGCCCCGGCCGGTGCCAAACTCACGACCGAGGAAATCTGGGAGGCAGTGAAGACCAACAAACTGAAACTGCCCAACACCATCAGCATCGACCGCCTCGGGCGTGTATTCCTAACGCCACACCAAGTCGCTTATACGCTGAATACCAAACTTTTACGCGGCAGCTTCGAGCGACTTGTCAACGGTGAAGCCGGCCGTGCCTTTCTCGACAAGGTTCAGATCCGCCGCGAGGTCTCACCCCTGGCCATTCCTCCCCGGTCTGGAATCCTGACCAGCTGCTCGATGTACCTCAAGGAGCACTACGTGGTGCTCAATCAGGGTGAGGGTCACTTTGGCATCCACACCAGCGCGGTGCTCCTCGATCCGCTTAAGACCTTTGGCACCAACATCATGCTGGAGATCTACAACACGGGGGAACAGCCGGTGGTCAACCCGCTGGTGTCCGTTGAGATTTTCCGCGCCCCGCCCCCGACGGATCCGGAGATGAAGACCTTGGTGAAACGTCGCACCCGACTGCTCTCCACGGTGAGCGAACTCTATCAGTGTCTGGATGCCACGCCCCCTAAACCGGCGCCGGATGCACGCCCCAAGACTCGCCTGACCGTCAAGGGTCAGAATGCGATGATGGAGAACCAGAGCCTCTTCTTCAGCGCCGGCAATCCGCCCAACCTGAAGGCCAAACTTCTCGACGCCAAAGTCGATACCTGCGGGTACAACACAATGGTTCAGGCGCTGGACAATGCACCGCCGGATGCTGACACGCTTCTCATTGATTACTTCCCCAATCTTTTTGAAAACATAGAGTTACTCACACGAATCCAGGAGCTGAAATTGCGGCGGATCGTGTTTCGCAAGCCCTCGCGCACGCACGGCTTTTTCCTCTCGAGCAATGCCCACGGTCGACTGGACAACTTCTCAGCCATCGGGCTGGACATCTACTGGTACAACGAAGCGATGGGCGACGTGTACCTTCACACCTACAAGAAGGAACATGGTTTCTTCATCCGGGAAGAACTCGCCAAACGTTTTCAAGGGGCGACCATTCTGGCCTTTTACGGAAGCGCGGTCGGTTTGGACGTGGAGCAGACCCGCCGGATTTCAACCCTGATCGATACCCTGACCGGGTTCATCGGACCCAATGTCGGTGTGCTCACCGGCGGCGGTGGCGGAGTGATGCGTCTGGCCACAGACCAGGCTCGGACTCAGGGTGCTCTGACCGGAGCCTGTTTTCTCGAACTTGAGGCCCAACCCCCGGAACTCGGCGTCGACTTTTTCAACACGTTCCAGGAAAACAGCCGCCATTTTCGTCAAAAGTGGTTCGAAGTAGCTGACTTCTGTATCTTCAACGTTGGCGGCGTCGGCACACTGGAAGAAATCGGCATCGAACTTTGCAACCTCAAGCTGGGGATCCGGCCCCGGGTACCGTACGTATTCTTTGATGCCAAGTTCTTCGCCGACCTACGCAAGCAATTGCGCGAGATGGTGAGGACCAACCGTGCCCCGGCCTGGATGCTCGACTATATCCTGTTCTCCGACGATCCAAACGAGGTGGTCGCGTTTTACCGCAAGAAACTGCAGGTCCTGTGACGCGGCTTGCCACCCGGGGGATGGTCCGCGTTTGCTGGCTCTTTCCATGTCCACACTTCCCCGTTCCGTTCTCGTCGTCGGCTCCGGTGGTCGCGAACATGCCTTGGTTCGCGCCCTGCAAGCATCCCCCGCCCGCCCGCGCGTCCTTGCGGCACCCGGAAACGCGGGCATTGCTGAAGACGCCCCGTGCCTTCCAGTGGCGGCGGACAACCTGCGCGGGCTGGTTGAGCTGGCTCGACGCGAGTCGATCGAGTTCGTCGTCGTGGGACCGGAAGTCCCGCTCTCGCTCGGCCTGGTGGATGCACTGACCGACGCCGGAATCCCCGCCTATGGCCCCAAAGCGGATGGCGCGCGCCTGGAGGCATCGAAGATTTTCACCAAGGAAATCCTGCAAAAGTACAAGATCCCGACTGCCGACGCGGCGGCATTTGCCTCGGCCGACGAGGCGATTGCCTACCTTCGTTCACGACCGGCGCCCATCGTGGTCAAGGCCGACGGGCTGGCTGCTGGCAAAGGCGTGGTCGTTGCCGCCCGGCACGACGACGCGGAAGCAGCGGTGCGCACCTTGCTGGCCATTCCCGCCCGACCCGATTCCAGCGACCAGCCCTCCCGCATTCTCATTGAGGATTGTCTGGTGGGCGAAGAAACCTCCCTGCTCGTGGTGGTATCCGGTCGCGACTACGTCATTCTTCCCACCTCCCAGGATCACAAACGAATCGGCGACAACGACACCGGTCCCAACACCGGAGGAATGGGCACCTACTCTCCCGCCGAAGTGGTCACTCCCGCGCTCCTGGACCGGATCGATCGCGAAATAGTGCGCCCGTCCGTCGATGCCATTGCCACCGAGGGGATTGATTTCCGAGGTACCCTGTTCATCGGCATCATGCTGACACCAAACGGTCCCCAGGTGCTCGAATACAACACTCGATTTGGCGACCCGGAGACCCAGGTCGTGCTGCCTCGGTTGAAATCCGATTTGCTGGAGCTGCTCTGGGCTGCGTCGCAGGGTGAACTCAAGGGCTACACACTGGCCGTCCACGACCACCACGCGGTCTGCGTCGTCATCGCCGCCCGCGGTTACCCGGACGCCTACTCGAAGGGAGATCCCCTGACTCTGCCAACCTCGCTGCCCGACCACGTCAGCGTGATCCACGCCGGTACTGCACGCGACTCCACCGGACAACTGGTCACCGCCGGCGGCCGCGTGCTGGGGGTGACGGCACTGGGTTCCACCCTCCAAGAGGCGGTGGACGCCGCCTATGAGGTTTGTGAACGGATCGAGTGCCGGACCAAGTATTACCGCCGCGACATCGGGGCGCGCCAGCTCCACCGTCAGCCGTAGGCCGCTCCGGCCCGTGGTCCCCGCCTACACATCCCCCTCCTTTTCCGTGGCTCCACCGATGCACCCGCCGCTTTTTCAACCCGCCCGCTGGCTCGCGCTCGCCGGACTTGCGCTTGCACTCGCAGGACTCGGGCCTCGTTGCGGCGCCATGGTGACGGAACTCGCGGACGGGCTGACCTACGTGCGCATCCGAGATCTTGATACTGAACCGGCCCCGGCGGCCCGATCGGCCATGGTCCTTGATTTCCGGGGCACCCGGGCAACCGCCGGGGCCATCGAACGCCTGGCGCCCTTGCTCGAAGTGCGGACCCAGGGGGCAATGCGCCTGGTCCTGCTGGATCCCGCTACCTCGCCGGCGATCCTCGAACGCCTGAAGACGGCGTCGCCGCAGGTTCTGACGCTCGGCGCCACCGTGGAGGGGCTCCGAGTGGACATCCCGGTGGCCACCCCCGCGGCGAACGATCAACTGGCCCGCGATGCGATCGACGCAGGCAAGCCTCCGGGAGAGCTGCTTGAAGCTCGAAGGGAAAAGCGACGCTACGACGAGGCGGCGATGGTGCGGGACCATGCCAACGGCCTTCCGCTGCCCGATGCCCCCCCGGATACGACCGACCCCGCGCCCACCTCCCCCACCCCGTCGACACCAGCGGCAAAGCCGGAACCCAAAGCCCCGCCTCCTCTGCAAGACACCGTGCTGCAGCGGGCCATCCACATCCACCAAGCGCTCCGAGCCTTGAAGAAAGTCTGAAACCGCAGCGCCGTCATCCCGCAGCAGGCGGCCGCTTCTCGCACATCAGGGAGAGAATATTACCCTCGGGATCCCGAAATGGGCACAGCCAGAGCTCGTGATCCGGCATGCGCGCCGCCAAGGCTGGTTCGTGAAGGCAAACGACGTTTGAACGTTTCAGGTGATCAAACGCCGCATCAATATCCGCCACCACCAAGTATAGAATCGACGAGGGATGATCGAGTTCGGGTGACGAAGGCTGACTCAACATCAACCGTACTCCCCCACAGTCAAAAAACGCCATCCGTTCCCCAACCCCAAAAAGGAATGTGAGCCCCAGCACATCACGATAGAACGCCGTCGTGCTGGGTATGGACTTGGCGTTGATCGCGATCTGGCCGATGCGCTGCACTCCCAGCGTCGCTGTGGGGTTCATGGATCGAATCTAGGCAAACCGGCTCCATATTTGCAACCAGTTGCACCGCTGCACTTGAACACCTCGATCCTTCGCTGGCGCGTCTCCCGATTTGGCAAACCCGCCCGATTGACCGAGGGTTGCGTTTCGTCGGAAACCCTTTTCGTTCATGATCTCATTCGATGCGCGGCAAACGCTATCTCCTGACAGTCTGCACCGCCAACATCTGCCGTAGTCCCATGGCAGCCGGCTTGTTGTCCCACGCCCTGGCGGGTCAAGCCGAGCCTCTCCGCTCATTGGAGGTCGTGTCTGCGGGGGTGGCCGCACGGGGCGGAGAGCCGGTTTCGGAACACTCGGTGACCGCGCTCAAGCGGGTCGGAATCAATATTGAAGACCATATCAGCCAACCACTTACTCAGGAATTGATCGACGGTGCCCTCGCCATTTTCTGCATGACGGAAACGCATCGCGCGATGATTCAGGTCCAGTTCGATCCGATGCCCGAACATGTCTATCTCTGGCGCGAATTTCTTCCGGACGACGAGGAGAAGGAGATCGGTGACCCCTTTGGAGGGCCCCTCAAGCTGTACGAGGCCTGCCGCGATGAAATGGTGGAAGCGATCCCATCGTTGCTTGCCTTTGTGCGCAAGCTGACGGCCAGCAAAAAATAATTTTTGGTTTCCCCGACGCGGATTTCGCTGCTTGCTGGTCGTTTTGGGATATTGCCATCCCCCCTTCACGACCGTCGCACCGATTCCGCACATGCTCAACACTTCGCCGCTCGCCGTCCTTGATCCGGAAATCTATTCCGCCATTTCCGCGGAGTTTGCCCGTCAGCAAAGCCACATTGAGCTGATCGCCTCCGAGAACTTCACCTACCCTGCCGTGATGGAAGCACAGGGCAGCGTGCTGACCAACAAGTACGCGGAAGGTTATCCGGGGAAGCGTTGGTATGGTGGATGCGAGCACGTTGACACGATCGAAACGCTTGCGATCGAACGAGCCAAGAAGCTGTTCGGCGCCGAACACGCCAATGTTCAGCCTCACTCCGGTTCGCAGGCCAATTTCGCAGTCTACACCTCGGTCCTCGCTCCTGGGGATAAGGTGTTGGGAATGAACCTCTCCCACGGAGGTCACCTGACCCACGGCAATCCGGCGAATTTCTCAGGCAAACTCTATCAATTCTGCCAATACGGCGTTCGCGAGGACAATGGTCTGATTGACTACGACGAGTTGGCCGCCGTGGCCGCCCGGGAACGTCCCAAGATGATCACAGTGGGAGCCAGCGCCTATTCGCGGGTCATCGATTTCGCGCGGATGGGTGAAATTGCCCGAAGCGTCGGAGCGCTCTTGTTTGCCGATATTGCCCACATCGCCGGATTGGTCGCGACGGGAGTGCATCCCTCTCCCGTGCCCCATGCCGACTTCGTCACGACCACGACGCACAAAACGCTGCGCGGACCGCGCGGGGGCTTGATTCTCTGCAAAGCCGCCCATGCCAAAGCCATCGACTCCGCCATGTTCCCCGGTGGTCAGGGTGGCCCTCTCATGCATATCATTGCAGCCAAGGCTGTTTGCTTTGGCGAGTGCCTCAAGCCGGAGTTCAAGGTCTACGCCGAGCAAATCGTGAAAAACTCCCGGGCCCTCGCCGCCGCCATGATGAGCCGCGGCTACAAGGTGGTATCGGGAGGGACCGACAATCATCTCTTCCTGGTCGACCTCCGTGGCAATCTCCCCGAGCTCACTGCCAAGAAAGCCCAGGAAACGCTCGATCTCGCCCACATCACCCTCAACAAGAACACAGTCCCCTTCGAGACCCGCTCGCCCTTCCAGGCCTCGGGCATTCGGATTGGAACACCCGCAATCACCACCCGTGGAATGGTCGAACGTGACATGGACGCGGTGGCGGGTGCAATTGATCGCGTGTTGAAAGGGATCGGGACCGCGGATGAAGCCGCTGCCATAGCGGACGGGAAAGCCCAGGTGGCGGCGCTTTCCGGGCGCTACCCGCTCCCCTATCGCCGCTAGGGGGTGAGCACGGGGGCGGATGCCCTTTCAATGGGCCTTCGCTTGATCCCGCGGGTGAAAGCGGCGCTGCCACCTGGCGGGGCCTCCTGAAGCAAATCTTTAACCCCTTCTTGCCCACAAAATTCGTTCCAAGGGGACTTGGCTTGGAGGGGTTCCTAGGCATGCTCCTCGCATCTTTACTTCCCCACTCGCCGTGATCCTCCTGCCTTGAACCCTGACACACCCGGCTCCGCGCCCTCCCCCAGCGCCCGCCGCTGCGTCCTCATCGTCGACGACGAGGACTCCGTGCGTACCGTAGCCACGCGCATGCTTCAGCTCAGCGGCTTTGAGGTGCTGGTGGCGCGAGATGGTCAGGAAGGCCTCGAACAATTCAATGCCCACGGTGACCGTATTTGCATCATCCTCCTGGACATGACGATGCCTCGCCTCGGCGGCGAAGAAGTTCTCGAACGGGTTCGTCTCTCAAAACCGCAGATGCGGGTGATCCTGATGAGCGGATACTCGCGCAAAGATGCCAGTCCCCTTATCGGCGATGGAAAAGTCACCGGATTCCTCCAAAAACCGTTTACGTTTGCGCAGCTTAAAGAGCAGATGCGCGTGCTCTTGGAAACAAACGCCTGACGTTTGCCGCTTGGCGGTGAAACGATAAACCGTTCTGCTGAGAGTTTCCGTGTCATCGACCGTCTCCTCTCCTCAACGCCCTCTGTCGCTCGGCGTCATTTTTCTGACGCTGTACATCGACCTGATCGGCTTCTCGATCATCTTTCCGCTCGGTCCGGATCTGCTCAGGCATTACCTGGAAATCGATGGGCACGGCGGGGTCCTCGGGAGTCTGCTTGGGGTGCTTGAATCAACAGCGGCAGCGCTGGGAAACACCACCCATCTTCCGGAGGTGCTGTTTGGCGGCATCATCAGCTCCCTTTTTTCCCTCCTCCAATTCGTGTTCGCTCCGTTTTGGGGCAGTTTGTCTGACAAGCACGGGCGCCGACCCATCCTCCTTTTTACCGTCGCAGGGACTGCGGCCAGCTACCTCCTTTGGTTCCTTTCGGGTTCATTTTGGCTGTTTCTCCTGGCCCGTCTGGTGGGTGGAGCGTTTGGGGGAAATCTCTCGGTGGCCACGGCCGCCGTCGCCGACGTCACCACCCGCAAGGAACGGTCCCGCGCGATGGGTCTGGTCGGAGCCGCCTTCGGCCTGGGATTGGTGACCGGGCCGCTGGTCGGTGCTTATACCGCAAAAATCGATCTGTCCGTCCTCTATCCCTCCCTGACCGCCTGGGGTGTAAATCCGTTCTCCACTCCGGCGTTGCTGGCACTGGCAATGAGCATCGTGAATCTGTTTTGGATCGGCGCACGGTTTGCCGAGACATTGCCCGCCGAAGCCCGCGGCCAGGCCCGCGAGCCCCGACTTCGGAATCCGATCGCGGCCTTGCTGTCGATCGACCGACCCGAAGTCCGTCGCATCAATCTCGTCGCGTTCATGTATTCAATTTCATTTGTGGCGATGGAGGCCACGCTCGTATTTCTCAGTGCCCAGCGCTTCGGTTACACGGCGGCGGAGAACGGACTGCTGATGGGATACCTCGGCATCTGCTCCATCTTGACTCAGGGACTGATCGTGCGGCGTCTGCTCGCCAAACGACCCGAAACCCAGGTCCTCGGCATGGGGTTGGTCTGCTCGGTGCTCGGACTGCTCCTCATTGGTTTCGCTCCCACTCCGCTCCTGCTTTACGTCGGCGTCGGTCTGCTCGCCCTCGGTAGCGGACTCGTCAATCCCGCCTCGACTGGACTCATCTCATTGTATGCTGGCGAAGCGGAGCAGGGACGCGTGCTGGGACTTTTCCGATCCCTGGGTTCGCTCTCACGGGCCATCACGCCGTTGTGCGCCGGCGCGCTTTTTTGGACGTTTGGTGCCAAGTCCGTATTTGCAGCGGGAGCCGTGCTGGCCTGTTTAGCCTGGGTGGCCGCCCGCTCGCTGCCCCAACCGCGCGCCTGAATGAATGCCAGCCCGTTCAAACGGGTTTTCTCCCAACTTTGTCCGTCTGCCGGTGCGGTCCAGTCGGCAGGGGTGAGGCTCGTCCATCACCTCGCGTTGATCGCACTCGTGGTGGTGCTGTCGGGCTGTACGCTGCTGCGGCGCGATCCGACGCCGGGTCGCACCACGTTCGATGCTCCGATGTCGAGTGTGCCGGCCATCCTCACGGCCAATACGTTGATGGTCGAGTTAAGCTGGGACAAATACGGGCCGTGGCGTTTTCTGGTTGATACCGGCTCATCGGTCACGCTCGTCTCGCCGGAATTTGCCGCCCGCTACGTCACCGATGCTCCCACCACCCAGACTCCCAAGGTGCGCGTCCGTAGTGCCTCGGGTGAGACAACCCAGCTGACCGGCGTCACGGTCCGCAGGATCTCGGTGGGGGATGTACGCTTCGACCAGGTCCCGGCGCTGATCTACGACTTCACCGAGCTTTCGGATCACATTGGGGAACGCATCGATGGGGTGCTCGGTTTTCCCCTCTTTCGCCACACCCTCCTCACCCTTGACTACCCGCAGTCGCGTATTCTCCTGACCCGGTCCGGAGCCGCTGCAAACCTGCAGCCGGGAGCGCGCATCTCCTTTGACACGGCCACCAAGACACCGCTCATCCCGATCGATCTCAACGGACAGATCCTCGTCGCGCTGGTCGATTCCGGCAGCGACGGGGGCCTGCACCTCAACCCGGTTGGACTGAATACCTCGTTCCTCAGCGGTCCCGTCCAGGGCGGAGTCCTGGCCACCCTCTCCGGCGAACGAAGCCAGGAAATTGGCCGGTTGAATGGACTGCTCAAACTCGGCACCTACTCCCTCCCCAACCCGGTGATCGATCTCACCGACGAGCTTTCCTCCATTGGCGGCTCGATCCTGCGCAACTTCGTCGTGACGTTCGACCAGCAGCGGGGTGAGATCACCTTCTTCCGCGAGTCCCTCGCTCCCATTGTCAGCCCCGCGCTCCGCAGCGCTGGGATCAGCTTTAAACGTACTCCCGCCTATTGGAGGGTGGTGGCGGTCGTGCCTGGTTCTCCCGCGGAGACTGCCGGGGTACGAATCGGCGACCTGGTGACTCGGATTGACGATGAAGCGGTCGCTCTTTGGCCCCTCCAGCGGTATGAATCGCGCATTGCTCAGGCCGAGGTGATCGACCTGACGTTTCTGCACGGTCGTGACGAAACGACGCTGACCGTCCCAGTCTTCGAACTTGTTCCCTGAAGCACGAAGGCGATTAGGGCTTCCGCCGCAGGCGGAAGGCACCGGCCCCATCATTGCCGGTCTCCCAGGGTCGCGCAACGATCTGTGCTTCCAACGTCCACCGGCCGCCCGAAGACGCCACGAACGCATTGACGGCGTGTTCGTTTTCCTCCGCATCGAGGCTGCAGGTCGAATACACGAGCCGCCCCCCCGGCGCGACCAGCACTGCCGCCGCCCGCAGAAGACTGGCCTGCTGGCGGGCGTGCGTCGAAAAGTCGCCCTCCTGCAGTCTCCATTTCACGTCGACCCGATGTCGCATGACCCCGGTGTTCGAACACGGCACGTCCAGCAAAACGCCCGCGAAGGTTTCGGGAAACCCACGACGCGCCAGCTCTCGACCGGGGGCCTGCAAGAGGTCGGTCGGCACACAGATCGCTTCAACGGTGCGAATCCGCGCGAGATTCTCCTTTAACCGCTCGATGCGCGGACTGAGCAAATCGATCGCGAACAAGCGACCACGCTCGAGACGATCAGCGATCAGGACACTCTTCCCTCCCGGCGCGGCGCAGGCATCGAGGAGAACCTCGCCAGGAACGGGAGCCAGCAGATCGACTGCCAGCCGGGTGGACGGATCCTGCAGGTAGATCTGACCCGCCTGCAAGAGCGGTTCAATGTCCGCCCAGCGTCCGGCAGGCAGCTCAAAAAAATCGGGGGCAGAGGTCGGCCGAAACCAATCAGGAGGCGTCCCGCCCCGGTCGCGCCAGCGCGCATGCATCGGACCAGGGCTCTGGTGCATCGCCAGAAGTGCGCGGGTGGGACCCTCGCCCCAGGCTTTCAACCATCGCCGAACCAG
>JAEUGZ010000623.1 GCA_016794725.1 Opitutaceae bacterium | reverse complement strand
CGGCCCCCCCCGCGCGGGGGGCCCCCCCCCCCCCCCCCTCCCGCCCCCGCTCGCCGCCCCCCCCCCCCCCCCCCCCCCCCCGCCCCCCCCCCCCCCTCCAGGGGTCCACCTTGCAGGTTTCCAGGAGGCCGCGAACAGCGGTCGCTGACGTTGCCAACCCCGCGCGACCGAAGGGACATACTCGTGAAGGGCGCTGCTCCGTGGGCGCCGGTTGCGCATTCCCGGCCTGAATCGGGCGTGCGCGGTTGCGTGTCGTTCTTCGCCCCCCAACCGACCCAGGTAGTAGTTTTACTTGGTCGGAAGCAAAGGGTTGCCTGCATTGCCGGGCTGGGGTCGGATCACGCTGCGCGCCCGCGTCGGCGCTGTGATCCAGGCCATGCATTTCCCCTTTCCTTGCTCTTCGTTCCTGGAGGCATCGTAGTCCCGTCACGCACCATGTGTGGAATCGTCGGTCACTTCAGCACCTGTGCATCTCCCGCCGATCGCTCGCGCATCGTCGAGCGCATGTGCGCGGCCCTGCTCCACCGCGGGCCGGACGACGGAGGCCTCATCACCAAAGGCCCGATCACACTGGGCATCCGGCGGCTCGCCGTCATTGATCCGGAGAACGGGCATCAACCCTGGCAGAGCGACGACGCCCGCTTCACCCTCGTCTTCAACGGAGCCATCCTGAATTTCCGGGAACTGCGTGCGGAGTTGGAGGCACTCGGTCGTTCCTTCCGCACCGATTGCGACACCGAGGTGCTGCTCGCCGCCTTCATCCACTGGGGGGAGGCCTGTCTTCCCCGGTTGCGCGGCATGTTCGCCTTCGCGGTCTGGGATGACCAACTCCAGCAGTTGTTCCTCGCCCGCGATGCCTTCGGGATCAAACCGCTTTACCTCCGCGCCAATCCCTCCGGCACGGACCTGTGGTTTGCCTCGGAAATCCGGGCTCTGCAGCAGGGGTGCGACGACTTCACTCTCGATCCCCAGGCTCTCTGCGACACCCTCGCCTTTCTCGCCGTTCCCGCTCCGCGCACGCTCTACCGCGAGGTGCTGAGCCTGCGTCCGGGTGAATACGCCCGGTGGAAGCAGGGGCGTCTCGAGCGGGTGCGCTACTGGGACTTCTCCAAACGCGCCCGCACCGACGCAGCGTGTCGCGACGCCACCGGGTTTGTCACCGAACTGCGCGCCCGGCTTGAGGACACGGTGCGCGCCCACCTCATCGCCGACGTGCCGGTCGGGGTGTTCCTTTCCGGCGGACTCGACTCCGCCCTCCTCGCCGGACTGGCCGCGCGCGCGGTGACGCGCCCGCTTCAGACGTTTTCCATTGGATTCGCGGAAGCCGGCTACTCCGAGTCCGAACAGGCCGCAGCCACCGCCCGTCACCTGGGGTGCGACCACCACGCCACCATCGTCACCGCTAAACGCGTCGCCAGTGACCTCGACCGCATGCTCGACGCCATGGACCAGCCCACAGGCGATGCGCTCAACACCTACTACGCCAGCGAACTGGCCGCCCGCGGCGGAGTGAAAGTGGTGCTGTCGGGGCTCGGTGCTGACGAGTTGTTCGGGAGCTACCCGTCCTTCCGCCAGATCCCGCAGCTTCAGCGCTACCAATCGCTCTGGCGCTGGATGCCACGGTCGCTGCGGCGCGGTGTGACGGGCCTCACGGCGGGCCGTTCGACCCGCACCCAAAAAATGGCGGACGTCTTCGCTTACGCCAATGATCGCCACGACCTCGCCGCCTGCTCACGCCGCGTCTGGTCGACCCGATCCCTCCGCAGCCTGGCCGATGGCCGGGTCAGCGCCGCCTTGCACCCGGGTCTGGCGGAGATGCGCGCCAGCCTGAACGATGCTGACACCTTTGAGACCATCTCGGCGTGGGAACTTCAAACCTACATGTCCGACGTCCTGCTCCGCGACAGTGACGTCATGTCCATGCGCCACTCCCTCGAATTGCGGGTGCCGTTCGCGGACCGGCCCTTGGTGGAGTGGCTATGGAGCCAGCCCAGCGCCTGGCGCAACACCCCGGCCCAGCCCAAGTCGGCCCTCGCCGCCGCCGGTGCCGACGTGCTCCCGCCCGGCCTGGCCGGCCGCCCGAAATGGGGGTTCACCCTGCCGATGAATGCCTGGATGCGCGCCGAGTTGCGTCCTTTCCTCGAGGATACATTCACCGCGGCCAGCGTGGGGCAGAGCGGTTTCTTTTCGGTCAAGGAAGTCCAGGCGCAATGGCAGCACTTCCTCCGCCGTGACGACGCGCGCGGTTGGTCGCGACTCTGGAGTCTGGCCGTGACCATCGCGTTTCTCAATCGGAGGCGTTCCCGATGAAGGTGGTGCTGCTCTGCCCCGAGTTGTTCGCCGGCGAAGGCGGCATCGCCCGCATGCTCCGGCTGTACCTGCGTGCCCTCAATGAGGATCCTTCGACCCACTCCGTCGTCGTGGGTGCGCTGAATGACGCCAGTCTGCCGGCGGATCGGCTCGCCCCCTACACACCCCGCGGCCAGGTGAGCGGCTTCGTTGCCGGCCGGAATCGGCTCACCTTCGCCTGGAAGGTCGTCGAGGCCGCCCGGGGTGCGCATCGACTGGTCTGCGGTCATGTTCATCTCCTGCCCATCGCCCGTTTTGCCCGGGCGCTGAATCCGCGGCTCGCGATCTCCCTCGTCGCCCACGGCATCGAAATCGATCGCCCGCTCGGCCCGGTGCTACGCTGGGCCTTGCGCGGCGCTGACCGGATCTGGTGTGTCAGCCAGGACACCCGCACTCGTCTGTTCGCCCACCATCCGGACCTTCCTCCTGACCGCATCCGGGTCGTACCCAATGCCCTCGATCCCGCCCTCGATCCGGGTGAATCTTTCCCGCCCGCCGAGTCCGTGGCCCCCGGGGATACGGTGATCCTGTGCGTGTCCCGCCTGGATCCACGCGAACCCTACAAAGGAGTCGAATTGCTGCTGCGTGCCTTCGTCCTCGTGCACCAGAAAGAACCCGCCGTCCGCCTTCGCATTGTCGGCGACGGTCAGGACCGCACCCGCTTGCAGCAGGTCGCCCGTGACTTGGGACTGGATTCCCGCGTTCACTTCACCGGGGCGCTCTCGGACCGCGCCTTGCAGGACGAATTCAAGGGCTGCCGGCTGTTTGCACTGCCCAGTTCCCGCGAGGGCTTCGGCCTCGTCTACCTCGAAGCCATGGCCCACGGCAAACCCTGTGTCGGCGTCCGCGCCGGGGGTGTTCCCGAATTGGTCGACGCCGATACGGGACTGCTCGCCGCACCCGACGACCTTCCCGGTCTCTCCTCCACCCTGCTCACCGCCCTTCGCCGGACTTGGGATCCCCAGCGGATACGCGCCCACGCCCGGCAGTACTCCTATTCCGCCTTCCGCCAGCGTCTGGCGCAAGCCTGCTGAACCATGGCCGCCATCGAGGAAGAACTGCTGATCGAGGCCGGACGCGCCGATCGTCACTACGGGCGCGATCTCTGGCGGTTTCGCGAGTTGCTGGGATTTCTCGCCTGGCGCGACATCAAAGTTCGCTACAAACAGACCGCGGTCGGGGTACTCTGGGTGGTGATCCAGCCCGCTGTTCAGACGCTGCTGCTCACCTTCGTTTTCAGCAAACTCGCGCGCATGCCGTCGGGCTCCGTTCCCTACGTGGCGGTGGTGCTCACCGGACAGATCGCGTGGATGCTGTTCTCCTCCGCCTTTACCGGTGCCGGCAACAGTCTCACCACCAACGCCCACCTCATCGGCAAGATCTATTTTCCCCGACTGCTCGCGCCGCTCTCCGCACTCGGGGTCGCCCTCGTCGACTGCCTCGTGCTGCTCGCACTCACGCTGCCTTTCGCACCGCTCGCCGGCATCGGCCCGACGTGGCGCTGGCTGCTCCTGCCGGTCTTCATGGCCGGTGCACTCCTGCTTGCCCTGGGCGCCGGGCTCTGGATCTGCGCCCTCACGGTCAAGTATCGGGATTTCCGTTTCGTCACACCGTTTCTGCTTCAGGTCGGCATGTTCGTCACACCGGTCGGCTTCAGCACCGACTTCCTGCCCAACTGGCGGGACCTGCTCGCCTTGAACCCCATGACCGCCGTGGTCGAGGGCTTTCGCTGGTGCCTCCTGGGACGCCCCGAACCCCTCTACGCACCCGGTCTGGTCATGTCCCTGGTCACCGGGACCGTTCTCGTGCTCACCGGATTCTGGTACTTCCGCCGGACTGAGCGGCAGTTTGCCGACCTGCTCTGACCGTGGCCTCCTCCTCCGACATCGTCATTCGGGTCAACTCCCTCGCCAAACGCTACACGCTGGGCCGGGAGGCGCGGCATGACACGCTTCGTGACGCCCTCGCCCAGGGCGCCCGGGGATTGTGGCGCGCCCTGCAATCCCGGCGCGCCGCGGGAGGTCCCGGTGACAACGAATTCTGGGCGTTGCGGGACGTGACGTTTGAGGTTCGGCGCGGCGAGGTCGTCGGCATCATCGGGCGCAATGGAGCCGGCAAGAGCACCCTGCTGAAGGTGCTCTCCCGGATCACCGAACCCACCCGCGGTTCGGTCGCTCTTCGCGGGCGGGTGGCTTCTCTCCTCGAGGTCGGCACCGGCTTTCATCCGGAACTGACCGGTCGTGAAAACATCTACCTGAACGGGGCGGTGATGGGCATGCCCCGCGCCGAAATCCGGCGCAAATTCGACGAGATCGTCGCGTTCTCGGAAATCGAGCGTTTCCTCGACACACCCGTGAAACGCTACTCGAGCGGCATGTACGTGCGTCTCGCCTTCTCCGTCGCCGCCCACCTCGAGCCCGACCTGCTCATCATCGACGAAGTGCTCGCCGTGGGCGACCTTGCTTTCCAGCGCAAGTGTCTCGCCAAGATGGAGGAGGTCACCCGTACCCGGGGCCGGACCATCCTCTTCGTCAGCCACCAGCTCGGATCCATCCGCCATCTGACCCAGCGGTGTCTGCTGCTGTCCCAGGGACGTCTCGAGCTCGACGGTGCGACGGCGTCAGTGCTGGACCGTTACGTTCGCGCCGGCGAGGGGCCGGGCGTGGCGGGCCAGGGACGCTACGCCAGCATTCGTGAGGCACGTCTGGTCAATGAGGCCGGGCTGGCCTGCCCGGGTCACCAGGGCGAGGCGGTGCTGTGGCTGGAACTGGTGGTGGAAACCACCGGGCACACCGAGTCCTCGCTCGAGTGCACCTTGACTGACCTCGAAGGCACCCGGTTGGGACTCTACAGTCCGGGGCACTTCACCGGCTGGCGTCTGCCCGCCTCCCCGGGACTGCACCGGTTCCGGCTCCCGCTCGCCGTGCCGCGCCTGGCCAGCGGGCAGTACGGGATCGATGTCTGCACGACCAATCACGGCAAGGGGCCGGACCACTACGTTTCCCAGGCCGTGGTCTTTGAATCCGCCTCGCTCGCCGGATTCCCCGCCCAGTGGGAGTTGCGCAAGGACTACGCGGCCGGGTACTTCATCCTCGACGCTGGCAATCCGCGTCCGGTCGAGGGCTCCTCGTCATGAGTTCGCCTCCCCTCAGTTTCTGGCGTGCGGCCCGGCATGAACTGTCGGTGGCCTGGAGCCGCTTGCAGATCCGTCGCGCCGCCATGCCGAGCGGGTTGGGCGACGCGGTCTGGACCCTGCATGGTCTGGTCCGGACCCTGAAGC
>JAEUGZ010000535.1 GCA_016794725.1 Opitutaceae bacterium | reverse complement strand
CGGGTCGACCAGCAGGGTGCCCGTTCCACAGTGCGCGGCGATGCAGGTGACGCCGATCTCCAAGGGGCGCACCAGTACCCGCGGGTCCGCCAATCGCGCCTCCATCACCGGCATGGTGCGCTCGCTGCCGGTGTGAGCGAGGAGAGGCAATCCGGTCTCGGCCATGCGCTCGAGAAAGCGGGTGTGACGCCGGTCGTTCCAGTCGATGCCCTGCACATTCGGCAGGCACTTCAGCGCAGCGGCGCCACCCTCCAGGCACTTTTCCAGTTCGTCAAAGGCATCGCGTCGCGACGGATGAATCGAAACGGCCGGCAGAAACTCCCGGTGTGTCTTGGCGAGTCCGAGCACATAATCATTGGGCACATAGAACGACGCGCGGTCCGGCAATGGCGTGCCGTCCTCACGATGCGGCAGCTCATGTGCCAGAAGCAGCACCCGTCGCACGCTGGAACCGCGAACATAGGCCAGCATCCGCTCGATGTAGAGCCGGTCAAATTCGGGACCGGACAAATCTCGGGTGGTTAGGCCAATGCTCCGCACCAACCACGGCGCTCCTAGGCGGGTCAATCCGCGTGGGCGATACCAGCAGCCGGTGCCGCCGGTCCCGGTGCCCACCACATGGACGTGCGCGTCGATTCTCATCAGCCCCAGCAGGGAAAGCTCGTCATGGGGCGAGGTGAGACCACGTCCCGGCAGCAGGCAAGCCGTCATGTGGCGGGAGGCCTCGCTTCCGACTTCGCTTGAGGGTGGGAGATTGTTCACACTGGGGATCCCGCTCTCCCATGCGCTTTTCCTACTCACTCGACGAAATGGACTTCGCCGCAATTCACGGCTGGCTGACCGCCACGTACTGGACGCCCGGCATCTCGCGCGAGCGGATTGAGCGAGGTTTCCGGGGATCCACGGTGGTCGTCGGTTGCTTCGACGGGGTGCGTCAGGTGGGGGTGGCACGTTGCACCTCCGACACCACGCGATTTGCCTATGTGGCCGACGTGTTTGTGGACGAAGGCTACCGCGGTCAGGGCATCGCCCGCGCCCTTGTCGGGCGGCTCCTAGCGCATCCGGACGTGGCTGACGTCGACAGCGTCTACCTTCAGACACAGGACGCTCACGGAGTTTACCGTGCGCTCGGCTTCGAACTCCACTCGCATCCCGAGCGAGTGATGGTCCGCCGTCGCCCTCACCCCGCTCAGCACCTTTGACCTGTCCCTAGTTAGCTATCTCTCCACGTTGCACCAGAGTGGGTCGAAACGTGCCTGTCCCTAACTAGGCAATCTACAAAGATTGCTTTCTAGGCTTCACTTTTAGCCTGTCCCTCAAACGCAACCCCCAGGAATTGCGTTCGATTCAGTCTCAGGAAACACCTCTGCCGGGTGTTCGAGCGAGGGATGGCCCTCCGCTTTCAGTGCCGGGTGGGAGTCGCGGCTCCACGGGTGACATCTTGACACGGACGGAACGGGCTGCGCGCACCCCGTTCCCAGCTATCCCGACCACCGGTCCTGGGTACGGCTCCGTCGCTCCACGCCGCCCGACGGATAGATCACCGGGCCGTCACCCCGGCTTCGAGTCCAAGGTCAGGCGTTTCGACCAGGTCGGATGCCTCGGGGCGCTGCAGGCCCGCCACGTCACGCTCCACCAGGGATGCCCAAACACGGAAGTATTCCACGACGTCCTCCCTTCGGTTGCGCTGCAGCCAGCGGTGCCCGCCCGGCAACGCCTGCAGGACCCTCCGGTCGCTCAGGTCTTCGATCGCCCGCAGATCCTCCCGCGCGAGCCCCAACTCCCGCAGTCGATCGAGCAGAAACTCCAGCCGGAGGCCCGTGCCTGCACAATAGTCATCGGGAATCTCACTCCACTCCAGGAGTTCCGGAGAGCAGGCGGAATGAATATCAGCGGGAGAGAGCCTCGTCACCGTCTGCACCAGGTGTCCACAGTTGCAGCGCCCAAAGTGCGCCCATTGGTACGCATCACCTGCCTGCAGTCGATCTGCGGTTTCTCGCAAAACAGCCACCAGGGCCAGGCTTGGTAGGGACATGGCGACAGCAAAACCACGGCCGCCGCATCCGCAAGTCAGGGCCGCTCACTCATCGCGACAGCCACTCACACCGAGTCAGCCGTCCTCACGCAGCGCCACCATGGGATCGACCCGCGTGGCACGACGCGCCGGGATGACACAGGCAAGCAGGGCAATGAGCCCAAGCAAGGTCGACACCGCCACAAAGGTCCAAGGATCATGCGCACTCACCTCAAACAGCAGGCTCTGCAGGGCCCGGGTCACCACCACCGCGCCGACCAGACCAACGAGCAGTCCGTACAGCACCGTGCGCATGCCCTGCCTGACAATGAGGAGGTGCACTTCCTCGCGCGTCGCCCCGAGTGCCTGGCGAATACCGATCTCCCGGGTACGCTGGGTGACATTCCAGGCGACCACACCGTAGATGCCAACCGCGGCCAGGATCACCGCAATGACCGCGAACAGCACCAGCAGGATCATGCTGAAACGCGACTGCTGCAGCGTCTCCCGTATGATTGTATCCATATCCATGATTCTCCCCGCGGGCTGATTGCGATCAATGCCCCACAGCGCCTCCCGCGCCATCGACGCCACCTGGGTGGGGTCTCCCTCCGTGCGCAGCAGAACAAACATCGACGTGCGCATGAGCGGCGCCTGCCAGCTCTGGTCCACCGGGATAAACGCCGTGGGAACCGGATCTCCCTGTAGGCCGAAGTGCCGGGCGCTCTGCACCACACCGACCACCGTGGTCCACTCAAATTTGTCCAGACCAGGGGGCAGCATGCCGGGTTTGATCAGATTCTCCGGCAAACCGAGCATCACCCGTTTTCCCAGCGGATCGCCATCCGGGAGAAACCGTTTGACTGCGGCGTCATTGAGAATCACGACCGGTTCGCCGCCCTGGCGATCCTTATCCGTGAAGAGCCGGCCCTGCAGGAGCTTCAGGCCCTGCGCGCGAAAATAGTCCCCCATCACCAGGTTGAACTGCACGCCCTGAAGCTCGTTGAGATCGGCATAGGTCTTCGACTCCACCAGCAATGGCAATCCCGACCCCCCGCGGAAGGGAATATTCGCCCCGGCTCCAACCGCCTTGACTCCCGGTATCTGCCGACACCGTTCAACCAGCTCCTCAAAAAACTGCGTCGCCTTCAGACCCGAGACATACCGCGCGGTGGGGAGTTGCACCGGAAGCACGAGCAGGTTCTGCGCATTGAATCCCGGATCCGCCGCCTGCAACCGGGCAAAACTACGAATCAGGAGGCCGGCGCCCACCAGCAGCGTCAGGGAAAGGCTGACTTCCGCCACAATCAGACCCGACCGCAGGCGCCCGGAGCGACGCCCGCTGGTTCCGCGACTTCCTTCCTTGAGGGCCTCATTGAAGCCGTCGCGCGCGCCCATGAAGGCCGGCAACAGGGCGAACAACAGGGTCGTACCCAGCGACAGCAGCGCCGTGTAAGCCATCACCGATCCATCGATCCGAATCTGCGCTTCGATCGGAATGGAGTCGGCCGGAATAAACAGCAGCAGTGCATTGAGGCCCCACGTGGCGAGCAACAAACCCCCGACGCCCCCCAACACTGCCAGAGGCAGGCTCTCCACCAGCATCTGCATCACCACCCGGCTTTTCGAAGCACCAAGCGCCGTGCGAATCGCGAACTCCCGCTCGCGCGTCGCCGCCTGGGCCAGCAGGAGGTTCGCCACATTGGCACAAGCAACGAGCAGCACACAGGCCACCGCTCCGAGGAGCACCATCAGCGGAGTGCGAAACCCTCCGGTCACCGATTGACTGAGAAAGACAACGGAAACCCCCACGCCTTTGTTCGTATCCTCATGCTCGCGCGCAATACGCTCGGCAATGGTCGCAAGATCAGCCGTGGCCTCCTCCAGCGTCACACCCACTTTCAACTTTCCCACCACCCACGCCCCCATGCGCAGCACCCGGCTGCGCATCAAATCGGTATCCGCCTCCAGCCCCACGGGTGTCCAAATCTCCGCCGCCCAGAATTTGAACTGCGCCGGCATGACGCCAACAATGGTGTGGGCCCGGCCGTCGAGCATGATCTGCCGGTTGATGATCGCCGGGTCGCCCGAAAACCGGTTCTGCCAGGCTCCCTGGCTGATCACACACACGGGATCGGCGCCTGGTCGATCCTCCGCCGGAGTGAAGGTGCGGCCCAGGATGGGCGAAAGTCCAAGCAGGGGCCAGGCCGACGCCGTCATCACCGCACCGGGCACGTTCGCCGGCTCCGTCACATCTGTCAGCGTAAAGGACCGGTTGTTGACGTAAGCCAGCTGCTCAAATTTGCGCGCCTGCGCCGTCCACTCCTCATAGTCGGGATAGGTCACCGGCATGGTCCCCTGCTGCCCCGCCGGCGTCGAACCGATGAAGACGATGCGGTCGGAATCCTGGTAGGGAAAGGGATGCAACAGCACCGCATTGACCACACTGAAAATCGCCGAATTCGCGCCAATGCCCAATGTCAGTACCAGGACCACCGTAATCGAAAATCCAGGACGCTTGCCGAGCAGGCGAACGGCGTGGCGGAGATCGATCAGAAAGTGATTCATCGCGGGTGAGGAGTCTGTGAGCGGCCGTGGGTCAACACCCGGGGTAACAGGGCCAGACCCTCAACGTGCATCGGGCATGCCAAAGGCTGGCCGTCGCGGCAAGCATTTGAATATTAACGCTTAAAGCACAAGTTGCTCGAGCACATGCAAAGCGGATCGGGCCAGGAGTGGGACGCCTGTGTCCCAATTTTGGGAAACCTCTCCCGCCGGTGCGATATCTCCGTCCCTCACTCCGGCGGCTGAGGCACCTTGGCCAGGAGACTCGGATCGAAACCTCGCTTCTGCAGCCGGGCAAGGAGATCGCGATACCGCTCTTCAGGAAGGCTCCGGGTCCGCGCCAGTATCCATAATTTTCCACCATCCGGTGTGGCCACGACCGACCAACCGTACTCAGGATCCAGCTCGAGGATGAGATAACCCACCTTGAACGGCCAGAGCAGCTGGACTTTCCACTCGGCGTTGGTCTGCGGATTGACGACCCAGGCGACCCCTTTCCACTCCTGTTCGGGTGCGTCGAAGCTTCCCTTGCGGAAGCGAAAGGTGTTGTCGATCCGACCATCCGGACGCAGCGCGTACACATCCGAGGTCGCCACTTTTCCCTTCTCCAGAAAGTAGGGGACGTGGACGATCACAAACCACTGGCCCATGAAGCGGTTCAGATCGACTTGCGCAACGGTGCCAAGATTCATCGGTGTAGGGTGGGTGGCGCAGCCTGATAGGAACACGACCAGGAAAAGCAAAAGGGGGCGCATGGAAGGGCCGTCCAGCAGACCCATCAGGAGCGACGGTGCCCTCCCGGCCCCATTTCGCAACCGCAGCGTCCCGATTGTTTCCACGGGGCCAGGCAAGCGGTCGCCTACCGTCGACCTTCTTCCGCGTCGATCAACTCAAAGAACGTTCGGATGTCCTTCCGGCGTTTGAGTCCCGCCAGCCGTTTGCCCTCCTCGACGCCCTGACTGACCGCATCCTCCAAACCGCGCTTCATCATGAAGGTGTTCCAGATATCGACCTCCTCCTCGCTCGGTTTGCGCCCGGTACGAAAACACCAGCGCAGCAGGGTTTCGTCGCTGCCGCCTCGTTTCACACGGGTCACCAGCGCGTCGAACGTGACTCCAAGAAAACGGGTGCAGCGGGCATCGAAAAAGTACCAGTTGTCGGTTCCGAAATTGTAGTGCTCAGGCAACTTCCCCGCCAGATGGAGCCGGATCTTGTCGAGCAGACGGCCGAAAAAGACAATGCCACCGACCTTTTCGAAAGGACTGCGAGGAAGCTTGAGTGCCATCGCGCCATTGTCGGCCGCCTCCGGCCGACGGCAAACCGAAATCGACCAGCGGCCCTCCCGCGCTCCCGAACGATGTTCAGGAATTTTTTGCGTCCCAGACCTTCAAGGTGTCGGGTGATCCCTGGGCACGGACGCCGTTGTCATTGAGAATCTCCTCGGTCGACGAGAGCATCTCCTTGCGCGGGAAAACCAGGCGTTCCTGCTCTCGTCCCTGGAATTCGAACACCATGAACTCGGATTTTGCATCGCGCAGGGTCTCCACCAGGTGCGCGAGATTCCGAATCTTCACCCCGTTGACCGTCTTGACGACCCGACCGATCGGGTTCGCATACCCTTTCGACAGCTTGTGCGGAAAGAAGGGTGATGAAACAATGACCAGTTCCTCACCCTCAAAGGCCGGCCGGTCTCCGCGGCGCACAACCAGCGGGTTCCCCGCGACGCTGAGCAACGCCATCACGGTCACATTGTTCAGGCCGCCAACAAACTCCTGGGTTCCGGTCGAAAACACCATCGGCCCATAGATGAAATAGGAGGGGTAGCTCCCGGACAGGCTCCTCAGCAGCATGGGCCGATCCGTGGCCACGGGCATGTCCAGCTTGATCGACTTGCCTTCGCGCAACACGGTCACCGGCACACGCCCGTCTTTCGCCAGCTTTTGGATCATGTAGCGGAATGCCACCCGCAGATTGGGTCCGAGCTTGATCATACCCTCATGGTCGACCGGGGTGTCGCCAATATGGGAAATGATGTCCCAGGCGCGAAGTGGATACGCAGAATCGGGCGTGTCAGGATGATTGACGACCACGCCCTCGGCCGAGGAGCCCGGATTGAGGTAGTCGCGCAGCGCCGGATTGTGCAGCGTCTGCAGCGAGTCCCAGGACCCTGGCTTGCCTTCGATCGATCCGTCCGCCGCATCGGCCAGGAACAACTCGATCTCTTCATTCGGAATGATGTAGCCAATGTTGTCACCGCCCCCGAGCCGGGAGAACGCGACGCCAATCATCTTGTCACCCGCCAGGGCAGGACCGCCGCTATTGCCGGGATTGATGGCCGCATCGATCTGGATACGGAGCCCGGCCATGGGGAAATTGTATCCCGTGAAATCGATGCGGGACACAATGCCCTTGGTCGTGGAAAGGCTGGTGCCTCCCGTCGGAAAACCCTGGACCAGAATTGTGTCCTTCACCTGGGGCAACTCCGCCGTCCGCCCCATCGGAGGGCGGGTGTCAAAAAACGACTCATCCTCGAGAGCCAGCAGTGCGAGATCGATGCCGGGCGAAATCGCAACCACCCGCGCCGTGATCTTGTCGCCCGACTGGTTGGCCTGGACCTGAACCTGGCTGGCATAGAGCACCACATGGGCATTGGTAAGGATGCGCTTGCCCTCAATCACCACACCCGTGCCGGTGGCCTCGACGGGGGCCTGCTTCGTCCACGGTTTGGACAGATCCGGGTACCGCGCGGTGGTAAAAACCTTGACGACCGCGTTCTCCGTCACCGAGGGCGCCGCCGCCGGGGCGCCTCCCGCCGCGGAAACGGCCGGCGTCTGACCATAACCGGAGGTGACAAGCAGCAACACGCCCGCCAGGAGGCGGCGCAAGGGTAAGACACACATCATGTTGGCCCCAACGGAATCGCTTCAGCCCGCAAACGCCAGTCGGTTTTTGACTTTGATCCCCACCCGGGCGTGGCGCGAAGGAACGAAGGCGCTTCTCCCATCGACGAGATCCGGTCTTCAGACCCGGGTACAACCGTGCTCACTCCTCCAGCAGGAAATTCCACTCTGTCCCATTCTGCCGGAAGCGACCCGACGTGGCATTGCCGTCGTCGATCAGGCGATCCAAGGCGAGCATCTGCACCAAGGGGGCCGACGGATTGTAGAGGGTGATGGCCACCAGCGGCGTGCTCGGCTCGTAGTCCCATTCCCACTGTCCACCACAGGGCAGCGGTTGGGTCCAGGCGGACGAGAGCGCTCCACCCATTTCGACCGGGACCACGCCCGGACTGACATCGGCGGGCCAGTCCGCATGCTCCAACGCATAGGTTTGAAATGCCCCCGCAAACGTCCGCAGGTCGTTCGCCAGACGTGCGTTCTGCGAACGCTGACGCATGAGTGTGAATGCCGGTATGGCCATCGCGGCGAGGAAGCCGATGATCGTGATGGTGATCATGATTTCCACCAGCGTGAAGCCGGCACGGGGAGGAACCCGCGGAGGAGCTCGTCGAACGCTCTGCACGGATACAAGCGGAACCCGCTCGGCGTCGATCCGGCAAGCGTCGAGGCGCCTCTCACTGGCTTTTACATCAAAATGACGCTCGTCCCGGGGAGCATCACCGTCACGGCCCCGTTCCTCCCCTCGTGTGTCGAACCAATACCGCCCAGAAGAGGACCCCGGTCTTCACCCCAGTCAGCAAACAACGCGAGGGTTTCGCCGCAAACTCCCAGGTGTGGACTTGCGGCGCCGATGCGACCTTCGGAGATCCTGTGATTGCCGTTGCCGAGAGCGCGAGTCCGGGGAAGTCTTTTGTCCCGCTCGTTCGTCCCCCGCCACGACGTTGCCGCCGTCCCACGTCCATGATCCTCACTCGCGCCCGATCCCTGGTCACTCAACGTGCCCCTGCCAACTACTTCACCGGAACGGTCTGGCTGGACGAACTCTCGCCGCCAGCTGCCGCGTCCGATGTGCGGGCGGTGATGGTCACCTTTGAACCGGGTGCACGCACCGCCTGGCATACCCACCCCCACGGGCAGTGGTTGCAGATCGTATCCGGATTGGGACGCGTGCAGAAGGCGGGCGAGTCCGTCGTCAGCGTTGCCCCCGGTGACGTGATCTGGTTCGAACCCGGCGAACGGCACTGGCACGGTGCCGCGCCGGATCGATCCCTGGTGCATCTCGCCGTGCAGCGTGCCGACGCTTCCGGCAAAGCGGCGGTCTGGCAGGAACACGTCAGCGAAGCGGACTACACCGCAACCCCGGCGGCACCGGGCCTCTGATCCGGGCACCGTCCCACTCAGGTCACTGTTTCCCTCGGGGGCGACGGCCTCCAGGCTGGCATCGCGGTGCCCACCACAATGAGGAGGCCACCGACCACCTCAGCGGGGTGAAAATGTTCCCGAAAGAACACGACCCCTCCGCAGGCGACTCCGAGCGGCACCAGCATTTGCAGCAATGAGCCCCGTCCCACCGCGAGAACCGCAAAAGCCCGAGTCATCGCGATCTGCCCAATGCCGGCGCAGATGGCGGCGAGGATCATCAGCATCCACGCTGTCCACGAGGGCTGCGCAAACGTGAATATCGCCGGCACGAGGCAGGCCACGAGCCCGTACGCACACTGGGCCGAAAAAATGGTCGCCGTGTGTTCGCCGGCGGCGTGCAGCTGCCGGATCGTGATCACCACCCAGGCTGACGAGAACGCCACCAGGACTGCCAGGAGGTCATAGCGCCCCGGTCCGCCTCCGGTCGCAAGGATGTCGGTCAGCAACGCCAGCCCCGCCAGCGATACCAATCCGCCCACCAGCAGCAGCGCCCGGAGCCGCTCGCCCAGCAGGAGCACCGCAAGGCATCCTCCGATCACCACGTACGTGTTGTTGATGAAGGTGGCGCGCCCGGCACCCAGTTCCACCACGGTCAGGTAGTAGCCATACACCGACACGCCTCCGACCAGGCCGCGTTCGATGAGCTTTCGGCTTCGCACCAGCTGCAGCGGACGCCATTCGTTCCAGAAGAACGCGCTGATCAAGACGAGGCCAACCCCGAATCGGACGCAGGACACGAGCCAGACACTCACGCTCTCCACCGAACCCAGTGCGCGGATCAGGAGCACATTGGAGGTGAAGCACACCACCGAGAGCAGCATGAACAGGACACCCCTCCTCTGGGTCGAGACTTCGGAGTCGTGCGAAGGAGCGGGGGACGGCATGGCGGCGATGAGCAGCGAAGAGCGATGACGGACAACCCACCCTGCGGTCAAGGGTGGGTTCGAAGAGCCTGGTGCAGCACCCTGCGCCCCGATACGACACAGCTCCGCGCCGCGAAGCGGTGTCACCGACTCGGCGAATCTCCCCAATCCTCTAGAATCACCTGCGCCGCATTGTGCCCCGGAATTCCGCTGACTTCGCCGCCGGGATGCTGGCCGGCGCCGCCCAGATAAAGTCCCCGGACCGGAGTGCGATAGGCCGAGAGTTCGGGCAAGGGTCGCGAGCCGAGCAATTGATCCGGCGTGTGCTGCAGGTGCCAGATGCACCCGTCCGTCAAACCGAGGCGATCCTCCAGATCATCCGGCGTGCGATACTCGTAGTGGAGGATCGACCGGCGGAAATTCGGGGCAAACTCCGTGATCTGGTCAATCAGCGCCTCCGCCACCTCCCGTTTGCGCTCGGCCCAGCTGCCCACCGCCAAACGCGCCGGAGCCGGGTACACGTAGATGGACGCCGTGTGGTGCCCCGGCGGCGCCAGCGTGGGGTCAAGCACCGAGGGCACATTGAAGCTCAGCATCGGACGTCGCGGCGGCCGTCCCGCCTCGAGGTCCGCGTAACAGGCCCGCACCGACGCGCGGGTCATGTCAAATTGCATCGACCCGCGCGACGGCTCGTCGGGATTGGCTCCATCCCAGGCAGTCCAGCGGGGCAGTTCGGAAATGGCCGCGAGCAGCTTGGTGCAGCTGACGTGAGTGACCAGCCCCGCGACGCGCCGCCGCAGGTCCGCACCCACATCCGCGTCGGTCAGGAGACGGAGAAACGTCACTTTCGGATCGGCGCTCGACAGCACCGCCCGGCATCCCAGCAAACGTCCATTTTCCATCTGCAGGCCACGCACTGCGCCCGACTCGACCACGATGCGGGCAACCGGCGACAGGTCCTGAAGCTGCGCCCCGGCTTCGCGGGCCGCGTCGACCAGAACCTCCGCAAGGCGTCCCATGCCGCCGCGCACGAATCCAAAGAGCGGCCGTTCCCCGGTGAGGGGATCCGGCGCGTCAATCGCTCCATAGGCGAGGGCAAACGCGAGCGGATTTTCGGTCACCGCCGAGGCCTCGGTCGCAAACGCCTCACGCAGCCGGTCCGTAGGCAAGAACTGGTCCTGCACCTCCCAGAGCGTGCGGGAGGTGGCCAGTCGCAGCACGTCCTCCGCCGGCGTGCCGCGCGCCCACCGACGCAACTCGTCCATTGAAGGAGGAGACTGCAACAGAAACGGCCGGACCAAAGCCAGTAGCTCGCGCTTGAAGGCGCTGTAGCGCTCAAGTCCCTTCAGTTCGGCGTCGGTCAGTCTGGAGCGTCCGATCCGATTGTTGGGTCGGTCGAG
>JAEUGZ010000524.1 GCA_016794725.1 Opitutaceae bacterium | reverse complement strand
AGGGTCGACGTCTGGTGGAGGTGGGGTCGCCGACCCCGCGGGGATGGGCGTTGCGTGAACAGAGCGGACCACGGAGGCGGGACCGATGGGTCCCGTCGCGGCCTCGGCGAGGCCAGCTCCAACGGAAATGGAAGCGTGTCTGAGCGCATCGTAGTGCGATCCAGGGTCGACGTCTGGTGGAGGTGGGGTCGCCGACCCCGCGGGGATGGGCGTTGCGTGAACAGGGCGGACCACGGAGGCGGGACCGATGGGTCCCGTCGCGGCCTCGGCGAGGCCACCTCCAACGCAAATGTGGGTCGCTCTCACGCGGGATCCTCGGGTTGACGCGCAGGCGCGGGGTTTTCAAAACCAGGCGTGTACGCGAGGGGCGGCCCTACCGGTATCCATTGGAGTGTGGTGTTGTCCGCTTCTTGCTTCATGTGCCCGCGTCGCTGGAAGGCGGTTCGGCGGCGGTCTTCGCGTTTTTCTGTCCCCGGGCGAGACGGGCGTGGGCTTGGGTGAATTGGCCGGCGGCGAGGGCGGCGATGATGGAGATTTCCCCGGCCAGCGCGAGGGCGGCGCAGACTTCGGAGAAGGCGCGGGCGTGACCCGGACCGGCGAGGCCGAGGATTTCGAGGCAGGCGCGCTGGGTCGGCAACCCGGTGCCGCCGCCGACCGTGCCAATGATCAGATTGGGCAGCGTCACCGCCGCGTAGAGCTCGCCCTCCGGACCGACCTCGAAACGCGTCACCCCGACCGCCGCTTCGGAGACGCAGGCGGCGTCCTGCCCGCAGGCGATGAAGAGTGCGGTCAGGCCATTGGAATAGTGTCCCTGCACGCCGATCGTCCCACTGAGCACACCGCCGAGGGCGGACATGCGCCAGTAGTCGACCATTTTCTCCGGGGTGGTGTGGAGGTGGCGCGTGACCATCTTGCGGGAGATGCGCACCTCCGCGCTGACCTTGCGCCCGCGCACGCCCTGGAGCGACTGGGCACTGGCCTTCTTGTCCCCCGACATGTTGCTCTCGACGAAGAAGTACTGCGGCTTGACCGGGCAGGCCGCCGCGATGTGGTCGCACACCGCCTGCGTGGCGATGGTCACCATGTTCTGCCCGGAGGCATCGCCCGTGGTGAAGTCGAACATCAGGTAAACGTGATTTCCCTCGATGGCGAAACGCACATCGAGCAGCCGGCCGTGTCGCGTCGTCGCCTCGGCCGCCGCGCGCAGGTCGTCCATGTGCTGCAGGCACCATTGCACGAAATTGCCCGCCTCGAGCAGCGTGTGAAACGCGTAGGCCGGGGCTCGGGCCACGCCCTCGTTCAGGATCAGGGTGGCGCAGCCGCCGGCGAGGGTCACCACGCTGGCCCCCCGGTGATAACTCGCGACCAAGGCGGCTTCGGTCGTGGCCAGCGGCACGTAGTAGTCGCCCTGCGCGCAAAGCCCGTTGACGCGCAGCGGCCCGGCCAGACCCACCGGCATTTTCACGGTGCCGATGAAGTTCTCGATGTTGTGCGCGTAGAGCTCGTGACGGGACAACGAAGCCTCGTCTGCGATCTCCGGCCGGAGTCCGGCGGCATGCGGGATCAGGGCCCAGCGCTTGTCCACCACGTCGGGCGTCGTCTGAGACGCCAGCGGGACCCGGGCGGGAGACGCGTGGAGTTTGGGAGCGAGCCGGCCGGCCAGTTCCTCGGGCGACAAGCCCGCGGAGAGGCGTTCCAAGTGATTCCGGGCCCGATCGTGCGAGGCAGGCATGGGAGGTGTTAGGCGCAAGAGAACCGGCCGTTCAACCACGAAAGCGGTGCCAGCACGGGGGGGCTGGAAGTGCGAAGAGTGAAGAGTGAAGGGCGAAACCAGCCGCGCAGGGGCTGGAATGACGAATGACGAATTCCGAATGACGAATGTCGGAGGTTCCCCGTGTAGGGCTGCCCCTTGCGGGCGCGCAAGGTGTCGACGACCGAACGGTTTCGAGCAACCTGGATGGCGTTCGTCTGCTTCTGTCGAACCGGCATTGCTGACGCCAGCCGCGCAGGGGCTGGAATGACGAATGACGGAGGGAGACCCCTTTAGCGGCAAGTCGGAGGAGTGGAAACGCTTAACGCCGACCGTTTCATTTTTCTCTGAGTAGTCCGGGCTGTTTCCTTCACTCTTCACTCTTCGCCCTTCCCGCTTCGCCGCTCGCGGCGTATTTGCCTCGCCTCGGCCGGAGGGGCGCGTAACTCAGTCCGGATGCGCGCCGCGCTCAGGCATCGCTGGAGCTTGTCCCATAACTACCTGGCCGGCATCACCGCGGGCGCTTGGTGGCGGCTGTTGTGCGAGAACCGCTTCGCGATTTCACCGGCTTACTGGCACCGGGCGGCATTTATCTCCATCACCAGCCTGTTCAATGCCTGGTACGCGCGCCGCGAGCGTCGGCAGTTCGGCGCGCTCGTCGCCGCGGCACGCGTGCACCCGGAACCGCTCTTCATCCTCGGCCACTGGCGCAGCGGCACAACCCATCTGCACAACCTACTCGCCCTGGATGAGCGGTTTGCCTTCGCCAACACCTACCAGGTAGTCAATCCGGCCACCTTCCTGACCACCGAGGAAGTCAACGCCAAGCGGTTTGCCTGGATGGTTCCGGCCAAACGGTTGATGGACAATATGGCGCTGAGTTTCCAGGCGCCTCAGGAAGAGGAGTTTGCGCCAGCCCTGCTCTCGCTGCGCTCGCTCTATGTCGGCAT
>JAEUGZ010000467.1 GCA_016794725.1 Opitutaceae bacterium | reverse complement strand
CTGCGCGAACAGGCCCGAAGCCAGCAGCAGCAGATCGACGAACTCAAGACGCGGGTGGAGCAACTGGCCCGCACCAGCGCCGACCGGGACGCCGACGTGCAGGAGCTGCGTCGCTCCGCCACCTCAGCCCCCGAAACCGGCGGCAAGCGGGTGATCATTTCTGGATACGGGAGCCTCGACTTCAACTCCGCCGAATCCCGCGGCAAATTCGCCAACGAGGAATTCCGGGCCGACGAGGCAAAGCTCTTCATCGAGGCCCAGGTCTGGCAAAACACCTACCTGGCCGGTGAGCTGATCCTGACCCAGCGGGAGACCAGCGATGAGAACTTCCACCTGGGTGAATTCTACCTCGACGTCGAAAACCTCCTCGGTACCCAGGCCGCCGACCGGCTCGTCAACCTGCGCGTGGGGCGCTTCCCCATTCCGTTCGGCGAGGAGTACCAGGTTCGCAATCCCCTGCGAAACCCACTCATCAGCCACTCCGTATCCGATTTTTGGGGAATTGACGAAGGCATCGAACTCTACGGGGAAAAAGGCCGCTTCGCCTACGTCGTCGCGGTGCAAAACGGCGGCGTCAGCCGGCTGCGAGACTTCCATCGCGACAAGTCGCTGGTCGCCCGGGTGAGCTGGACCCCGGTCTCCGCGCTCAGCGTGAGCGCCAGCGCATTTCGCACCGGAAAACTCGACCGGAACCGCGACCTTACCTCGGAAATGTGGATCGGCAACGCGTTCTTCCGCGCCATCGGCAAGGCTGCCACCACCCGCACCTATCAGGCTGATCTCGGGCAAATCGATCTGCGCTGGAAATGGAAGTCGGGCGCCTTCACCGGATCGGTCGGCACCGGACGCTACACCGACGACGACTCCTCAGCCGACAACCGGCGCTCATTCGACTTCTTTCAGGTGCAGCTCGTCCAGGACCTCGTCGGCAAACTGTACGCCGCCGCCCGTTACAGTTCCCTCGAAACCGACAAGGGCTACTATGTGCCGGGATTGGGCAGCTACTCGGAGTTCTTCCTCAGTGAAACGCTGACCCGCAAGACCACGCGACTCAGCCTCGGAGGAGGCTACCGCTTCAACGCCGCCCTCCACCTGAAGCTGGAATACACCTTCGAAAACGCGACAAAGATGACCGGCGCCAAGCGAACCGACGAGGACCAGTTCGCCGCCGAGGTCGTGGTCAAATTCTGAGAACCGTCACGATGGCCATCCTTTCATCGGTTCCCGTTCGCCTCGCCAGCTGTCTCGCCGTCCTTTCCATCGCGGCCCCTGTCACCGCCGGCACCATCACGGGCCGCGTGCAGGCACGCGCACCGGAAGCGCCCGGAGCCTCCAGCGGCGACAGCGATGGCGGTTACGGCAGTCGCCGCTACAAATTCCTTGAGAAGATCGATTATGAGGCGATGCGCAATTTCGTCGTCTCCATCGACCGCGTCGCCCAGCCCGCCACCCCGGAGGCGCCCGCCCACGCCGTCGTCACCCAGCGCGACGGCCAGTTCGAACCGCACGTGCTTCCTGTGGTCGTGGGCACCGAAGTGGAGTGGGCCAACCAGGACGACATCTTTCACAACGTCTTCTCGAGGTCCGACGCCTGCGGCTTCGACCTCGGTCTCTACAAGCGCGGCGACGGAGCCAAGAAAGTGGTATTCACCTTGCCGGGACGCGTTGACGTCTACTGCTCCATCCACACCAAGATGAGCTGCATCGTCCTGGTGTTGCCCAATCCGTGGTTCGCCCTGAGCGAGGCCAACGGGCGCTACACGATCCACCATGTACCCGCCGGGACCTACCGCCTGAAGGCGTGGCACGAGCGCCTGCCTCCGCAGACACGCGAAATCGTGGTTCCGGAACAGGGCGAGGTCCGGGCCGACTTCACCCTCGGCCTGGGCCAGCGACCCTAGGCCCGACTCCGCCACCATGCCGCAGTCGCGTCCCGCATTCCGCCTGGGGTTTCAGACCAAGGTCCTGATCCCGGTTCTGACGCTTCTGGCGCTTCTTCCCGCCCTGACCCTGCTGATCGTGACGCGTCACATCGGGGAGCAGATGGAGGCGGAGGCAAGCCGCACCCTGACCACGGCCGACGGCGTTTTCCGCCAGTCACTCGCCATCCGGCAGCGGAGCCTGGTCTCGCGTTTTCGCAATGTGGTCAATGAGCCGAGGTTCCGCGCGGTGGCCGGGCTGGGCGATGTCAAGACCATGTCGGCGTTTCTGAGCGAGGCGCTGGCTGAATTCGGCGATGAGACCGACGTGCTCACGTTCGCGGATGCCAACGGCGACTCCGCCGGCGGCGCTTCGCGCGCGGTATCCACACCGCTCGAACTGTTCACGCGCTCCACGCGGGGAATCACCCAGCAGGCGCTGGAGGGCGAGAGCGTCACGGGTTGCATCACCTTCAACCACCGCACCTACGACATTGTCGCCGTGCCGGTCATCGCCGCCGACCGACGCTCGCTGCGCGGCGTGCTCACCGTCGCGGTGCGGTTTGGCGACCAGGCGGTGAAGGAACTGAAGTCCCTCACGCACACCGAAATCGCCATTGTTTCGAGCGGACAGGTCACGACCGCAACCCTGCCGCAGGTCGAGGTGGCCACCGCCCTGGCCGACGCCATCGGACTGGACACGGAGTCCGGTGTGCCGCACGAGATGATTCCGATCGTGGTCGAAGGGGAACACTTCCTCGCCCTCGGCGGCGATCTCAAGACCGAGGGCGCCGGCACCGGTTTCCGCTACATCCTGCTCTCGTCCTACGAGGGCCGTCTGCGCGCGCTCGAGGAAACGCGGTCCAAGCTGATCGGTCTCAGCGTCGTGGGAGTCCTGGTCGGAGCATTGGTGATCAGCGTGCTCATCCGAAAGGTCACGCAACCCCTCCTCACGCTCCGCGACGGTGCGGAGGCGGTCGGCCGGGGCGACTTCTCGCTGCGCATCCGCGAAATCTCCAACGACGAGTGCGGTGAACTCGCCCACGCGTTCAATCGCATGATCGGGAACCTCGACTCGTCGCGGACCGAACTGGAGCGCACGGTCGGCACCCTCCGCTCAACCGACGCGCAGCTGCGCGAAAGCCGCGAAGAGCTGCGGCTGATGATCGAAAGCGCCCGGGATCACATGATTCTCGCCTTCGATCCCAGCGGCTACGTTGTCTCCTGGAACCCGGCCGCCGGTCGCCTGCTCGGCTACACCGCGGACGAGGCGCACGGCATGGTCTACGGCCTGCTCTTCTCGGTCGAGGACCGCGCCGCCGGCGTTCCTGAACAGGTTCTCCGCTCCGCGCTGACCGACGGACGGCACGCCTTCGAAGGCTGGCGTATCCGCCGAGATGGCACCAAATTCTGGGCCGATGTCACCGTGTCCCGGCTGCCCGATTCCGCCAGCCAGGGCCGGGGTGGGTTTGTCGAGATCGCCCGCGACATCACCGCGCGCAAGGAGGCCGAACTCGCCCTGCACCAGGCACGCGACGCGGCCGAGGCGGCCAACCGGGCCAAGAGCGAGTTTCTCGCCAACATGAGCCACGAGCTGCGCACGCCGATGAACGCCATCATCGGCATGTCAAGCCTGCTCCAGGACCGGCTGCCTCCCTCCGAGGACGCCGAGTGCGCCCGGACGATCCGCTCCAGCGCCTCCAACCTGCTCGGCATCATCGACGACATCCTCGACATCTCGAAGATGGAGTCCGGGCAGATCCAGCTCTCGCCCCAGCCCTGCGACGTCCTCGCCTGCGTCGAAGGGGTGATCGATCTTTTTGCCGACCGCTGCTCCGCCAAGGGCATCGAACTCGGCGGATTCGTCGCCGCCGGCGTGCCCACCGTGGTCATGGCCGATGAGCGCCGTCTGCGCCAGACACTCGCAGCCCTGGTCGCCAACGCCGTGAAGTTCACCGAACGCGGCAGCATCACCGTCACCGTTTCGTATCCTTCGACAAGCGACGCACCCCGTCTTGAATTCGCAGTCGAGGACACGGGCATCGGCATCGCCCCGGAGCAGCGCGAACGGCTGTTCAAGCTCTTTTCCCAGGTGGAGTCATCCGCCACCCGTCGCTTCGGCGGCCTCGGACTCGGCCTGGCCATTTCACACCAGGTGGTGACACTGATGGGCGGCACCATCGGCGTGGAAAGCGAACCCGGACTGGGCAGCCGGTTCATCGTCTCCCTCCCCATCCCCGCTCCGCTGGAGTTCTCGACCGAGTTCCGCGGCATCGCGGGAGCCCGAATTCTGATTGTCGACGAAAGCCGCCACCTCCAGTCGGCGCTCGAGACCCAGCTGCGCGTCTGGGGGGCACAAACCGAATCACTCGCCGATGGCGCCGAGGGGGCGTTGCGCTGGATTTCGCACGGGGGCCGCTGCGATGCCATTGTCCATGTGGTCGCCACCCAAGGCGAAACTCCTTCGCCAGCCGGGCGGCCGGGCCTGGCCGAGCGGTGGCAGGCGCTGGGCAATCGCGTGGTTCGTCTGTCTCCACCCCGGCACCCCCAGGCACCGGGCTTCCCCACCTCTTTTCACTGCGTGCGTCCCCTGCGCCCGCGAGCCTTGCATGCTGCGTTGCGAGGAGCGATCGAAGCCGGCCGGGGGATCCAGGCGACGCCCAAGCCAGCCGAGGCCGCCACGCTCACGCTCGCACAACGTCACCCGCTGCGCATCCTCATGGTGGAGGACAATCCAGTGAACAGCCGGGTGGCGCTGCTGCTGCTGAAACGACTGGGCTACGAGGCCGACTGCGTGATCGACGGTCAGCTGGCACTCGATCGCCTGCAAACCCAGTCCTACGATCTCGTTTTCATGGACCTGCAGATGCCGGTAATGGACGGCCTGACAGCGACACGGCAGCTGCGCGCTCGAATCCCGGTGGCACAACCGCCCTACGTCTGCGCCCTCACCGCCAATGCGCTCAAGGAGGACCGCGACGCCTGCTTCGAGGCCGGCATGCACCAGTTCATGGCCAAACCCGTGCAGCTGGAAAAACTCGCGTCCGTGATCGAAGAAGCAGCCCTCTGGCTGGACCGCGCCGTCGTGTCCAGGTCCTGAGTTCGATTTGGCTCTTCTCACCATCGATGGTGGGCCGGCCGGGTGAGTTCGCCCCCTGCCAATCATCGAAAGCACCGGTTCTTCCTCCCGCGCCCAGCCACGCGCCAATCCTCGAGCTGAGTCGATGCAGCGACTCTGTTTGTATCTTAATACTCTTTCTATTAGATCGATACGAATTTATACTTGAAAAATACATTTTGATATACTTTTATATCAATATGCCAATCCAAGTCAATGCTCGGCTCCCTGACGATGATTGGGAACGGATTGTCGCCGCCTTTCCGGGCGTCAGCAACGCCGAGCGGATTTCTCAGCTGGTCAGCCAACAGCTGGCCCTGATGGATGCCCGGCGCAGCCTGCCCGCGGCGCTGGCATTGATTGAAAAACTGCTCGCTCCCACCCTGCAGACGCTGCGCGAGCAAGGCCTGCGAGGTGCCGGCTCGGAACCGGCTGAGCTGCTCGCCAAGACCGTCGCGGAAATGGCGGCGCTGCTGTTGAGTCACGCCGAGGGATTACAACGCGATTCCGTCCGCACCCTGCCCGAACTCGAGCACCTGCTTCTGCAGCGATGGGCCCGTTCCACCGTGCAGATTCTGCGCACAGCCGCCCTCGAGCCGGCTTCGCTCCGCCATCCCGCCGGATCCGGCCAGGAGGCGCGCCGGGTGATCGAACAGGCCGCCCTGCTGCATTCCTCCAGCCGGCAGGCGTCGGTTTCTCCTGGGACCTGAGTCTCCGCTGTACTGACTCTCTGCCTACAAACGACCCCTGTTTCTCCAATCGCTTTCCGCTTCCGCCCACGCGGCTCCGGCCTGACAGTCCTCTCATCCTCAACCCAAACTCCGCCATGGAAAATCGACTCCGTGATCGTATCGCTCGCATTCTCACCAGCACCGCCCACAGCCTTGTCGACAAGATCGAGGGACTGAACGAGGAGGGCATTCTCGAGGCCGCCATCCGCGAAGTGGACGGCGCCATTGATGAGGTGCACCTCGCGCAGGGCGAAGCACTGGCCCGTAAACACCACGTCAACAAGGCGATCGAGCGGCTGAACCAGGAGAAGTCCAGGCTCGAAATGGAGGCCGAGACCGCAGTGCATTCCGGTCGGGACGATCTCGCCACGGCCGGACTGGCCCGGGTCGACGATATCGAACGCCAACTCCCTGAGCTCGAGAACCAGATGCTGGAGCACAAGGCGGAAGTCGACCGGCTCGGTCAATCCATCGATGGCCTGCGCGCGCGTCGGGCTCAAATGGCCGACGATCTGCTCTCGTTGCGTCGGGCGCGCGCCACCGCACCCGGCGGAACTCCACTCGCCTCGGGTCGCGACGCCGAGCGCAAGGCCGCACGTGCCGAAATCGCGTTCAACGACCGCTATGCCAAAGCCACCGGTACGGATCGGAGCACCCTGCACGCCCGCGAGGCGGAACAGGCGCGTCTGCTCGAACTCGGCCAGCTGTCGCGGCAAAATCGGGTGCAAAGCCGGCTTGAAGCCCTCAAGGCTCGAATCCAGCCTGCCCTGCCCGCTGCCAACTAGCCGGTTCACCGCCCCTGTCCCCGGCGGCCGGCCAACGTCCTGCTCGACCCGCCGCCATCCTTGATCCTGTCCGCCTGTCATGAGTTTTTTTGACCTCCTGACCGCTCCCCAGTCTCTGCCCTTCAGCCTGGCACTGCTGCTGTTCTTTCTGATTACGATCATCGAGGTGATCTTGGTCTGGATCGGAAGCGGTGCGGACTTCGGTGTCGACTTGAGCATCGATCTGGATGCTCCGTCTCTTTCCGACGCCAGCGGGGGCGGATTGCTGGATTGGCTGGGCATCGGCCGCGTCCCCTACTTGATTTCACTCGCCGGGTTTCTCTTCTGCTTCGGGTTCCTCGGCCTGTTGATCCAGGACCTGCAATTCGAATGGTTGGGCACAGCCCTTCCGTGGCCCATCGTCGCCGCGGGATGCTTGATCGCCACGCTGCCCGCGATTCGCCTTCTCAACCGCGGCCTGGGTCGCATCTGGCCCAAGGATGTCGAGTCCAGCGCGGTCACCCAGGAATCGCTGGTGGGTCACGAGGCGGTGGTGGTGATGGGAACGGTCAGCAACGGCGAACCCGGTCAGATCAAGGTTCGCGACCCGCACGGCACCACCCATTACGGACTGGCGCTATCCGACGCCCAGGGCGATGCCTTCGCGCCCGGGGAACGTCTGCTCATCGTGGGCCGCCGCGGCCCGACCTTTCTCGTCATCCGGCACCCGAATCCCTCCTCCACTTCCCCCGTCTCGTCGTAGTATCCGTCCATTCCTTCACCTCCATGGAAAATCTCTCCATCCTCACGATCGTCGCCGCGGTCGGCGGCCTCGTCTTCATCATCTTCATCGGCGCCATGCTGGCGAAGATGTACCGCAAGGCCAATCCGGAGCGGGCCCTGATCCGCACCGGCCTTGGTGGTGGAAAAGTGGTGACCGACGGCGGCGTGTTCGTCATCCCCGTCCTCCATCAGATCGGGGACGTCAATCTCCAGACCCTGCGGCTTGAGGTGCAGCGGAAAAACCAGGACGCCCTCATCACCCGCGACCGGCTGCGGGTCGACGTGCGGGCGGAGTTTTATGTCCGCGTCGCCAAAACGGTCGACGCCATCATGGTGGCGGCCCAGACGCTCGGCAACCGCACTTTCCGGCCGGAGGAACTCACGGCGCAGCTCCAGGGCAAGTTTGTGGATGCCCTGCGCGCAGTCGCAGCCACGCTGACCATGGACGAGCTGCACGAAAAGCGGGTCGAGTTTGTCATGCAGGTGCAGAAGGCGGTGACCGAGGACTTGAGCCGCAACGGCCTCGAACTCGAATCCGTGTCCCTGACGGAACTCGATCAGACCTCCAAGGAGTACTTCAAGGACACCAATGCCTTTGACGCCGAGGGACTGGCCAAGCTCACCGACGTGACCGAGCGGAAACGCGAGGAGCGCAACCGCATCGAGCAGGACACCCGTCTTGCGATCGAACAGAAGAACCTCGCGGTCGAGCGCGAGTCGCTCAAGGTGCGACAGATCGAGGCCGAGGCCCGTCTCGAACAGGAGCGGGTGATCGCCATGGCCAAGGCTGCCCAGGAGGCCCTCATCGCCCGCGAGCGCGCTCTCCGCGATCGCGAAGGTCAGGAGGCACAGATTGCCTCTGCGCAGGCGGTCAAGGAAGCCAATATCCACTCGGAAAAGGCCGTCGCCGCCCGCGACATCCAGCGTTCGCGCGAACTGGACATCGAACGCCAGGAAGCCCGGATCGCCGTCGCCAAGAAGTCCGAGGAGCTCTCGAAAGCCGACGCCTCCGCAGCCAACGCGCGCGCCAATATGGTGCGCGCCGAAGAGGAGGTGAAAACCGTGCAGGAAGTCGCCGCCGCCGAACGAACCAAGCAGATTGTCGTGATCCGCGCCCGCGAGGACGCGGAAAAGGACGCGGTCAAGGTCGTTGTATCCGCCGAAGCTGACAGAAAGGCCGCGGAAGACCGCGCCACCGCCCTTCGCACCCAGGCCCAGGCCGAGGCCGATCGGATACGCATCGTCGCCGAGTCGGACCAGAAGCGCCTGGAAGTCGAGGCCATCGGTCTGAAGGCGATCAACGAATCCAAGAACCTGCTCGGCGAAGCCATCATGGCCTTCGAAGTGCGCAAGGAACTCGTGGGCAAACTCGAGGCGGTCCTCGCCGCCGCCCTCAAACCGACCGAAAAAATCGAGTCCATTCGCATGCTCCACATCCAGGGCATGCCGGGCGCCGGCGGCACTCCGGCCCCGACCGGCACCACCGAAGCCGGACCCTCAGCCGCACCCGGGCTTCCCAATCAGTTGGTGCAGTCGCTGCTTCAGTATCGCCTTCAGGTTCCGCTGGTCGACAAAATGCTGCACGAACTCGGGCTCAACCTGGAGCAGGGCCAGCTCATTCCCAGCGATTTGGGCACCTCTGGAAAGTCCGGACCCCACGCCTGAGGCGGCTCACACCCAACAGATCCATAGCCGGCACCCAGGTCGGGCACTCTCATGAGTGGATTATTTCGCACACACGGACCCCATGGCACGCGCTGTGCTCTTCACGGAGGTACTTCCGCTTAGCGGGAGTTTTGGGGTAATTAAGAAAGTAATGGCCGGTCGCTTAGGGGTAGGCGACCGGCCTTCTTCTTTTTCTGAAATGGACGATGCGCCGGTCTCGAACCCGTCACGGGCTAGACGGAACTGGGCCGAGCCTTGCCGCGCCCAAGTGGGCGTTCGGCCTGGTGAATCCACTGTCCGGGGGCCACGCCAAAGCGTCGCTTGAAGAGGCGGTAGAAGTGCGACGTATCGCCGAAACCGCAGGAGAACATCGCCCCGAGGATGGAGTGTTCCCCACTCTGAAGCAGCCGGGCCGCATGGGTCATTCGCCGGTCGATCACATAATCGGTCAGGCTCAATCCAGTGCGTTCGCGGAAAAGGGTGGTCAGCCGGCGACGCGACAATCCGGTTCGGAGCGCCGCGCGGTCCACGTTCCAGGGTTCGTAGAACGTCTCATCGATTTCCTGCACCACCGACGCCACGCGTTGGAGCGAGCTCTGTTCCGCCGTCTCGACCGGCAGGCGGGCGAGCAGGACGAGGCTCTGCACGGCAAGCGACGCCACCAAGGGTCCCCCACCCAGACGAGGGTGGGCCTGCTCCAACAACGCCCGGCGCCAGGCGCTTTCAAGGTGCTGGCGCGCCGAGCGGTCTAGCCACAAGCGGTCTTCCGACGCCGCCACCACCGTTCGCCAAAGTTCACCGCGGCCCGCGTCCGCGTCCACAAACCCACAGGCCAGGCACAGTAGCAAAAGGGTCGCCGGCTCCTTGTCATGCAATCGGTGCGCCACTCCGGCCGGGATCGCCAGGACTCGCCCGGCCGGCGCCGGGATCAGGGGCTTCAAACCGCGGTGTTCACACGCCACCTCTCCCTTCAGAACGTAAATGAGCTTATGAAACGGATCGATCCGCTCCTTCATACGAAAATCCGTCTCATGAACACTTTCTGCAAACAGCACCCCCGCTGTCGGCACCGTAACGGTCAGGGGACGGGAGACTTTCATGACTTGAACCCTACGACCGGGAGCGACGCCCGCGAACCCGCGGCCGCACCTGCCCATCCTCAACCACCGCAATGCCCGGTTGGTCTCCGGTGGAGGTGGGGTCGCCGACCCCGCGGGGATTGGCGTTGCCTGAAGCATTCGAAATACGAAGGCGGGACGGATGCATGCGAAGACAAAGCCCTCCGGCGACGTAGAGACTCACGCCCAAACGGCTGACCCCCGCGCCCCAAATCCGTGTTTATCCGTGTTCATCCGTGGTTTACGAGTTTTTGATCGACTGCATCGGGCGTTCTTGACGGCAAAGTGCCCAAACCACCGATGGCCTCTTTCGTCGTAGATTCAACTGCAAAGGCCCAATTCGCCAATCCCGGCGGACTTGGCCCTCCCTCATTCCGACCGGGGTCGCCCCCACGCGTTTCCTCTCGCCGCGGGCCGCGCGATTTGCCATCTCCCGCATGTGCTCGTGTTTGCCGTCACCACCCTCGACCGCGTCCAGAAAATCCCAAAGGAAATCTGGCTGACGCTGCTCATCGCGATCGCGGTGATCGTTTTGGGGGTCATTATCTTCCGCAAATTGCAGGGCGCAAACAAGATCTGGCTCACGATCATCGGTGCGGTGGTCGTCATGATCGTCGGCTTCCAGTGGATTTACGAACGCTCTGAACCCAAGTTCCTGACGCCCTACGTGGACAAAATCGCTCCCTTTTTCCCGAGCAAGATCGACTACAACAAGAACCAGCAAAAGGGTCCGAAGATGTAGTTGGATTCCGGGAGCGGAATCCAGCATGGCACCGACACCGTGGATCGGTCGCTCAGACTTAACGCTCATCGGCAGGCGGCAGATTGAGATTGGCGGCAGGCAGGGGTCAGCCTAGGTGTCGCGTCCTCGTATGCCCAAGACACACTCTGACATTGGACTCATCGGACTCGCCGTGATGGGTCAGAATCTCGCGCTGAACATCGCTGATCACGGTTTTCAGATTTCGGTTTACAACCGCACCACGGAAAAGACCGACAAGTTCGTCGCCGAGAACCCGAGCACGCCCGGGGGTCTGGTCGGAACGAAATCGCTGCCGGAATTTGTCCAGTCCCTCGCCAAACCCCGCAAGATGGTGATCCTGGTGCAGGCCGGCAAAGCCACCGACGCGGTCATCGACGGGCTCGTGCCTTTGCTGGAAAAGGACGACATCATCATCGACGGCGGAAACGCGCTGTGGACCGACACGATCCGTCGCGAAAAAGCCCTCAAGGAAAAGGGCCTTCGCTTCATCGGCTCCGGCGTATCCGGCGGTGAAGAAGGTGCACGCTTCGGTCCGTCGCTCATGCCCGGTGGCGAGTTTGCCGCCTGGAAGGAATTAAAACCGATTTGGGAAGCTGTCGCCGCCAAGGTCGACGCCAAGACCGGCAAGCCCATCATGGGCGCCCAACCCGGCAAACCCGTCACCGGCGGCGTGCCGTGCACGACCTACATCGGCGAGAATGGCGCCGGCCACTACGTGAAGATGGTGCACAATGGCATCGAATACGGCGACATGCAGATGATCTGTGAAGCCTATGCGCTCATGGGTGGACTGCTCGGCCTGAAGCCCGCGGAGATGGGCGAGATTTTCTCGGAATGGAACCAGGGCGCGCTCGACTCCTTCCTGATCGAAATCACCGCCGATATTCTCAAGCAGAAGGACCCGAAGACGAAGAAAAAGGCCTTTGTCGACATCGTGCTCGACACCGCGGGTCAGAAGGGCACCGGCAAGTGGACCTCGACCAACGCACTCGATATGGGCGTGCCGGCGCCAACCATCGCCGAAGCGGTCTTTGCGCGCTGCATCAGCGCGATCAAGGACGAACGCGTGGCCGCCTCGAAAATCCTCAAGGGTCCGGGCAAGAAGTACAAGGGCTCGAAGAAGGCCCTCGTCGCCGCCATTCACGACGCACTCTACTGCTCGAAGATCTGCTCGTACGCCCAGGGCTTCCAGCTCATGCGCACGGCCCAGGCGGAGTTCGGCTGGAAACTGAACTTCGGCGAGATCGCCCAGATCTTCCGCGGCGGCTGCATCATCCGCGCCGCCTTCCTGCAAAAGATCACCGAGGCCTATGCGCGCAAGCCGGACCTCGCCAACCTCCTCCTCGATCCGTACTTCAACAAGACAGTGAAGAAGGCACAGGAAAACTGGCGCAAGGTCGTGTCCCTCGCCGCCGAATGCGGCGTGCCCGCGCCGACCTTCGCGTCCGCCCTCGCCTACTACGACAGCTACCGGTCGGCCCGCCTGCCCGCCAACCTGCTCCAGGCCCAGCGCGACTACTTCGGCGCCCACACCTACGAGCGCGTCGACCAGCCCCGCGGCAAGTTCTTCCACGTCGACTGGCCCGAACCGACCCGCCCGCAGCTCGAGGCCTGAGCCGCTTTCATGCTCACCGAGCGCAGTCCACTCCGGACTGCGCTTTTTTGCGCCCCGACCGGCACCGCGGTCCACGTCGGCTGCCGCTTCGCGCGACCACAGCCCAGGTACAAGCGGGCAGCACGATCCGGAAGCAGTCTCGCTGTATCGCAATTATGATTACACACCGGACCCAGATTTTCACCCGGCGGCACCGGTCCGGCCAAAGTCCTTCGGAAATTTGGCAACGGATCCGCCGCCGCCTTATCGCAATCCAGAATCCCTCCCACGGATTTCCATAAATCCCTTAAAATAAGGATTTAATGCGACGAATTTTCCGCCGTCCTTTGCACGGGATGCATGGGACGAAATTCACCATTCGTCGATTTCACCACATGAATTGCATAGAATTGCATTGATTGCGGAGCCGTTATGCACATCTATGCACGTACAGCCGATGGTCACAGCGGTTGCCTGTCAGCCCCGCCCCCGGCATAGTCTGCCCGCTCTCCCCTATGAGAACTACCCCCTCGCGATGGACCGGACCCCTCGGTCTGGCCACGCTCAGTCTGGTCTTGTTTGCACCCGATCTGACCGCACAAGCCCCGAAACCTCCGGCGACCGACACGCCCAAGGAGTCCCCCGCCCTTTCCGCCGAAGAGACCGTCGAACTCTCGCCCTTCCAGGTCAGCACGGAGAAGGACAAGGGCTACCGCGCCACCAACTCCATCTCCGGGTCGCGTCTCGACACGGCGATCAAGGACATCCCGATGCCGATCGAGGTGATCACCGAGGAGTTCGTGCGTGACGTCGGCGCCAAGGACCTGCGCGAATCGCTGCGCTACTCCGCCGGCATCATCCTGCGCTCCCAGAACGACGCGGGACAGGGCAACACCTTCATCAACGCCGGCGGCGTGCACAGCTCCGAGGGCGCCACCGCCGCCAAGACGCAGACGACGGTGAAGCTGCGTGGGTTCATTACGGATACGGTCCTGCGCGACGGTTTCCGACGTCAGCACTCCACCGACTCCGGCAACATCGGCCGCATCGAGGTCATCCGCGGGCCAGCCGCCCTGCTCTACGGCATCGGCAATTTCGGCGGGATCGTCAACTACCTGCCCAAGACCCCGCTGGCCCGCGCCCGCGACGAGGTCAACTTTGGCGTCGGCACCAACGACTATGTTCGTCTTGCCTTCGACAGCAGCCGCCCCGCCGACGAGGGGCGCATGGGTTTCGCCTACCGCGTGACCGGCGCCGTTGAGCGCGCCGGCGACCAGACCGAACTGTTCCAGGCCGACCACTACTTCGTCGCCCCGATCTTTCAGCTTCGTCCCTTCAAGAACACCCTCGTCACCCTGGATCTTGAATACGGCGAGGAGTTTCGCGAGGGAACGGGTTTTCAAAGTGTACGGGCCCGTGCCGACGTTCCAGCCGACCAGCAGGACCGCCTCGAACGCGCCGGATTCCTGGAGTTTCCCGGCAAGGACCGGCGGACGTTCCGCTGGTCGGGACCTGACACCTACGTCGATACCGAGGCCTACAACCTGCTCGCCAAGGTCGAACAGCGTCTCGCCGAGAATCTCAACCTGCTCGTCGGGGTGAACAAGTCGAAGAGCCGGTTCAAGGGTCTCGACGTCGGCGGCGCCCTCCAGGTCGGCGTCGGCCCGACCGCCCTGCGCGGCAACGCCACCGTCTCTCCGCTCACGCCCGACGACACCTCGTTCTCCGCGGGCATCGTGCGCGACGCCATTTTTCAGTACAACTGGACCGGCTATGACGAAAAGAACAACCGCGAGCAGGTCCGCGCCGAACTCAACTACCGCTTCGAACTTTTCAAGGACCGCAAGTGGCTCGGCATGAACCACAGCTTCCTCGTGGGTCGCTCCAACGAGCGCTTCGACAAGAATCTCAGCACCGACCGCACCAAACCCGGCACCTCGAACTACAAGTCTCCCACCGATCTTTCCTACATCCAGTTTGGACGGCAGGGCGATGGCTCGGCGGATGCCGCCATGGTGCGCATCTCCGATACGACGAACCTCGCCTGGAACCAGGGCACCTACGGGGTCTACCAGGGCCGCTTCGCCGACGATCGCATCACGCTCATCGCCGGCACGCGGCGCGATCGCAATGCCAACCATGTCATCACCCGCGACCGCATCACCCCTACCGCCAGCTCCGACATCGACCGGCTCCCGCAGCGCAAGAACACCGCGCAGTACGGCGTGAGCGTCAAGGTGCTGCCCGCGCTCTCGGTGTTCGCCCTGAAGTCCGAGGGACTCGTGCCCAACTTCGAGGGTCTGCGCGACGGCTACGGCAATCCGATCGACGCCACTGTCGCCAAGAGCACCGAGTACGGCATCAAGATGGACTTCTTCGACGGCCGTCTTTCGGGCACGATCTCGAAGTTCAAGATCGATCGTACTGGCACGCCCTACTTCTACTGGTGGGCCCCGGCCCCGGCGAAGAAGCAGTTCGATCCCAACAAGCCCATCACCTACCTCGTCGAGGGCGCCAATCCGCTCCCCGGTCAGGCCGACTACTCGACCGCCCAGCTCAATGCCCGCACGGAATGGGATGCCGCCGTGCGCGCCGGTGCCGCCTACCAGAAGGACGGCAAATGGTACCTCAACGCCTCCAACGCCGCCGGCGCCGCCTACATGGAAAAGGTTTACGCCAACGTTTCAGCCGGTCAGGGCTGGCCGGGCTGGTACTTCAACATCGACGATCCCAACGTGAACATCGCCACCATGGATCGCGCCGCCCCAGACCGCGGCACCTACCAGGCCTGGACCTCCGGTGATGACGAATCTAAGGGCTGGGACGCGCAAATCCTCTGGGCCCCGGTCGATGGTTTCCAGCTGGTGGCCACCTTTTCACAGCTAGAACGGAGGACCGTCAACGTCGGCGCCTTCCCCAAGTATCCCTACACGCAGGACCGCTGGGCCAACTGGTTCTTTCCCGACGGCAGCTGGGGACTCTCCGGTTTCCCGCTGAAGGAGGCCTATGGCGACCCGAACGACACCTCCACCTGGCAGGGTGCCGGCTACCTCGGCAAGGGTTCGGACGACGACACCCCGAAGCACGCTGCAACCTTCTGGGGCACCTACGCCTTTTCGGCCGACACGCTCAAGGGCATCACCGTCGGTCTCGGCGGCCAATGGGAATCGGAACGCGAGTTCATCAGCGCGCGCACCGATGGCTCGGGTCAGCTCCAGGTTGACAAGAACGGCAAGCCGATCGCCCTCTACACGGATCCACGGGTGAACTTCGACGCCATGATCCGCTACGACTTCAAGTTCAAGGGTCGGGAAACCAAGGTTCAGCTCAACATCAACAACCTCCTGAACGATCGCGACCAGTACGGTCTCGGCTTCGCTCCTGGCATGTCCGCCCGGCTCGAACTGGGCACGGTCTTCTGATCCGGCGGCAGCCGTCCACACGTTGTTTGTTCCCGGCCGGAGTGGGTTCGATGGCGAACCCCTCCGGCTTTTTCGTCTCCCGGTAGGGCTGCACCACACCGCGGAGTGGTGAAGCGCGAAGTGCGAAGAGTGAAGGTCGAAATTCCGAACCGCTTCAGCGTTAGTCGTTCCGTCGCTCCGATGCAGGGCTGGCCCTCGCGGTCACGCCTAAAGCCCCGAGCCCATCGTTGATTTGGCTTCGGTTCGGATGGAGGGCGTCGCTCCGTCGACGCCGGGGGACGGTCCCCGAACCGACGCGCCCGACCGTTTGGGTATCAGCGTCGCGCAACCGGCGCCGACGGAGCGGCGCCCTCCATGAATGAACCCTCCGGGTGCCCACGCACTAGGCGGCCTCGCCGAGGCCGCGTTTCTTTTCGACGCTGCACATGAACCTTGTAGGTTGCGCTCCGGTGGAGGGCGTCGCTCCGTCGACGCCGGGGGACGGTCCCCGAACCGATGCGCCCTACCGTTTTGGTATCAGCGTCGCGCAACCCCGCCCTTGCCTCACTGCGTTCCGACTCTCGAATACACCCTCACGTAATCCACCGTCATCGTCTGGGGAAAGACCGACGTGGCGTCGGGATGGCGGGGGAGGTTTCCACCCACGGCCACGTTGAGCAGCAGGTGGAATCGCTGGTCAAAGGGTGCCGGATACGGCGCACCTTCGGTCCGCCACACCGTCTGCGTCTGGTAGTGCACGCCGTCGACATACCAGCGGAACACCCCGCGTTCCCACTCGAGGGCGAACACGTGAAAGTCCTCGCTGAAGTCACCCTGGGGCAGAACAAAGGTCTTTCCCGTGTGGGTGTTGCGGGGATGGGATCCACCGTAGTGCAGCGTGCCGAAGGCCTCGGTCGGTTTGTGGCCCACCAGCTCCATGATGTCGATTTCCCCACTCGCAGCCCAGCCACCATAGACATTGTCGGTCGGGAGCATCCAGATGGCCGGCCACAATCCCTGGGTCTTCGGCAGTTTGGCCCTGATCTCGAAGCGTCCATACTTCCAGTCACCCCGATTCTTGGTTCGCAAACGCGCCGATGTGTACGAGCGCGTCCCTTCCGGTCCGGTGTAGGCCTCGCGTCGTGCAATGAGCTTCAGCGTCCCGTCCCCCACCGTCGCGTTCTCGGCCCGGTTCGTGTAGTACTGCAGTTCGTTGTTTCCTCCCCCCTTCGCATTGACTTCAAACTCCCACTTGGACGGGTCGATGCGATCGCCCTCGAACTCATCCGACCAGACCAGTTTCCAGGAAGGATCGCGCGGAGGCATCACATCGGAGGCTGGAGCGGAAGCGGTCACCACTGTGCTCGCGGCGGTCGCAAGGATGATTCTGGGCAGATTCATGGCGAAAAAATGCGGCTAGCCACCCGGACTCAGAGTCCGTTGACCAGGAGCCGGCTCAGGGTGGCGACAAGAGGGGACGAACGAAACCACCGGTGCACAGGACGGGAACATCTCCGTTTCAGCGTGAGCCGGGTTCATGGTGGGTAAAGAAAAAATGTGCATTAAATTGCATTGATTGTTCACGCCTGTTCGCCATCGTGTTCAAACACCTGCGAAATCCCGGTGCTCACCTGTCTGCAGGAAAATGGGGTTTGCCCGGTGGTCCTCCGCGCCGTTCATTCGGGACCCGATTTATCGATGCCACCGGTCAACCAGCAACTCATCGCCGACCGTTTGAAGATCTCCCGCGCCACGGTCTCGCGCTGTTTTACCAACCATCCGGGCATCAACCCCAAGACCCGAGCCCGGGTCTTTGCCCTCGCTTCCCGCCTCGGCTATACCCCGCTCGAAAAGCGGGCTGAACCCGCGGGCCGCGGGACCGGACGTACGATCACATTCGGGGTGTTGGTGTGCGTTGAACTGCCCAGCTTTGAACACACCGCCTATGGCAATCCGGGACAAGAGTTGCTCAACGGCGTCTCCGACGTCGCCCGCGGCCAGAATGTTCGCCTGGACCTGCACTTTGTGCGACCGGAGGACCTGCACCTCGACAGTCCTTCCTACGCCACCTTGCGCGATTCGCGGCGACCGAAGTGGAACGGAGTCCTGCTGATCTACCCGTTTCCGCGAACGGTGGTCGACGAACTGGTGCTCAAGTACCCGGTCGTTTCTCTCGTCGAGCAATACGGCGGAACGCCACTCAACTGCGTCGATGTCGATCATCACCGGGGAGTGGCCCGGCTGTTTGACCGTTTGCGATCGCTCGGACACGAGCGAATCGGCTTTTTCACCTGGCGCTACCCGGTCGAAGCCACCTGGTCGCTCCGTCGCTTCGGCGCCTACGTGGAGCAGATTACCGCAGCCGGTCTGCCCCTGCGCGAGGCTGACATCATCAACGCCGGCCCTCGTCACGCCCTCCCGATCGAGGCTTCGTACGAACGCCTGCTTGCGCAAACCCGCGACGGCGTCACCGCCTGGGTCTGCGCCGCCGACCACCAGGCCTACGACTTGATCAAGTGGCTCGAGTCCCACGGCCTGAAGGTGCCAAAGGATGTATCCATCGCCGGCTTTGACGGTCTCGCCCGCCCGGCCGGCGGACCGCTCCTCAGCACGGTCCAAATCCCGTTTCACCAAATCGGCGTCACCGGCGGCAAACGCCTCGTCGACCTCGTGCACAAGCGTTTCGACGCCCCCCAGCACATCCTGCTCGACTGCAGCCTTCGCGAAGGCGCCACGCTCGGTCCGCCCGCCCACTGAACTCCGCTGGAGGTGGGCTCGCCGAGCCCGCGTCTGGACCGGTTGTCTTTCGTGATTGTGCTGACGAACGCGGAAGGGGAGTCCCCCCCGGCCTCGGCGAGGCCAGCTCCAACGGGAGGGATCGATGGAGGCGGGGCAAACAAAGTAGCTGCGGCTTTAGCCGCATCCGGAGCCCGCGCTAGATCGCTGGAGGGCGTCGCTCCGTCGACGCCGGTTGCGCTTGGCAGGCCCGATGGGAAGATCGGAGGGTGAAGGGTGAAGAGTGAAACCGGATCGATCGGCGTTGTGGCGCCGGGTATCGTCCCCCAGCGTCGACGAAGCGCCGCCCTCCAGCGGAGTCACTTCTCGACCGAGAGCGACAGCACGGTTTGTCCTCAACCTCAACACTTATGACCCCGGGGCGCTCTTCCCCTCGCCCAAGCCATCTACCGGGCTTCCAACCCGTAATAGTGGATCTACTACCCCACAAACCGGCTCGGATGTAAGTTCTCCCCCGCCCTCTTCGCAGCTACGCTTACGCCCAGCCCCCAACGCAAGCGCCTCTCCCGGCTCACTTCCCCAAAATCATGAAAACGCGCCTTTTTCTCCTTCTTCCATTCGTGTTTGTCCACGGCGCATTCGGCGCCGAAACCGCATCCGCCACCGCCGTTTTCGTCAACCCCAACGCCCCCGAACATGTCGAGATTCGCGACATCGGCGAGAAGGCGATCAACCGGGTCGCCATGACCCTCGTCAATGAAGTCAATGCCGCCGTCGCCAAAAACGGCGCGGACAAGGCGATCGACTTCTGTCACCTCAAGGCCCTGCCCATGACGGGCCAGATCATCACCGGCATGCCGCGCATCACCGCGGTGAAGCGCACCAGCCTGCGCCTGCGCAATCCGGCCAACGCTCCCGACGCGCATGAAAAGGTCGCTCTTGCCCGGGTGGAGCACGACATCGAGGACGGCAATCCGCCCAGACTCCTCATGCAGCGAATCGACCGTCCCGGCAAGAAACCGGAGTGGCGCCTTTACCGCCCGATGGCGGTCGCCCCGCAATGCCTGACCTGCCACGGTCCGAGCGAGTCACTGTCTCCCGAGCTGCGGGCCCGCCTCGCGGAACGTTATCCCGACGACAAGGCCCTCAACTACACCGCCGGCCAGTGGCGCGGACTGATCCGCGTATCCATCTCCGACACACCTCCATCCCCCGCCGCCCCGGCTCCGAAAGCGGCCACCAAGTCCTAGCCCGAATACCCGTACGGGCTTTTCGCCGTCTGCTATCGGAGCGGGTTCGAAACACGGGAGGGTCCGTGCCGGAGTCTAGAGATTTCCGCGTCGCAGTTCCTCCAGCAGGTAGTCGCTCGCCCGCCACGCCAAAGCCATGATGGTCAGCGTCGGGTTTTTGTCTGCATTGGAGCAGAAGGGAGCGGCGTCGGTCAGGAAGAGGTTCTTCACGTCCCACGTCTGCCCAAAGCCATTGGTCACCGACGTCCGCGGATCGCTTCCCATGCGAGCTCCGCCTACCTCGTGCTTGACGTTTCCGCCGGGACGAATGGCGGTGCGGGGATCCGCCGCCGGGGGGACCCGCATTTTGCCGCCCATGGCCTCAATCAGGTCGGCAAAGGTCCGTTGCTGGTGGGCCACCTGGCGCAGTTCATGGTCGGACCACTTCCAGTGAAACCGCAGCACGGGAATGCCCCACCTGTCCTTCACACTCGGATCGAGCTCACAGTAGCAGTCCTCATTCGGCACCATTTCACCCCGGCCGCCAAAACCGATGAAGGAACCATAGTAGCGGCGCGCATCCTCCTTGAATCGCCGGCCATAGGTGCCACCGTTGAGCCACTCGAGCCCGGAAAAGGTCCCCATGCCCGGCATCTGCCGTCCGGTGCCAAACTCAATGTGATACCCGCGGGGGAACGGCAGTTTTCCGGCCTGCTGCTGCCGATAAAGCCACCAGGGCACGTAGACGTGGTTTCCGCCCGCCCCGTCCTCGTTGTGTGCCGGAAGATTTTCAAGGAGCGGAATCTGGCCGCTCAATCCCGCCGCCACGGTATCCATGATGTACTTCCCCACGACGCCACTGGAATTCGCCAGGCCTCGGGGAAACCGGGACGACTTCGAGTTGAGCAGGATGCGCACCGTCTCACAGGAACTGGCGGCGAGGACCACCACCTTGGCGGAGATCCTGCCTTCCGCCCCGGTCTTGCGGTTGATGGTCAGGACCCCCGAGGCCCGTCCCCGGCCATCCACCGTGACCTCCCGCACCATCGAATCGGTCAGGATGTCGAGATTGCCCGTCGCGAGCGCCGGCGGAAGGTGCACGGTGGGCGACTGATAGTTGGCTTTGATTGAGCAGCCGCGCCCGCACTCCGTCGCCCAAAAACACGCCGCGCGCTCACGCATGGCCTGGGCGAGGATGCGTTGCGCCTTTGGGTTGCCGGGGTGGAGTTTGGCCGGAAGGTTTTCCGCATCCTGCCGCACACTCAACACCGCCCGGTGAATCGGCACCACCGGCAGCCCCAGCTCCCGCGCGCGCCGTTGCGCCACTCGTTCACCCGCACGCATCGCCGGCGGCGGAAGCAGCACACCAGGTGAAGAGTCGGGTGTGTTCTCCAGCCCTTCATGGCTGCCGTAGACGCCCACCAGCATTTCCACCTTGTCGTAGTAGGGCGCCACATCCTCGTAGGAAATGGGCCAGTCGAACCCAAGGCCGTCCCGGCTGTAGGGCTTGAAATCATACGGACCATTGCGCAGGGAGATCCGGCCCCAGTGATTCGTCCTGCCTCCCAACATGCGGGCCCGCCACCACGTGAACTGCCGCTTCGGATCGGTCGAGGCGTTTGTGAAGGGTTCGCCCGGCACATCCCAGCCGCCATCCACCGTGGAATCATAGAATCCCAGCGGCTTGTCCGGCGTGCCCGCTCCGCGCAGGGGCGCATAACCGTTGGGCTGGAACATGGGAGTCTCCGCCATCGGGTCATAATTGCGCCCCGCCTCGACCATCAACACCTTCGCCCCCTCCATGGTCAGCGTATAGGCAGTCTGGCCTCCCGCCGCTCCCGAGCCGACGACAATCACATCATAGGTTGACTGGGGGTGCGAGGTCAGGAAGGCCATGGGTGGGGAGAAAACAATTCAGCCGAAGCCACATTCCGGTTGATCGCGTGGTTCATGACAACCGTGCCCTGCCCTTCGATCAAGGCTGGATCTGCGCCACACCCGGTGCGGGGCGCACCTCCGATGCCGGATTCGCGGCAAGCTGGAATCGATAGGTTTGCAGCTGCTGTCGGGCAAACTGCGCCACCAGCCGACCGTCCGCATCAAGCATCGCGGGCTCGAGAGGCGTTTCGATGTGAGTGGTCCGTTCGACCGCGCTCACCGCATCGCGCCACTGCACAGGAGTTGAAACGGGGACGTCCGAGACATTCCACAACCGCACCACCACGCCGTGATCGATGCCTTCCTCTGCCGGCTTGACCGCCCAGATCAGGACCGAAGGATCGGCAACGGTCACCAGCGAATATTCCGTGCCCGGATAGATCCCCGCTTCGGTTCCAATCAAAGCCCCGGTGATCATCGGGTTCTGGTGTTCGAGCGCGAACTTCATTGCCGCCACGGGATCGTAGCCGGCGTGGGGCCGGAGGGCAAAGCGCTGCAGGAAGTTCCTCTGCCCATTCTGCCCGCGGATACCCAGGTTCGGTCCATCGACCTGCCCTCCCGCGAGGACGTTGATCTGGGGGGTGACGTCGTCGAGCGCCGTGATTGTGCTTCGTCCGAGTTTGGCGAAGGCCAGATCGGCGTTGGACAGCGTCACTCCCCGGCCGCCGCGGTCGTCGCTGATGTCGGCGAAGTGGTTGAGGGTGATGTAATCATAGCGGGCATGGGCGTTGGCATAGTCGCCTCCCTGTGAACGAAGTTTGTTCAGGACCAGCGCCCCGACCTCCTCGGACCTCACCGCCGGGGCGTTGAGATTGAAACTGAATGCCCAGCGGCGGACATCGTCGAAGTTGGCGGTGATTTCATTGTCGAGATCGACCCGATCGGACTCGCGATAGACGGTGACCCGTGTGGTGTGCGCCAGTCCGGCACTGGTGCGGGCCCGCACGGTGACCGACACCGGCCCCTGTTCCTCGATCGCCAACGGCTCACCGGTCTCGGCCTCGGGCGCCAGGTCATTCAAAGCGAGGCCGTCGATCGTCGACGCCAGATCGGCCGCAGACATCGGTTTGTGCACGAGGCTGCGAATCGCACCGTCACGCGCCACGACGAGGCGGAGCGTCGCCGTCTCAATGATCTCCCCATCCTCGCCGGACACCTTCGCGGCAGGTTCGGACGCCAGCCGGCCGGGCCCCGGTACAATCTCATAGACTTTGTATCCCATCGATGGAACGCGCGTCGCGAAAAGACGCAGGTGGGGGGCTCCGCCGGGTCGAACAATCTGGTGAGGCACCTCTTCGCCGGTCGCCACATCGACGACGTGAACATCGGCCGGACCCCGATAGGGATGATCAGCCGCCCCGGTGCGCTCCCAGCCAAGGGCATTGAGCACGAAAAAGCGCTGACGCTTGTCGGGACGCGGGATCATCCCCCCAAGGCGAATGAGGGACTCGGAGGTCACCGCATCCACATAGTACTCGATGTCAGTCACGACCCGGTTCTGCCAGGCCGCCCGGTGTCCCCGTGAAATCGGACCATCCGCCGTCCAGTTATGCTCCCAAAAGAGTCCGAGGCTGGTGAACGCACGATCCCTTGCCGCGGCGTGGCGTGGCAGAAATCCAGGGTATTTGAGGCTCACCAGCGTGGCGAGTAACTCTGCCGTGCGCAGTTTCTCCACGGCCCGTTTGGCCCTCGCGGACGTCTCCGACATCGATGCCGAGTACAGGTCCCATTCGTTGCCATGGGTCACGGTCTTGCCGTCGATCGCCGCGCCATGGGTGGCCTCAAAGTCGGCGAAAAAGTCGAGCACGTTCGAGACGATGATCTGACGCTCGGGCGTGCTTTCCCGCTGGGCGATGACGTGGAAGTGGTCGCAGTAGGGTCCGGAGACCACCTTGTGCAATCCCGGCACTCCCGGAACCATGGGCGGAGGCGTAACTCCGGTTTTCCGCGCCAGATCATCGCCCCCATAACCGAAGAGGCCAATGACACGAAAGGGCTTTCCCGTCCCTGGCTCCACCTGCCGGCGCAGGAAGCCGGCGTCGGTGGCCGTGAAGGGAATCGCCTTCAACGGTTCACCGGCCTCGACATAGCCGCCGATGCCATGGGGTCCGAGCGAGTACCACTTGAGCAAAAGCCGCTGTCCGTCCTTGCCCGTGTACCAGTAGACTTCGCGGTCCCGCTCCCCCAGCACCCGGTTCGAGATCTTGCTCGCGCACCCGCAAACCCCGCGCCAGCTGTAGCGGGCGCCGGACCCGGCAAAGAGCGAGGCCAACCCCAGGGGCAGCGTTTGGTTCTCCATCGCCGTCGCGAGAGGGAAGCGAAGTCCGTGCGCCCGCTCGATTCGACCCGCATAGTAGAGTCCGCGCAGCACCGCCTCCACCGGCTGGCCCCCATAACAGGAGACGAGGGTGTTGAGAGGAACGCTGATCGTGCCGTCGCGGATCCGCTCGATCAACCGGGCAAATTCAGCCGGGCTTTTCCGCTGTTCATAGGTCGAGAGCCACAGCGAACCGTCGGCGTTGAAGCGATTGCGATAGGGTGACGGATTACCCGCCGTTTCATCCGCCAGACGGAGGTGGGTGTCGAGCAGGTCGACGAACACCGAGGCATAAGTGTCGGCATCAGCCGTCCACATGAAGTCGGTGTGATCATCATTCCCGAGGTACAGCCGCGCAGGCGCAGGCTCCCGCGCGTCACTCCGAGCCGCCAGCAAAGCCAACAGGGTGGCGAAGCGGATGAGATTTCGCGTCCAGCCTGGGCAGCGCAGCGAGGGCAGATTGGGAGGGAAGATGGTCATGGTCGCAGGTGCGCCGCGGAGAGGTGTTTCAGCTTGTCGGCTTCTTCCGCTCATACGACAGGGCCACGGCCGCGACAATCGCAAGTCCGACGCCCGCCGCCTCGAGCACGCCGATGCGTTCGCCGAGAAAAGCCAGCGCGAGCGCCACCGTCACACCGGGCTGCACCGCTGCAGCCAGGGGTGTGACGATGGACGCCTTGCCTTCGTAGCGATAGGCGGCAAAGGCCGCGATCACGCCGAAGCCGTTCAACGCGCCGGCCGCGAGACCGGAGCCGACCATCGCGGCGGACATCGACCAGTTGAGCTCCTTGGTGACTAGTATCCAAAGGGCGATGGGAACAAAGGCCGCGCACCAGGCCAGGTATGACAATTCGGCCGAGATGTGGTTGGTTGAGAGTTTCTGGGTGGCACTGAAAACACCCCAGAACACCATCGCCGCAAGGCTGTAACCCATCCACGCGTTCATGCCGATGCGACGCAGCACGTCCAACGGCCGCCCGAGGTTCCCCGCCTCGCCGCTGAGCAGGACAATGGCCAGCACCGCCACCAGGATTCCCGCCCATTGCACGCCATTGAGCCGCTCTTTGAACCAGATCCAGGCCACCGCGATGGTCACCAGCGGATACACATTTGTCAGTGGGACGGCGATCGCGGTGTCTGCGCCTTTTTCCAGCGCCAGATAAAACGCGATATTTCCCGCCGCCGCCAGCAGCCCCGAGATAAACCCCCAGAAAAGGCCCAGCGGTTTGTTCGTGCCCACCCTCACCCGAGAGGAGAAAAGCGCCAGCAGGGCCGAGGGAATCAGCGCGAAGGTAAACAGCATCTGAGTCATCCATCCCGAGAGTTCCCGGCTCGGGCCCTTGGACAACACGCCCCAGATGCCCCAACACACCGCGGCGGTCAGCGCGTACAGCAACCAGGGCGGCAGAAGGTGTGGGCGCTGTGAGGAGGACGTCATGCGGGCGATCATTCCTGCGTTGTGATTTTGGAAGCGCGTTGAAACCGTCCCGCCTCGATGCCATCGCGGGCGGCAAGTGCGAGCGAAAGCACCTGCACGGGCAAAATTTCCACCAGGGGTAGCAGGGAGTCGGGAACTTCCGGCACCTTGAACACCTCCTCGATGTCGTCGCCGGCTCCGATCAGCGCCGCCCTGCCCCCTGCTTGGATGATGTCCCCCACCAGACGACGGTGCAGACCTGCCACGGAAAGCCCGCCCGCGCAGACCAGGACTTGGACATCCGGACCGACCATCTCCAGCGGTCCATGGCGAAATCCTGCAGAGCTCATGCCTTCCGCATGCCGTCGTGTTGACTCCTTTAGTATCAGGCCTCCCGTACCCGCGGTCGCCAGGGACGCTCCCCGTCCGGTGACAAACACACTGCGCACCCCGCTGACTGCGCCCGCCATGGCCCCGACATGAGCGTCCACATTCCGCAGGTAATTCGTCACAAACGGAATAATGCCACGAAGGTCCGCCAGTGCCTGCGTCAC
>JAEUGZ010000465.1 GCA_016794725.1 Opitutaceae bacterium | reverse complement strand
ACCGGCGTCGTCGGAGCGACGCCCTCCAGGGATCAACCCTACGGGTGGCCTGGGGGAGCGGCGACCCGCAGTCGCCGTTTTTCCCCATCCGCCACGACCGAAGGTCGCACCCCTGGAGGGCGCTGCTCCGTCAGCGCCGGGGGACGGTGCACGAATCGCTGCGTCCGACCGTTCTGGTATCCGCGAAGCGCAACCGGCGTCGTCGGAGAGGCTGTCTCGCAACTTCCCGCTCCTTGCCAAATTGTAAAAAGCATGCGCCTTGAATCGGTGCGCCTCTCAGTCCATCCGTGGTGCCAGCTCCTGGCCGCTAGTCGAATTTTCCGTGATGCACCTTCACCCCTCCCGTTTCCGGTTTTGGTTTCTGCTGGCTGCACTGCTTCTGGACGCGGGGCGAGTCCAAGGCGCGGGTCCGGCGATGTCCCCGGCACCGCCGTTGTTTGAAGGGACGGGCACGCACACGCGAGTGATCACGGGGGCGAAGCCGGAGACACAGCGGTACTTCGATCAGGGCGTGGCGTTGGTCACAAATTTCAACTACGACGAGGGCCTGCGTTCGATGCAGCAGGCGACGCGGCTGGATCCGGAGTGCGCGATGGCCTGGTGGGGGGTGGCGCTGGCGTGCAGCCCGCACATCAACAGCCCCGGAGTCTCGCCGGCCCGGACCAAGCTGGCCATCGAGGCCTTGCAGGAGGCCGAGCGGCTGGCGGCTCCGTCCGCGGGTGCCACGCCGGTGGAGCGGAAGCTGATTCGGGCGATGGCGACGCGCTTTGCCGTGGGCTCCGAGAAGGATCGGAGCGGACTGGATCGGGCCTATGCCGAGGCCATGCGCCAGGTCTGGCGGGAGCACCCGGACGACGCCGACCTCGCGACCTGGTGCGCCGATGCCTGGATGATGCTTCGTCCCTGGGATCTTTGGCACAAGGATGGAACCCCGCAGCCGGGCACTGAGGTGGTGGTTGCGGCGCTGGAGACGGCCCTGCGGCTCAATCCCCAGCATCCGCTGGCGAATCACCTGGCGGTGCATGCCCATGAGGCGTCCTCCCACCCCGGGCAGGCGCTGGAGGCGGCGAATCGGCTGCGCGTCCTCACGCCCGGGCTGGGTCACCTCGTTCACATGTCGTCACACATCGATGTGCGGCTGGGTCACTGGGACAATGCGATCGAGGCGAACGTCCGCTCCATCGCGATCAATCAGCGTTACCAGGCGGCGGCGGGACGACCGGTGGGCGGCTATCTGAGTTACATGGGGCACGACTACCACCTGCTCACCTATGCGGCGATGATGTCGGGCCGCAGCGAACTGGCGGCCCGGACCATGCGCGAGCTGTTCGAGCGCATGCCGCCGGAGTGGAACCGCGAATCGTCGACAGCCGATGGATACGCGGCCATGCAGTTTGAGGTCATGAAGCGATTTGGAAAGTGGGACGAGATCCTCGCCGCTCCCGAGCCGATCGCCAAGCACCCCCATGCGCGCGTCTGGCGCTTTTTGGCCCGAGGCATTGCGCGGGCCGCGCAAGGGGATTCCGCGGGCGCGCGGGAGGAGGCGGTGGCGCTGGCCGGGGCCCGCAAACAGATCGGTGCCGCGGCGCAGTACCGGAAAAATCCGCTCGCGGAGGTGATCGACATCGCCGAACACCTGCTCGAAGGGGAAATCCTGATGAGCGAGGGCAAGGTCGAGGCCGGCCTGGCGCACCTGCGCGCCGGGGTGGTCCGGGAGGATGCGTTGCGTTACGCGGAGCCTCCGGCCTGGACCCACCCGGTCCGCCATGCCCTTGGGGCGGCCCTGCTGCAGCGCCACCTCCTGGCGGAGGCCGAGCAGGTCTACCGCGACGATCTGGCGCGCAACGCCGACAATGGCTGGTCCCTGTTCGGTCTCGCGCAGACGCTCCGTCTCCAGAACAAACATCCGGAGGAACTGGCAGCGGTCGAGGCGCGATTCAAGGAGGTCTGGGCGCACGCGGATGTGACGCTGACTTCTTCGTGCTTCTGTTTGCCGGCGGCGGCGGCCGCCGGAATTTGAGATTTGAGATTTGAAATTTGAGATTTGAGGGCTGAGGTCTGAAATTTGAGATTTGAGATTCCAACCAGGTGATCGACCTTTCGCGCGTTCGCGACTTGGCGGGAGCTAGGTGAGGTGGAAGCGGTCCTGGAGTACGGCGGTGGAGAGGAGCATGAGGAGGACGGGGTCGAGGGCGGCGCGGTCGGCGGTGGAGAGGCGGGGGAGGGTGTCGAGGAGACGGACCACGGCGTGGTGATCGAAGAAGGGCACTGTTGCCAGGGAGCGGCTGCGCAGGGTGTCCTGGGCGAGGGCGAGCAGGGCACTGCCTTCCTCCAGGGTGGAGGGCGGGGCGAGGAACGGTTGTTTTTGTCCCAGCCGCACCCGGTCGAGCACGTAGGGGCGCATGGCTTCGCGCAGGACCCACTTTTGGCGGCCCTCGCGGAGGAAGAGGGTCGACGGCATCTCCCGCGCGAACTCGAACAGGGGGTGATCGAGGAACGGGAGGCGGAGCTCCACCCCGTGCGCCATGTCGAGTCGTTCGCCGGCGAGGACGTAGTTGACGAAAAATGACTTCAGCCAAAGCGTGAGCACCTGTTTGACCGGCTCGCGGCCGAGTAGTTGGCGGCGCAGGTCGAACTGTCGAAAGAACTCGCGGTAGGGATCCCGGCGCGAAAACGTCGCGGCGAACTCCGGGGCGAGCAGGTCGCGCATGGCGCCGATCTTGGCGCCGACGTACTCCGTGATCGCGTCGGGAAACCCGAGGAGGCGAGAGGCGCGGACCAGCCAGGGCGAGGTGCCGGCGATCTGCCGTTCGAGGGGCGAGTAGGGGTGGAGAAGCCGGAGCGCGGCGCGGGGCCACTTCAGGGGCGAACTCGGCGGGGCCTGAAGGACCTTTTCGCAGAAGTGATAACCGGCCCCGAGTTCATCCGCGCCCTCGCCGGCGAGCACGACCTTGTAGCCGGCGGCGCGCACGGCGCGGCTGAGCAGGTAGCGGGCGGTGCCGTGGGCATTGTAGTGGAGCGACTCGGCATGCCAGACGGCATCGGCGAAGTGGGCGGCGAAATCGGCATTGGTCACCCGGATCGGGTGAAAGGTGGCGTCGGCCCGGGCGGCGGTTTCGGCGGCGACCGCGCTTTCATCGAAGGCATCGTGGTCGAAGGCGATGGTGAAGGCCGCGAGTGGACCTTGGGACAGCGCCCGGGCCATGCCGAGGGCGGCGGATGAATCGAGACCGCCGCTCAGCAGGCAGCCCACCGGCACGTCCGCGCGCAGTCGCAGCCGGACCGCCTCCTCGGCCCGGGCGCGGAGCGACTCGATCCAGGCGGCCTCGCTGAGCTTGAGGCGAGGTCGGTTGGCGTGCGGATAGTCGACGTCCCAGTAGCGCCTCACCTGCACGCCGCGCTCGGTCGCGAGCAGGTAGTGCCCGGCGGGAACCTGGCGGACTCCGGCGAACAGCGTCCGATCCGGGGCGACCCCGGCGAAGAGGTTTTGGAACGCCGACTCCTGGTCCCAGCGCAGGGGATGTCCTGCGGCGGCGAGCGCCTTGGCCTCGGAGGCGAGCCGGAGCACGCTACCGGCGATCCCGTAGAAGAGCGGCTTGATGCCAAAACGGTCCCGGGCCGCGAACAGCGTGCGCCGGGAAGCGTCCCAGATTACAAAGGCGAATTCACCCCGCAGGTCGCGGAGACAGTCCGACCCGCGCTCCTCGTACAGGTGCAGCGCCACCTCGCTGTCGGATCGGGTGCGCAGCCGGTGACCGCGACCGGTGAGTTCGCGCTGGATCCGCTCGTAGTCGTAGAACTCGCCGTTGGCGACGAGGTGCAGCGATTCGTCCTCGTTGGCGATCGGCTGGTCGCCCGTCGTCAGATCGATGATGCTCAACCGGGCGTGTCCCAGCCCCGCGCGCCGGTCGGCGGCGAGCCAGGACCGCTGGGCGTCGGGTCCCCGGTGACGCAGCCGGTTCACGCCGGCGTCGAGGGCGGCGGCTTCAAGAGGCGCGTCGCCCTGGGCGAGCATGGCGACAATGCCGCACATGGCCTAGCGGTCGCCCCCGGTGGTGGCGCCGTGGGAGGGTGGGTTGGCGGTCACCTGCCGCGGGGACATCGGGGGATTCATCACCACCCGTCCTTCGTGCAGCATGAAACGGAAGAGCGGTTCCGGTCCCCAGACGATCTCGTGCGGACGTGCGGCGGTGATGCGAGTGAGGGTGGCGGTGACCACGACCGTGCCGCGGGGAGTGTGGTTGCGGCAGTAGCGTTGGGCGAAGCGCTGGGCGAAACTTTCCTTGAGCTCGGTGTTGCGGTCGGGCGGGATTTTCAGCCAACAGAGGTCGTAGAGGTAGCACTGCAGCAGGGCGCTGCGCGTGGTCCGGGGGAAGAGCTCGCGGGAGTCGATCGGACGACGGACGTCGCCGTCGATTTCCACCACCTCGTAGAAGGCGTGGTAGTTGCGCACATCGATCCAGTTGAACAGCTGGTACTCCTGGGCGATGCCGATCAGCCAGAGGGCGCCGTAGAGCCACTCGTGCACGGCGCCGAGCCCGCCTGAGCTCCGCGGATCGATCGCCATGGCGGTGGGATTGTACTGCTGGGGTTTGACGGCGGCGCCGACCGGCACATTGCGCACCATGGCCAGGGTCAGCACGATCACGAAGCCGACGGCGAACCGGCCGCGCCAGCCTGCCGACACCGCGCAGCTGGGGGTGGAAACCCGGGCGGGGCCGGGTGCGGAGGTGCGGTGCAGCACGGCCATCAATTCCTCCCGCAGGAAGAGCAGGACGGAGAAGAGGCAGGCGAAGTTGGCGAAGGGTATCCGAAGCGTGGCGATGATGCCGAGGTGAAAGCCGATCATGCCGATCACCAGCGTCACTTTCAGCGGATGTCCCTGTCGCAGCAGCAGAGCGAGCGGGATGAGAGGTTCCAGGACCAGGGCAGACCAGGTGACCCACCGCAGCCAGGGCACGTGGTGCGGCTGCCAGAATTCGGGGAAATAGGAGACGGGCAGCTTCAATACGGCGAACAAGGCGGTGCCGTCGCGCCACATTGGGCTCGTCCATTTCCAGAGACCGGCGACGAGATAGATCAGGGTGAGATTGAGCAGAAAGGCGCCGACTGCGGTGCCGGGCACGCGTGCCTGCTTCCAGCGTTCCCAGGCCGAGCGCGGACTGTGCCACGCCTCGGCGAGCGTGAGGGTCCGGCCCACCGGCAGCAGCAGCAGCCAGAAGAGCAGCAGGTGCAGGATGGCGTCGTCGACGTAGGCGACGAGCAGGTTCCAGCGGAAGGCGGAGGCGGCGACGAGGAAGAGATAGAGAGCGCAGATCCGTACCCGCCAGCCGAGGATGACTCCGACGGATGCGAGCATCCCCAAAGCAAATACGCCCTGCAGCTGCAGCAGGCTCAGACCGGGGTGGAACAAGCCGATCCGGGTAAACCAGAAGATGTCCTGGACGAGGGCGTGGTCGATCAGTCCGTCGGGCCCGCTGATATCGCCGGCGTCGCGCGCGAGGGTGAAAAAGTAGACCAGACTGAGTAGACCGATGGCGACGCGCAGCAGGTCGACGGGAAGCGCGTCGGTTTCATGCCCGAAGAGTCGTCCGAGGGGTGTTCGGCGAAGCCACTGCATGGCACTGGGTTAGCGGATGTCGTGCCGTTTGGCACGATCATTTTGGGAGTCGTGAGACCGACGGCAGGGGTGCCGGCGGAGGGTTCAAGCGAAGGCGCGACCCAAGGTCGGCGTCGGTTGGAGGTGGGGTCGGCGACCCACAAGCGTTGACTTTGGGGAATGACGAGGTGGAGACACCCCTCGGTGTGCATTGGATTGATGGAGGGCGTCGCTCCGCCGACGCCGGTTGCGCGTTGCGTTCACCAAATACGTACGGACGTAGAGGTGCAGGGTCCGTCCCCCGGCGTCGACGGAGCGACGCCCTCCACCCGAACCAATCATGTATGCATATCCTCGATTGAACTGAGGGCTCCACCAGCTCCAAAAGTTAGCGCCTATGGGTCGCGGACCCTGCGGGAGTCGGCGTCGCTGCCCTACGACGGACAGCGGAGGTGGTCGCGGTCGGTCCCTTCGCGGACACAGCGAGTCCGCCTACAATCCGAACCCGCACCTATTCAGCGCTTCTTCCCTATGGCGTCGCGGCCTCGCCGAGACCACCTCCACCCAACCGCAGCGCAGCGGCGGAGCTGAATTTAGGGAACGAGGGCTCGACAACTGTAACGCCGTTGCACTCCCGACGACGCCTATGCCTTGATGCAATCGGTGCCTTGATGCCGCAAGTGGCCGGGAGGAATTCCCCGGGGGCTCAACCGGTGCGGTGCAGTTCGGGGAAGAAGAGTGGGGCGCTCAGGGCCAGGCCTTCGCCGACGCTGGTGAATTCGCCGCCGTCGCGGAGGCGGTCGGCGCCGAAGCGGTTTTCGAATTCGCGGCGCACGGCGGGGATGAGGGAGGTGCCGCCGGTCAGGAAGACGGTCTCGATGCTGGTGCGGGAGATGCCGGCGTCGGCGAGGAAGCGATCGAGGTAGCCGAGGATCTCGGTGGTCAGGTCGCGGGAATTGCGTTCGAATTCACTTCGGGTGAGCCATTCGTTGATCGGGATGCGCGGGTGGGTGAATACGATCGGGGTCGTCACCTGGGTGGTGAGCGCGATCTTGGCCGCTTCGATCACCTGAAAGAGAGCGAAACCCTGGTTCTCCTTCACCAATGCCTCCAGCCGCGCAAAGGCCGCGGGGTCGCTGGAGGAGTGGGTCATGCGCCAGATGAGATCGAGCTTCTGGGCGTTCTTGAGGAAGACCACCTGATCCCACTGGCAGATCTTCCGGTGCAAGGTATCCGGCACTTCGATGCGTTTACCCCAGCTCTCATAGGTGGCGCCGCGACCGAAGAGCGGGGTGATCTTGTGCCACATCGTGGCGGCGTCGTAGCGATTGCCGGCGATGGGAAGACCACCCGTCGCCAGGATGTCGCCTGCCCGGTCGGGCCGTCCCTGGCGACGCGGGTCGAGCTGCACCACGGTGAAGTCGGAGGTGCCGCCGCCGAAATCGCCGACCAGCACCCGCTGGGGCGCCTGGATCCGTGACTCGTAGGCGAGGGCGGCGGCGATGGGCTCGAACTGGAAATGAATCTCCTCGAAACCGGCGAGTTGGGCGGCGCGGAGCAGCCGGGCCTGCGCCAGTTGGTCCTCCGCAGGCACCACGGAAAAGACGGCCGGCCGGCCGAGGATGACGCGTTTGACGTCCTGACCGGTCACGGCATCCGCCCTGGCCTTGAGGTGACGGAGGAAGATGGCGATGAGGTCTTCCAGCAGGTAGGTCTGGTTGTTCACCACCGTTTCCGTGAACGTCTGATTGGGCAGGATGGTTTTGATGGCCTGGAAGAAGCGGCCGCGCATCAGGTCCTGCACGTACTGCCGTTTGGCGGCGTCCCCGAGAAGCGGAGGATCCCGCCGCAAGGTGTAAGGGAAGTACATGAACGACGACTCGACGCCGGCGATCCTCGCGTCGCGCACCAAGGCCCGCGCCTCGACGTCCCAGATCGTCACCGAGGAGTTGCTCGTTCCGAAGTCGATTCCGTAGACAAAACGCTTCATGGCGGGGGCGCCAAGAGATCGACATCGGCGCGGGGTGCAAGCCGAATGGGTGCCGGGTGGCGAGGCGCGGTGGCGATCGAGGGAAACGCGGAGACGCGAGGACGCGGAGGAGAGGGCTGGAAGACGGGAAAGGGGTGGTGGGGTGGTTACGCTTCACATTTGGGCTGATCTAGTTAGGCTGCAGCCACTTTCCTGTGAGCTTACCCTCCTCTCATCCATCCCCTGACCACGAACCCCTCTACATCGATCGCCAGGCCGTGGGAGTCGCCCCGGCCTTTGCGCGGGAGATGGGCGAGATCCGGGCGCAGTACTTTTCCCGGAATCCCAAGCTCTGGCCGGTGTTCCAGGACGCAGGTTTGGCGCGTCTCTTTGAGGCCAGGCGGCACCACGCCCCCACCGCCGAACGGCTGGCCGCCTATCCGCACGGACCGGCGTTGCTGGCCGGGTTGAAGGCGGATTGCACGCTCCCGGCCGGGATGCGGGCGCCGGGCACGCAGCGTGAGTCGCTGCTCTTCGCCGCGGCCCTGTCCAAGAACTGGGAGGATCCGGCCAGTGTCGAAAATGTGGTGACAATGCCGAGCGATCCGGCGATCTACGGGGCGATGCTCGGGCTGGCCGCGAATCCCAACCTCGTTTATCGCGAGTACAGCGAGGTGGCCGAGGAACTGGAGAAAACGGTCGTCCGCCAGATCGCCCAGCTCGTCGGCTATGACCCGGCGGAGGCGGTGGGGCTGTTCACGCAGGGCGGCACCTTCTGCAATCTCTATGGCTACCTGCTCGGTATCCGAAAAGCCATGCCCCAGGCGCTGCACCTTGGACTGGAGCATGGACAGGACTACCGCATCATCAATTCCCAGGGCGGACACTATTCGAACACGACGAACCTGTCGCTCCTTGGCGTGAACCTTGCCCGCAAGACCATCCGGGTCCGGGTCACGGCCTCCCACGACATCGATATCAAGGACCTCGAGGACCAGCTGACCGCGTGTTTCCGCCTCGGCTGCCTCGTGCCCTGCATCATGCTGACCATGGGCACGACGGACACCTTTGGCGTCGACCGGGTAAAGCCGGTGTACGACCTCTGCCGCAAGCTGACGGCACGGTTTGGAGTCGCTCACGTTCCCCACATCCACGTCGACTCCGCCGTTGGCTGGCCCCTGATTTTCTTCCTCGACTACGATTTTGCGGCGAACCCCCTGTCGATCAACCCGGCCACCCTCGAAAGCCTGCGCCACAACGTCGAGCGATTCCGCGAGCTCCGCTTTGCAGATTCGTTCACGGTGGATTTCCAGAAGTGGGGCTTCGTGCCGTACACCTCGAGCCTGGTCATGATCAAGGAGAAGGCGTCGCTCCAGGCCCTGGAGCACGACCCGGAGAACTTCACCTACTTCGAGAAGGACACCCAGGGACAGACCCATTTCCAGAGCACGATTGAGTGTTCGCGCGGCGCGGCGGGGCTCTTTGGTGCGTATTCAGCACTGCAGTACTTGGGAAAACGCGGCTATCAGATGCTCGTGGCCCACGGCCTGCAGAACGCGAACTATTTCCGGCACCGCCTGGCGGCGACTCCGGGCGCGCTGGTGATTGCGCGGCACAACCTCGGTCCCTCCGTCGGTTTCCGACTCTATGACCCGGCGGTGGTGACGGACCCGGCGGCGGAACTCGCGTTTGAGAAGCAGTTTGACGACAGCGCGGTGCACCGCGAACGGGTGAATCGCAACAATGCCTACCACCGAGACGTGTTCCTGCGTCGCGGCAAACACGGCCTCTACACCAACTGGGTGCAGTTCGTGACCAATTCCGATTACAGCGCGACGGGTGCGTGGACGCCGATACCGGGTGAGAAAGCGGTCTTCATGAATCCGATGACGGACTTTGCGCACATCGACGCCTTTGTGGCGCGGCTGCATGCGCGACGGCCGGAGGCCGGCGAAGGGCGAAGAGTGAAGGGCGAAGAGTGAAGGGCGGAAACAGAGTCGGAGTCTGGCACATTTGGCGATAAACTCGGCTTCGCGGGGGTGTCGTTTGACAATGCGAGGCAGTGGTCACCCGTTGGGCGGTCGGTGTCGGGGAGATCGAGGCGCAGCTTTGGGCTGGCGGGTGCTGGCCGGGGTGAGGTCCGGTTGCCCGCAACTCCGACCTCCTCCTTTGGCCATGAACCCTGTATTTGGATCGGTGCACGCCCAGTTGAGCGCCTTGATTGGCGCGGAGAACCTGGTGACGGAGGGAGATTCCCTCGATACCCTGTCCAAGGACTACTATTGGTATTCGCCGCTGCTGCGTCCGCAGCTGGACCCCAAGCGGGCGGATCTCGTGGCGCGACCGGGTTCGGTGGAGGAGTTGCGTGCGGTCATATCCGCCTGTTTTGCGGCGGGCGTGGCGGTGACGCCCCGCGGTGGTGGCACCGGCAATTATGGCCAGTGCGTGCCGATTCATGGTGGCGTGGTCATTGATGTGTCGCGGCTGGATCGGATTCACTCCGTCGAAGGCGGGGTGGTGCGGGCGGAGCCCGGGGTCCGGCTGGGCACGATTGAGACCGTGGCGCGAGCCTCCGGTTGGGAGCTGCGCTGTTATCCGTCGACCTGGATGAAGGCGACGCTCGGAGGGTTTTTCGGCGGCGGAGCGGGCGGCATTGGCGGGGTGCGCTGGGGAGGCATCGCTTCGATTGATACCGTGCAATCGATCACGCTCATGACCCTGGAGGCCGAGCCGCGAATCCTCCGCACCACCGGGGCGGAGGCGCGGGTGGCGTTGCGGACCTTTGGGACGACGGGCGTCATGGTGGAGATCGAGATGCGCCTCGCGCCCAAGCTCGACTACGATCAACTCGCCTTCTGCACGCCGAACTGGTCAGCGCTGCTGGACTGGACGGATGCGGCGACGCGCCGCGGCACCTGGCGGAAACGGGTGGCGTCGCAGTTCGAGTGGCCGATCCCGTCCTATTTCAAGCCGCTGAAGAAGCACGTGCGGGAGAACGAACACATGAGCTTCCTCCTGGTGGACCGCGTGCAGACCGACGAGGTGGTGCAATCGGCCGCCGAGGCGGGGCTCACCTGCGTGTACCGGCGTCCGCTGCTTGATCCTCCCAAACCGCCGTTCCTGTCGGACTTCACCTTCAATCACACCACGCTCTGGGCGATGAAGACCGAGCCGGCGATCACCTACCTGCAGGCCGGGTTCACCCAGGACTTCCGGAGGCAGATGGCGGCCTGGCAGGCGAAGTTTCCCGGGGAGATCCTGATCCACCTCGAGTGGGGGGCGATTGATCCATTGCGGGTGGACGGACCGGATGCCTCGCCCGATGCGATCGGCGTGGGTGGCATTCCCCTGGTATTCTACCAGTCCGAGGCGCGCTTCCGCGAGCTGATCGCGGCGGGGGTGGAGCTGGGTATCAGCATAGGCAACACACACAGCTATCACCTCCCGGAAGTCTCGGTGGAAAACACCGCCGCCCGTCACGCCCTCAAGCGCGAGGTCGATCCCCGCGGCTTGTGCAATCCCGGGAAGATGAAGTCGTACCCGATCAATCCGTTTGCGGCGACCAAGTGACGCGCGGAGGACGGGTCACGCGAATCACCCTATTTTCTGCAGGTGAAACGAATCGATCCGTTAATAAACCACGGATGAACACAGATAAACGCGGATTCGGAGCGTGGAGAGTGCTTCACCCACCAGGTGAATGCCAGCTTTGGCGTAACTCGTTTGTATCCGTGTCGATCCGTGGTTCAATCGCGGATTTTAGGACCACTGGCCCGGGCTCACGCGAAGGCGCGGAGGCGCAAAGATTCAGGGGAAGGAGCGCCTTGGATCGTTGCTTCGCGACTTTGCGTCGTCGCGTGAACCAAGTCGGATTCCTTGGTGTGAAAAGCGGGTTTGGCGGAGTGTTCCGCGGCGATTGGCCTACCAGGAGACTCTCAGGAAGTCCCACGTGCCATCGGGTACCTTTGTCGCAAAATCGACGTGGGCCATGACGCCGAGCTCGAAGGTTGTGGATTCGCGTTTTCGCACGATCAGCGGTCCTCCGTAAAGGACGGAGAATTCCCTGGGTCTGACATAGCGGTCGCTCCGCGGCAGCGGTTCGTCGGGACGCAGTGGTTGTGCGATCTGGGAGGTTGCCACCGTGACCGGGGCGAGGGTGACGACGCCACTGACGTCCGGGCGAGGAGCTTCAGTATCCACCCGGGTCACCGCTCCTTCCGCGTTCAGCGCCAGGCGTGGGCGAGGCTTGGGCGTGGCGGGGGCTCCGGAGTTGGTTTCCGCGGCGAAGGTCGTCGCAGCGAGGGAGAGGACCCAGGCAAGAACGAGAGAGGTTTTCATCGCTGGCCGCCTTACGTTGAATTTCGGGTGACGGGACGAGGGCGTGCGGTTGAGCCGCTGGGGATAAGGTGAGCACGACACCGGTAAAAAGCGAGAACTTGGCGAAGATTTGCGTTGATGCGTCCGGCCGGCGGGACTGGCATTTTCCGGCGCCTCCGGAGCTCGTTCGCGTGCCTTCGGCTCGGGAGGCGCCCCGCAGCACCGTCGACGTCGACCCCCTTCTCCGATGAACCTCCCACGCAGTCTTGCCTTCGTGCTTTGCCTTGCTCCCGTTGTCCTGGCCCAGGACCTGACGCTTTCCCAATTGGCGACCCGTCCTGAATTTCTCCCCGCGCAGGCCACCCTCAAGCAACCGGTCAAACTCCAGGGCCGGCCGGCGTTGGCGGCCGGGCAAATGCTCACTGTGGTTTCCGTGCAAGGCACGAGCGTCGAACTGGAGACGCCGGATGGCCGCAGCACCTTTACCACCAAGGCTGAAGACACCGACGTGCTGGCCAAGGCGCAGGCGACCTGGAACGCGCTCTCCCCCGAACAACGCGCGCTCACGTACGCCACCCTCCTGAGGCGCAACGACCTCTGGCCGTACCGGGTCACCCTCAAGCGGGTCGTCCATTTGAGCGGTGGCGACCTCAAGGCCGGAGAAACTGCGATCCTGGTGGGGCTGGAGGGCAACGACCTGCTGCTGGTGAACGAGAAGGGGAAGTTCCTGTACAATCTGGAGCCGGCTGGCACGGACTTGCTTGAGTCAGCGCGCAAGCTCGTGGTCAACAAGGCGGCGTTCCCCAGCCGCGTACGTGAGGACCTGAAGGGCAAACTGGTCAGCCCGCTGACGGGTGCGGCTGCGGCGCCGTCGACTGGGGCCGAGCCGAAGTACTATGTCTTTTATCGCGGTGCCGGCTGGTGCGGGCCCTGCCGTCAGTTTTCTCCGGCGCTGGTGAAATTTGACCAGACGGCGAAAGCGAAGGCGCCGGCCTATGAACTGGTGTTCATCAGCGGCGACAAGACGCCGGCGGACATGGCGAAATATGCCAAGGAAGCAGGGTTCTCATGGAATGCAGTGCCTCAGGCCCGGCAGCCGGACATGCAGATCGTCAACCGCCTTTTCACCAACCTCATTCCCCAATTGGTGGTTACGGACCCCGCCGGAAATGTCTTGATCGACAGCGCGAAGAGCGGCACGGCCGGCGCGCTCAAACAGCTTGACGCGTTGCTGAAGAAGGGCTGAAGGCGCGTGTACAAGGCCGGTGGCTTGCGGCAAGGGCCTGAGGCGGGCGGGGACGCCGCGATCGCATAACCCTCTGCTGAAAACTCGTAAGTTTCTCCCCTCGCGTTGTGCCGTATGCGTGCTCTCTTCTCTCGCAGGCCATGACTCCGCCCATCCTTTCCTCGTGACGTTGGTACTGGTGTTCACGGCCACGGGCCCGATCTTGGATGTTCGCCGGTAGCGGGCGGGGCGGACGTTGAGATCCATGACTTTCGATGCCGCAGACCGCGCCTCCACGCCCTGGCTCACGCCGGAGCGGCGGCGGTGGGTAATTCTTGGGATCATCTTTGCCGCGATGGTGCTGAACTATGTGGACCGCCAGATTGTTTCGGTCCTCAAGCCGACGCTGAAGGAGGTCTACGGGATGGATGACCGCGGGTACGCGCACCTGGTCAATGTGTTCATGATCTGTTATGCCTCGGCCTACGCCGGTGCGGGATGGCTGGTGGACCGGTGGGGCGCGGGACGCATGATGCTGGCGGGAGTCGTGGCTTGGTCGAGCGCGTGTCTCGGGGTGGTGTTTGCGGGCACGCTGGCGCACCTCACCGTTTTGCGCGGAGCGCTCGGCCTGGCGGAGCCGATCGCCTTTCCGGCGCAGCTCCGGACGGTGACCCTGTGGTTTCCTGACCGCCTTCGCGCCACGGCCAACAGCATCTGTGCCGCGGGCAGTACGATTGGCGCGATCGTGGCAGCACCGCTGGTGGCGGGACTGGCCCTGGCCTTTGGCTGGCGCTGGGCGTTTGTTGTCCCCGGGGTTGCTGGCCTGGGAGTGGCGGTGCTCTGGTGGATGTTCTATCGGGATCCGCCGGTCCGGTCACTTCCCGAAGTACGTGCGGCCAAGCCGGCGGCGGCTTTTGCCTGGCTGGAGTTGTGGCAGACCCGCAGCCTTTGGGGCATCCTGCTCAGTCGCTTTGTGAGTGATCCGGTCTGGTACTTTTGCCTCTTCTGGC
>JAEUGZ010000447.1 GCA_016794725.1 Opitutaceae bacterium | reverse complement strand
AATGAGCCGTTTCCCCGGGCCGGGGCACGTGGCCCGGCCGGCTGGAGTGCTTCGCCCGACCTCTCTGGCATGAACCCAAATTCCGCGGTTGATGTAGCCACAAAGAACGCAAGGAGCTCAGAGCTTGGCACCTGCACTCAGTTGTGCACGGACCTAGCCCTCACGTTGGGGGTGAAGCGGGGTTGTTCTCGTGCCTTGGGATTTCCCTCTGTGTTCTCTGTGCTCACTGTGGCTAAATTGCCGAATCTAGGATGAACAACGCCGAACTTCTGGCCGAGAACCCCTACGACGCCCCCCCGTCGTGGTGGCGGCGTCACGCCGGGCCCCTGGGTGCGGTGGGGGTCTTCATCGCCACGGTGGTGCTCAGCGTGGTCAGCTTCCCGCCCCATGCGATTCCGGAGGCGGGTTATGCCTTCGCCGCCCCGGCGCTGTTCTGGGCCTACCGGCGGCCGGACTTCAGGCTCTATGCGTGGGTGGTGCTTGGCGCCCACGCCCTGGCGTGGACGATCATCCTGTCCTGGCTGCACCATGTCACCTGGGCGGGACTCCTCCTCCTCGGGCCGTTCACCGGGGTCTGGGTCGGCCTCTGGTTCCTCGCAGCCCACTGGGTCATGCCGCGACTGCTCGGCCGGCCCACGCTGGTCCGCATTTCCGCCATTTTCGGCCTGGCTGCGCTCTGGGTCCTCAATGAGTGGCTGCGCACCTGGTTGCTCTCGGGGTTTCCCTGGCTGCCGCTCTCGGCCAGCCAGTGGCAGCGGCTGAGCGTGCTCCAGATTGCGTCGTACACGGGCGCCGGCGGCGTGTCGTTCGTGCTCATCGCGATGAACCTCGGCTTCGCGGCCTACGGGCATCGCCTGCTGTGTGAAGGCAAGCGGGGACTCCAGCGGCGGAGCCAGGAGTTTTTCGCCTGCATGTTCCTGCTTGTCGTCTGCCTCAGTGTGTACGTGCAGGAGACCTTCAGCCGCGGACGGTTTGCCGTGGGGCTGGGCAAGGTGGCCTTCGTGCAACCCTACATCCCGCAGTCGGTGAAGTGGGATCCTTCGCATGGACCGGAGATCCTCGGCATCCTGGAGAAGTACACGCTTCAGGCCGGGGCGATGCGACCGGACCTGATCCTCTGGCCCGAGGCCTCGACCCCCTGGGCAGTGCGTGACGACGGGGAAATCCGCCGCTGGACCGAAGCCCTGGTGGGACGGGCCAAGGCCCCGCTCTTGCTGGGGTCGGTGGCGGTGGACCGTTCCGGAGGGAAAGATGAGGCGTGGAGCAACGGGGCGTTTCTGGTGGATCCGGTCCGCGGCGTGCAGTCCGAGTTCTACGCCAAGCGCCACCTCGTACCCTTTGGCGAGTATGTGCCCTTCCGTCCGGTGCTCGGCTGGCTGGAGAAGTTCGTGCCGATCGGAGGCGATTTTCAGGCCGGAGAGAGTCCCTCCACCCTGCTGTTTGCGCTCAAGGATGCTCCTGTTTCGGTGGGGCCGCTGATCTGCTACGAGGACATTTTTCCCTCCTTGGCGCGCGCCAGTGTGCTCGACGGCGCGGACCTGCTGGTCGTGTTGACCAACAATGCCTGGTTCGGCGAGGGAGGGGCTGCGTACCAGCATGCGGCTCACAGCGTGCTGCGGGCGATCGAAACCCGGCGGCCGGTGCTCCGGGTCGGCAACGGCGGATGGAGCGGATGGATCGACGAGTTTGGTGCGGTGCGGGCCCTCATGACCGATCCGGAGAAAGGGGTCTATTTCCGGGGGGTGCGCGCGGTTGAGGTGACCCGGGATTTTCGGTGGATCGGGCAGATGAGCGTTTATGTCCGCTACGGTGACTGGTTCATCGGAGTGTGCGCGGCCCTGGCCGCCTATGGCTGGCTGGCGCTGCGGTTTGCGCCTCCGCCCGAAGAGGGCGGAGGAAGCGTGAAGAGTGAAGGGAACGCCTAACGTTGAACGCTGAAGTCCCAGAATTTCCGACTCAGGTGACAGGTCAGAATGCATCCATGGGTCGCTCCCAGTGGACGGTCTGTCATGGTCGCGCCGATCCGAACTTCAGAGTTAAGCGTTAAGCGTTGAGCGTTGAGCATTCGGCGTTGAGCGTTCAGCGTTCAGGATTCAGCATTCCCCCCCTTCACAATTCGCTCTTCAGCCTTCCTCCCCATGGCCTCCGCCGCCTCCTCTCTGATCTCCCGGCTCCTTCCTGTCCTTGATGGTTTCGCCATCGAGGTGCCCTCTTGGGGCTTTGCCGACACCGGCACGCGCTTTGGCAAGTTTGTTCAGGATGCAGCCGCCATCGATCTCTCGGACAAGTTGTCCGACGCCGGACATGTGCATGCCCTGACCGGGTGCTGTCCGACCGTGGCGGTGCACGTGCTCTGGGATTTCAAGCCAGGCCAGGATCCGAAGGCCGTGGCCAAACTGGCCGAGGAAAAGGGAACCCGGATCGGATCGATCAACCCGAATCTGTTCCAGGATCAGGAGTACAAGTGGGGTTCTTTCAGCAACGCCGACGCGGCCGTGCGTGCCCGCGCCCTGCAGCATTGCTACGACTCGGTTGCCATCGGCAAGGCGGTGGGCAGCGAATACCTGTCGCTCTGGTTCGCCGACGGCACCAACTATCCGGGACAGGAGAGCATCCGTGCCCGCAAACAACGCTTCGAGGAAGCCCTCAAGGCGCTGCACAAGCGTCTCGCTCCGGGCCAGACCATGCTGGTCGAGTACAAGCCCTTTGAGCCGGCATTCTATGCCACCGACATCGCCGACTGGGGCATGGCCTACGTGCTGTCGAAAAAGGCGGGCCCCCGCGCAAAGGTATTGGTGGATACGGGGCATCACTACTCCGGACAGAACATCGAGCAGATCGTCGCCTTCCTCCTCGATGAGGGCATGCTCGGCGGGTTTCATTTCAACGACCGCCGTTACGCCGACGACGACCTGACGCTCGGATCGATCGATCCTTACCAGGTCTTCCGGATCTTTCACGAGATCCACAGCTTCACCGCCGAGCGGGGGGAGGCTCCGAAGATCGCCTACATGATCGACCAGTCGCACAACGAGAAACCCAAGATCGAAGCGACCCTGCAGACCGTGATGATGGCGCAGGAACTTTTCGCCAAGGCGGCGCTGGTGGATCACGCGGCCCTGCTGCGCGCGCAGCAGGCGCAGGATGTGGTCTCTGCGGAGCTCGAGCTGAAGAAGGCGTTTTTCACCGATGTCAGCCCGGCCCTCAAGGTGTGGCGTAAACAGAAGTCACTGCCGGCCGATCCGCTGGTGGCCCACCGCAAAAGCGGCTACGCCGCGGCCGCCGGACGCGAGCGCGCCCAGCGGCGGAAGGACCTCGGGATCAGCGCCGGCGGGAGTTACGCCTGATCTGTCGGATCGGTCGGATCCGACCGATCCATCGGATGATGCCGCACCCGCGCTCACCGGAGCGCGGCGCGCAGGGCCGAGCCGAGCCGGCCAATGCCCTCCTCGATGCGCTCCGCCGACGCGTTGCTGAAATTGAGCCGGAGGGTGTTGCGGACGGGCTGGTCGACCCAAAAGGGAGCGCCGGGCACGTAGGCAACCTTGCCGGCCAGCGCGGTGGGTAGGAAGGCGTGGGTGTCGATCGCCCCCGGAACGGTCACCCAGAGAAAGAGCCCGCCATCCGGACGGGTCCAGGTGCAGCCGGCGGGAAAGTGCCGCTCGAGGGCGGCGAGCATGGCGTCACGTCGAATTCGATACGCGGCGATGAGCCGGGCGACGTGGTCATTGAGGAATCCCGGCACGCGCACGGTTTCGGTCACGACCCGCTGGGTGAAAGTCGAGGTGTGCAGGTCCGCCGCCTGCTTGGCCGTGACCAGCTTGTCGTGCAGGGTCCGGTCGGGCGTGACGATCCAGGCGACGCGCAGACCGGGGGCCAGGACCTTGCTGAAGGTGCCGAGGTAGAGACAGGGACCGGCGCCTGGCAGGGTCGCCAGCGCCGGGGCCGGGGAGCCTGAATAGCGGAGGCGTCCATACGGATCGTCCTCGAGGATGGGCACGCCGTGGCGGGCGGCAATCGCAACCACCTCCCGCCGGCGCGCCTCGGCCAGGCAGGTGCCGGTGGGGTTTTGGAAATTGGGGGTGAGGTAAAGGAACTTGGGACGGACGGGCGCGGCGTGCAGCCAGTCCGCGAGGGCTTCAGGCAGAAGGCCGTCGGCATCGCTGCGCAGGCCCACGACCTTGGCCTCGTAGGCGCGGAAGGCTTGGAGGGCTCCGAGGTAGGCGGGGTTCTCGGTCAGAATGAGGTCGCCCGGATCAATCAGGACCTTGGCGATCAGGTCGAGTCCCTGTTGCGAACCCTGAACGACGAGCAGGTTGTCGGTCCGGCAGACAAGCCCCAGGGTTTCCGCGAGGTGTTCGGCAATCCAGGCGCGTAGCGGGAGATGTCCCTCGCTTAATCCATACTGCAGGGCGACGGGACCCGACTGCGCCAGGACGGAGGCGGTGGCGGAGGCAATGGCTTCGACAGGGAAGAGGTCGGGGGCGGGCAACCCCCCGGCGAACGAGATGACATCCGGTGCTTCGGCGACCTTCAGGATTTCACGAATGGCGCTGGGCTGCAGGTGCCGGGTCCGGGCCGCAAAGCGGAAGGCGCCGGTGGAGGCGGAGGAATCGGACTCGGAGCTCATGGGAGGTCGATGAAATAGGCGCCGAGTTCTTCGGTGTCGTAGTGTCCCGCGGTGAGATCGGGATGCTGGTTCAGCACGAGCAGATCGTGCGTTCCCGAGAAAAAAAGCGCGGCTTCGAGGAACGGCAGCGAAGCCTCGCGGTGAGGGCCGCCCGGAATTGGGCGGGGCGTGGGCAGGGCCGCGGTCAAAGCCGCGGGACGGTCGAGGTGGGTGGTGATCATGGGAGCGGTGGTGGTGGAACCGCCCCCTCGGGACCGGACCGGCTGGGGGGAAACAAAAAACCCCCTCCGGTTGGCACCGGAGGGGGCGAAAATCGTGGTAACGACGTCAGGCCCCTCGCGGTGCGATGGTAACGGATACGACGGAAATGGCGACCACGGAGGAGGCGTGGGCGAGCGAACTGGCAAGAAGCGTCGTACCGCTGAGGATCATGAAATCGGGAATGGGGTTAGCGGGCTGGCCGGGGGCGTGTCAACTCCGGGATTGTCTCCTGGATCAGGCAGGGTAGGGCAAGGCCACTCTAAGCGTTTGATTATGAGGTTGCTCTGCGACCGGTAAAATCGCTTCAAAAGAGCGGATACGCCGGGCCGTACCTTCCCACGCGCATGACACCCCGGCTCCCTCGTGGAGGAAAGCGAGCGCAACCCACCCCTTCAGCCCGAGCGAACGGGCGGTTGGCACCTTCGAACTGGAGTGGCGCGCAGGGGACAGCTGACCCCGCGACGGACTCAGCTGGAAGAACGTTTGAGTGCGAGACCCACCCCGACCAATGCGAGAACGCCGCCGCCGACCAGGTAGAAGAGGTGTTCGGGCAGCCGCGCTCCTCCATCGACCTTGTTGGCGACCTTGGCGCTCAGCTCGGCGGCGCCGCCCGCGAGCGATTCCTTCCGTTGCCAGCCGACGTAAAACAGGTAGCCACCAACTGCGATCAGGACAATGCCAAGGAGTTTGCTCATGGGAGGAGGGGTTCGAGGTTGCGACTGACGATCCGGAGAGTGGAGCGAGCCGGGTGAATGAGGGCAATCCCTCATGTTGACTATTCCTCTTTGCCCCAGCCCCGCCTCCTTTCTCCCGCTTCTCGGCGCGATGCCAATCCCCGCGGGGTCGCCGACCCCACCTCCAACCAGGCCGTGCCGTGTCTTCCGTTGGAGGTGGCCTCGACGAGGCCGCGACGGGCCTTGCGCCCGCCTGGCGCCCGGCGGACTCGGCGAAGGCGACGACCCGGACGCCTGCCTCGGGCCGCGGCTCGAGGGCCCGCCTCGATGCGACGGCGCGAAGCGTGATCTCCCCTTCTCTCGCCGCCTTAGCAAAACCTTGTCCCAGCGCGACTTTCGGTATAGGCCTTGGGCATGGCGCAAACTCGGATTGGTATCCTGACCGGGGGCGGCGACTGCCCCGGTCTCAATGCGGTGATTCGCGCGGTGGTGAAATCGGCCACCCGCTTGGGTTGGGAGACGTTCGGCATCAACCATGGATTCGAAGGGCTGCTTGAACCGGTTTCCTGCACGCGGCTCGATCATCGCGAAATGGGCGCGTTGCTCACGGCGGGAGGCACCGTCCTGGGCACGACCAATCGAGGCCGCTTCACCGCCAAGGTGGGCCACGGAAACGTGGCTCGCGTCCCTGACGAGATCCTCGATCAGGCCAAACGGAATTTCATCCTGCTGGGGCTGCGGGCGCTCGTCTGCGTGGGAGGCGACGGGTCACTCACCATTGCGCAACAATTGTTTGAGCACGGGATACCGCTGGTCGGGGTGCCCAAGACGATCGACAATGATCTGGAGGCCACGGTCTTCACCTTTGGCTTCGACTCGGCCGTCGCATGCGCAACCGACGCGCTGGACCGACTGCATACGACCGCAGCCAGCCATAACCGCGTCATGGTGCTCGAGGTCATGGGGCGCTATGCCGGGTGGATCGCGGCGCATGCCGGCATCGCAGGCGGAGGTGATATCATCCTGATTCCCGAGATCCCCTTCACCTACGAGGCGATCAACCGCAAGATTGCGGAGCGCGAACAAATGGGACGCCTCTTCACGCTGGTGGTGGTGGCCGAAGGGGCGCGACCGAAGGGTGGCGACTTCGTCACCCAGGGGGTGCAGCAATCCGACCGCGAGGCACGTCTGGGAGGCATCGGCAGCCAGGTGGCGGCCGAGATCCAGCGTCGCACCGGCAAGGAAACGCGCGTGGTCGTGCTCGGACACCTTCAGCGCGGCGGCGGTCCCACCTGCTTCGACCGGTTGCTCTGCACACGATTCGGAGCGAAGGCGGTCCAGCTCATCAAGGAGGAACAGTATGGATACATGGTCGCGCATGTTCCGCCCGACACCAAGGCCGTGCCCATCACCCAGGCGATCGGACGTCTCCGCACCGTGCCGCCCGAGGGCGATCTCGTGCACACGGGCCGCATGCTCGGCATGAGCTTCGGCGACGAGGAGTAGGGCCGCCGCCGCCGCCGCCGCCGCGCAGCGCGGCGGCGGAATGACGAATGACGAATGACGGGCCCTAGCCTTTGACGCCGCCGAGTTGGATGCCGCTGACGATCTGCTTTTGCATGATGACAAAGAGGATGATCAGGGGGATGACGTTCATGACGGTGGCGGCCATGATCAGTTCGGTCTGCTGGCCGTAGTCGGTTTGAAATGACAGCAGACCGATGGGGAGGGTGCGGAGGTGGTCGTCCTTCACCATCACCAGTGGCCAGAAGAAGGACTGGAAGGTGCCGAGGAAGGTGAGGATGGCGAGGGTCACGAGGCCGGTGCGGCTGAGCGGGAGGATGACATCGAGGAAAATCTGCAGGGGCGTGGCTCCGTCGATCTCCGCCGCCTCGTCGTAGCTGCGGGGCAGGGTGATCATGGACTGTCGGAGGAGAAAGGTCCCGAACGCGGAGAACGCCATGGGCAGGATCAAGCCCGTGTAGGTGTTCACCAATCCGAGTTTCACCATGATCTGGTAGTTGGGAAGGGTGAGCACGAGCCCGGGGATCATCATGGTGCCGAGGTAAAGGAGGAAGACGGTGTCACGTCCGCGCCACTGCAGCCGGGAAAAGGCAAAGGCGGCCATGGCACTGGTCATGACCTGCAGGCTGGTGACCCAGGCGGCGACGAAGAAGGAGTTGAAGTACCAGCGCGGAAAATCGAAATCCATCGGGCGACCGGTGCGGCTGTCCGGTGCGAGCCGGAGGACAACCGCGAAATTCCTTGGTTGCGGCTCCTCGGGCAGCAGCGCGAGTCGCTCGATCTCCGGGTTCGGCTTGAAGCTCGCCCCCATCATCCAGAGGAACGGCAGCAGCGTGGCGAGCGCGAGAAAGACCAGGAGCAGGTGTTTCAGGAAGGTGTAAAGTTCGCGCATGACCCGGAGTGCTTCAGTCGGTTCCGTCGCGTTTCCCGTAGCGCCACTGCATGAGCGTCAGCGAAAAAACCAAAGCGAACAACACCCAGGCGATCGCCGAGCCGTAGCCGAGGTCGAGTCGTTCAAAGCCCTGCAGGTAGATGAAGTAGCTCAATGTGGTGGTGGTACCGGCGGGACCGCCGTAGGTCATCAGCCGCGCCTGCTCGAATCCGCCCTGCAGTCCTCCAATGATGGAGATGACCACAATGAGAAAGGTGGTGGGCGCGAGCTGTGGGAAGGTGACGTGACGAAAGCGCTGCCACCGGTTCGCGCCGTCGATCTCCGCCGCTTCGTTCAGCTCCGGGGGAATTGACGCAAGGCCGGCCAGGAAGAGGATCAGGTTGTTGCCGCCGATGGCCGTCCAGATGCCCATCAGCATGATCGCCTCGCGTGCACCCAGTCCGAAGCCGCCGTTGCTGAAGTGCGCGGGCAGGGGAAGAAAACCCAGCAGCGACCGCGTGCTCGTCAGCCATCCAGGCCCCTGGTACGCGATTCCCAGTGCTTCCGCCGCACTTTCGAGGGTGTTGTTGATCAATCCGAAGTTTGGATTGTAGAGCTGGGTCCACAGGAGAATGGTGGCGGCTCCGGCCGTGAAGTGGGGAAGATAAAACACCGTTCGATAGGTCACCGCGCCGAAGGCGAGGCCAAGGCTGGAGATACCGCCCAGGGCGAACGTGACATAGGCGAGGTTGGGGGATCCGGAGAGGAGCAGGGTAAACCCCGAGACGGTGGCAATCACCAGCGCCCCGAGCCCGAGGCGGGCCCCACGACGCGCCCGCCGGAAGGCGAATCCGTCATGCAGGAACACCGCCAGTGCGAGCGCGCCGCCGATGGCGAGCGGCAGGGCGAGCATGAGGTACGCGGTGTTATAGAGGTAGAACCAGAAATTCCGGTCCTGGAACATGCGGCTGTAGTTGTCCCACCCGACAAACTCCAGCGGCGCGGCGGGTCGCAGGCTCCAGTTGGTGAAACTGCCAGCGAGGCTGAGCAGCACCGGGATGAGGCTGAATGCGAGAAACCCCAGGAGATTGGGGGCCAGGAAAAGCAGGGCGGTCCGGTGCCGTTGCAGCTTCATGGTGCGGAGGGAGGCGCAGTGCGGGCCGCGATGCGTTCGCGGTAGAGCGCGGCCAGACGGGAGTCGCGGCGCAGGTTGGCCTGCAGCATCGCCTCGAGTTCCCGCTGGGTCTCGGCGAGGAGTGTCCGAATGTCCGTATCCGGATTGGACTCCAGCCGGGCAATCTGGTGCTCGAGCGCACGATCGATGTCCACGTCGAGGAGAAACGGGCTCTTGCGCAGCTGATAGCCGTAGTCCAGGGCGGCCACGACGCAGCGGGTCACCTCGTGTTCGGCGAGTTCGGGGTGGGTGACAGGGAAGTCGTAGGTCACGCGGCGCGGGTTGCCCGGCAGACCATACGGCATCACCATGCGGGCGTAGGCATCGGTCGCGAGAAATCGCAGGAAGGTCATGGCCTCCTCGCGGTGCGGGCTGGTGGGGTTGATGACGACGGTTTGGGCGGTGGCGACCACGCCGGGACGCCGGTCGGGAAAGCGTGGCAGCAGAAATGCGCCGAGCCGGAGCACCTCGGGTTTCGCTTCGGTGCGCTGTCGGACCGGATCGGCCTGCCAGCGGTCCTGCTGCTTTTTCTGGTGGGCCACGAACTCGCGAAGGCTGGCGAGGGCGAATTTGCCGGTCACCAGGGCCGCAAACCGACCTTCGGCAAACTGGGCGATGGCCCCTCCTCCCCAGGCGCCGGCACCGGTCATCGCGCCCATGGCGGCGGCGGGCGGGTGGACGCGGTAGCGGAAGAGGGCATCGCGGTGCAGCTCGAAGGCGACTCGCAGGTCCTCGGAGTCGATCGTGAGCTGGGTGCCGTCGGGGGAGAAGAACTCGCCGCGTCGAGATTGAAAGCCGAGTTTCCAGACGATGACTGACGGCGCCCGCCCCGAGTAGTCCATGGCGCTGAAAGCGTCGATCCGGGGGCCGCCGCCGGGCGGAGGGGACTGGAAGCGTTGAAAGAGCGTGAAGAATTCATCCCAGGTTGGGTGCTGGGGTGGATACGGAACGCCGTAGCGGTCAAAGAGGTTCTTGTTGAAAAGGCAGATTTGGGCGCTGACGTTGGCCGGGTAGCCGTACTGGCGTCCGTTCAAGGTGATTTCGTTGACGACCGCCGACCAGGTGTCCGCTCCGGCGGCCAGCCCGTTCTCGGCGGCCACCGGGGTGATGTCGAGGGCGACCCCGGTCTCGACGTACGCCTGGAGCGACGTACCGGAAATGGCGTCGTAGAGATCAGGTCCCACGCCACTGCTGAGCTGGACGATGTTCTTCTCGAATCGGTTGTTGCTGCTGTCCTGGCGCAGGAGCAACCGAGGGTGGAGCTCGTTGAAGTGCACCACCTGGGCGGCGCGGTAGGGATTGGCGCTGCTGGCCCAGAGCAGGCGCGTCCGTCCGTCATTGGCCGGACGGGGTCGGATGGCCATGGCCACCAGCGTCAAGCTGGCGAGGAAGAGGGTGAGGAACAGCAGGGGGAGGCGCATGGGGGCGTCCGCGGCGAAGGGTCAATCAACCGCGACGACTGCCCGGTCTCCCGGCGGTGGCACCCTGCCGCGCGCTTCGCGCGCCGCTCGGGGGTGGCGCGGCCCTAGAACTTGGAGGTGAGGGTGAACTGAAATTCGCGAGGCGCACCGAAATTGTAGCGATGGGGAAGGTAGACCTCGTCCAGGACGTTCTTGACGATGAGCGAAGCACTCTGATCGAAGCCAAACAATTTGAATCGGGCTCCGATTCCAACGTCGCAAACCGTGTAGGCCTTCATCGTCGGGGGCGGCGTGGGCACTCCGGCAATGATGTTGAACGTCTCGGTGGAGACGCGTTCCGAGGCGTAACGTCCGCCGGCGGTTGCGTAGAGTCCCTTCAAGGGACCCGCGTCTCCGAGGGCGTGCCGTCCAAAGAACGCGAACGTGTGTTTGGGCGCGTCCCGCAACCAGTGGTTCTGGCGGGTCAGGTAGATTTCACCGGAGGGGAGGGTGGCGCGGGTCTGGACGTCGCTCTTGATGTACGCGTCGGTGTTGCCGTACGAGACGATCAGCTGCGTGCCTTTCCACGGCCGCAGCCGCAGGTCGGTCTCGAAACCGGTGCTGCGTTCCACTCCGTTCTGCACGGCGGGCACGATGGTGCTGCCATCCGGAAGCACGATGGAGGGGAGTTGGCGGATGATATTGGTGTTCTCCACATCGAAGACCGCGGCCGTGTAGGCGAGTTTGCCGCTGAACAGCTCGCCCTTGACGCCGAGATCCCAGCCTTTGCCGCTTTGCGGGACCGGTTGGAATTGCGTACCGTCCGGTGCGTACTGCAGCGACGAGAAGATGGGCAGGAACGACTCCGAATAGACGGCGTAGGCGGAGAACCCCTTGAAGGGCTTCGCGAGGATGCCCACCTGCGGAACCTTGGCAGGTGCAGCCGCCGAGGTCGTCACCTGCGGATTGCCCGCTGGATTGAAGCCGCGCTGGCTGAACTCATCGCGGCGAATACCGGCGAGGGTACGGAGTTTGCCTCCCAGCATGGACAGCTGGTTGGTGAAGTACCAGCTCTTGGTGATGGTCGTGGAGTAGCGCCCGGAGTCGGTGCTGGGGGCGGTGTCGGCCTCGGTCAATTCGGTCCGGATCCAGGTGGCCGGGTTGGTGAGGTTCCATTGCACCAGCGGGCTCGCGGTCACCTGGCGGGGCCCGCGTTTGACGCGGAACTCGATGTCCTGATTTTGGTAGCCGAGGATGTTCTGAACCTCGATGCCCTTGAACTCGAAGTTGTTCACCACCTCGTACTGCTGCCACTGGTCCCACGAGCCGCGCTGCTGGTAGGTGATGCCGCGCCGGTTGAGGATGGTTTTGGCGGCATCGGTGAATCCGGTGGCGCCGCCATTCTGCCGCACCTCCTCGTACCAGATGGCCTTGGTGTAGTTGGTGCGCAGGATGAAGTGGCGGTTGAAGCGGTGGATGAACTCCCCCGTGTAGACCGTCATGTTGGTGTCGTTGTAGTCCCCGGAGGCGGCGGTGTTGTACTCGCGCGTCACGGCGAGCGGCCGGTCCTCAAAGTTGATCAGGGCGTCGTAGGGCAGCGATCCGCGCCAGCCGTTGACGTAGCGTTCGGTCTTCTCGTACTCGAACGTCACGGTTGTTTCCGGACGGATCCACCAGGTGATGGACGGATTCAGCAGGAGAGTCTGGTTGTTGTACCGGTCCTGGATGTTGCCGGCGTCAGTGATCGCGCCGACGAAACGGATCGCCAGGGTCTTGGGCAGGATCGGCTGGTTGACGTCGAGAATGCCCTGATAGAAGTCGTAGCTCCCAAATCGCGTTGTCACGGTGCGCACCTCCTTGGTGGGCAGCGGCCGTTTGGTGATGTAGTTGACCGAGCCACCCGGATTGAGCTGGCCATAGAGCATGGACGCGGGGCCCTTCAGGATCTCGACCCGGTCAATGTTGGGGGCGCCGGCGACCCGGAGGCGGCGGAATCCATTCCGCATCGGCACGAAGCCGACCATGCCGCGGAGGGTGAAACTGGTGTCGTCGCCCTCACCGGTCGCCTGACCCGAACCGATGGATACGCCACTCGCGAACCCGACCACGTCGATGAGATTGTTCGCCCCGAGATCCTTGATGAGCTGGTCGTTGAAGACTGTCATGCTCAGCGGCAGGTTGATCAGCTCGGTGCGGGTGCGCGTGCCGCTGACCGAACTGGTGGCATAGTATCCGTCCTCGTCCTCACTGTTCACGGTGAAGGGCGAAAGGGTGACCACTTCGGACTGTGACTCGGGCGAC
>JAEUGZ010000434.1 GCA_016794725.1 Opitutaceae bacterium | reverse complement strand
TCTCAGCGACGGCCTGGTGACGGAAAAACTGCATATTGGGATCCACATTCCAAACCGCCTTCTGCAAGGTCTCCGACGGGAGAAACGGTCCTTTCATCCGCAGCAGCATGCCGATGCCGAGGCCGGGAACGGGATGTTGGGCCAGACTGAGGTAGAAGGAGTCGACGGGACGCGGCTGGCTTCCCAGTCCCTGCATGTCCGAAACGATGCCCACAATTTGGTACCATCGCCCCTCCGCGGTATCGAATTGGACGCGTTTGCCCAAGGCATTGCCCTCCGGCCAGTGCTTGCGGGCCAGGGACGCGCTGACCACGGCGACCCCGGGGCATTCGGCCGTGTCGTTTTCGGAAAGCGGACGTCCGGAAAGGAGGGTGAGCCCGATCACCGAGAAGAGGTGGGGATCCATGCCGCGCACGGCGGCGCGTTTGGGCGTGTCGGTGAGGAGCAATCCGTCGCCGAACTCGGTGAATCCCTGGTACCCTCCGGGTGGCTCCACGGTCAGAAAGGTCATGGCGCCGACATCAACAATGCCAGGAAGCTCGCGCAGGTTGTCGGACACTTGCCGATAGAAGGCGAGCCGACGCTGAGGATCCCGAAACGTCTCACCACGCAAACCGATGCGAAACTGGTCGAGTTCACCCACCGCATAGCCCAGATCCACGTGCGCGAGCCGGTGTTGACTGCGCAGGAGCAGCAGAGCGGAGACCAGGAGGGCGAGCGAGACGGCAACCTGCGCGACGACCAACCAGCGCGTGGCCTTGCTTCCCGCCGAGGAGCCGGGAAGGCGGCCTCCGTCGCGCAGGGTGGATTCGAGCGGCAGGCGGCGACTCTGCAGCAGCGGAACCGCACTAAAGACCAGCGCGATGACTACAGCCGCGGCGATCACCGCGGCGATGACGTTGAGATCGATTGTGGGTGTGCCGACGGCCTGCAGCGCAGTGATGGCGGGTACAAGGCGGAGCAGTGCGGGAAGCGATCCCGCGACCAGCACGAGTGCCAGCCCGGCGGCGGGGAGGGTGAGTCCCAGGGCCTCCATGAGCAGCTGGGTAAACAGGTGGCGCTGGCTGGCGCCAAGCGCGAGTCGCACCGCCACCTCCCGCCGACGCTGAAGGCTGCGAGCGATGAGCAGGCAAAGGCTGTTCAGGCAGGCGGCAGCGAGGACGAGGAGAACCGCAGCCTGGAGAAGCAGGAGAAGCTGGCCGAAGATGCCGACGAGGTCGTCTCTCAGGCTGGTGACAAGGAAGGCGCGGTCGCCATTCGTGGCAGGAAAAGCACGACGCAGGTCCGAGGCGATGGCGTCCACCTCGGACTGGAATGACGACACGGTGTGGCCAGGCGCCAGCTCGACCAGGAGGTGGTGACGCCGTTCAATACGATCATTGCGCCGATATTCCGAGGGCGGCAGGGCGATCCAGGCCTGTGGATTGTCGTCGAACGTGGGGATGCGAAACGTAGCCGGCAGGACGCCGGTGACGACGTAGTCGCGCCGGTCAAAACGAACCCGGTTGCCCACAATGGCAGGGTCCGCCCCGAATCTGCGGCGCCAGAGGGAGTCCGAGAGCACGACGGCGGGCTCGGCATTCGCCGCGGCGTCGGTCTCATTGAGCGTGCGGCCGAGCGCGGCTCGCGTTCCGATCATGGGGAACAGGACGGGTGAAACACGCTGGACAAAGGCCACCTCAGTGCCATCGCGGCCCTGCACCGTCACGGACTCGTTGCGAAGAATCGCGGCTCGGCGGAGCGACCGGGACTGTTCGATGACGTCGACGGCGTTGCCGAAAGGAACGCGAGAGGAATTTTCGCGCCCGGTCTTGATCGAATACTCGTACACCACCGCCAGGCGCTCGGAGTCACCATAGGGCAGGGGGCGGAGCAGGTAGTTGTTGGTGAGGGTAAAGACAAAAACCGTCACCGCGAGCGCGACGCCCAGCGTGAGGACAACGCCGAGCACGAACGCAGGTGAGCGTCGGAGGGTTCGAACGGCGAGAATGAGGGAAGTCATGGGATAGCGGGTCGCGACCGGATGGCTTCCGTGACGTCGGCTAGCTGACCAGCATGCCGTCCGCGAGTCGCAGGGTCCGGGTGCCGTACTGGGCGTTTTCCTGGGAATGCGTCACCTGAATGATCGTGGTGCCCTCCTCGTTGAGCTTCTTGAAAAGGCGCATGATCTCGCGACCCTGGTCGGAGTGGAGGTTGCCGGTCGGCTCGTCGGCGAGGAGCAGCGACGGCTTGGCGATGAGGGCGCGCGCGACGCCGACCAACTGTTGCTGACCACCTGATAGCTGACTCGGATACAGATCCCGCTTCGCGACCATGGCAAAGGAATCGAGCATGTCACAGACGATGCTCTCCCGCTCGCGCTTGGTGACGTTCCGGTATGAGAGCGGGATCTCGAGATTCTCGTAAACGGTGAGGTCGTCGAGGAGGTGGTAACTCTGAAAAACGAAACCAATGTGCTTTTTTTGCAGATCGAACCGCTTCTTCTTGTCCAAGAGGTGAACCTTCTCACCGAGCAGGTGGTACGCGCCCGACCACGCGGCATCGTGCAGTCCGAGAATGTGCAAGAGCGACGATTTCCCCGATCCGGACGGCCCCATGATCGAGACGAAGTCGCCGGACTGGATCTCGAGGTTGATGTTGCGCAGCGCATAGAAGGGACCGCCTTTGAGCGGATACACCTTTTCAACCTGCGAGAGCGCGATCAGGGGAGACGAAGGCATGGAGCGAAGAGGGCCGGGTGGGTTCAGGACGAGCGAACTGAGGAGGAGGCGGCACGCGTGTCCGAAGGCGTTGGGGCCACGGTCGCCTGCTCCGCTTCGTCGTCCGGGAGCACCAGTTCCTCCGCCTCGACGGAAGGTGCGGGCCGATCCTTGAGCACGACGCTCAAACCGATGCAGAAAAGTTTGATTTGTTCGGAGGTGGTCATGGCAGCAAAAGAGTGCGAATCGAGTGAGGGCTAGTCGGCGTGCAACGCGACCATGGGATCCACCTGGGTGGCGCGGAGGGCGGGCACCAGACTGGCGAGTGTCGCGACAACCCCGAGAAGCAGGGCCACTGACACGTACGTGAGCGGATCGCTGGGTCGAATTTCGAAGAGGAAGTTCTGGATGCCCTGCTCGGCGAGGAGTGCAAACAGCAGGGAGATGCCGAGACCGACGAAGAGTCCCAATGTCAGTTGCCAGGTGCCCTGCTTCATCACCATGGTCAGGATCGACCGTGTATCGGCGCCGAGCGCCATGCGGATGCCGAATTCCTGGGTGCGCTGGTTGACCGAAAAACTCATGACACCGTAGAGTCCGGTCGCGGCCAGCACGATGGCCACTCCGCCGAAGACGGCGAACATGGTGGCGATGATGCGATTCTGGGCGATGAAGCGATCGAGACTGATCTTGGGTGTCTCGACGAAATAGGCGGGGAGGTTTGGATCCACCTTGCGAATGACCGCCCGCACCGCCTG
>JAEUGZ010000407.1 GCA_016794725.1 Opitutaceae bacterium | reverse complement strand
CGAAACCACTTGGCAGCATGTAGCTGCTATAGACGTTGAACAGCCACAGCGGAATCGCTGGCAGGCGATAGGTACCGCTGGCGAACGCCCCGAAGTTACCGCTCGGGGTGGACGGCGAGAAGATCGGAGTGGTCTGAGCGGAGCCGGAGGAGGGGCCGTTGAGGAAGTTGGCGTGGCTGTAGGTGAAGTTTGCACCCGCGTTGAAGGCGCGATTCGGCTGGAAAATAGCCTCCACCTCCACGCCCTGGACTTCGATTTCGTCGGGGAGATTGGAGCGCACATTGATGCGGTTGCGTCGCTGGTAGTAGACGGCGGTCCCGGCGAAGAGCGTATTTTCCAGCATCGATACCTTTCCGCCCACTTCGATGAGATCGCTGGAATTCTTGAAGGTCTTTGGGAAGAGTTTGTTGTTGGTCAGTCCAAACCCTCCGCTCGACGAAGACCCTTCCACCGCGGCGGCGCGGTTCAAGGTGAAGTAGAGGGTGCTGTTCGGGGTTGGCTTATGAACGAGGTTCATCGTCGCCGACGGGAGCGTGGCGTGAATGCTGTCGCCCACCGGCTGGTTGCCGGGCAAAGGCAAGGGGTCCTGGCTGTCGACCCACAAGGCGTCGATGCGTCCGGCGACCAAGACGCTCCACTGGTCATTGATCCGGATCTGGTCCTGGACAAAGAACGCTGCGTTGGCGGTATCGGACTCCAGCGTGGCGGAGAGACTGGTCGAATCAGTTCTGCCCGGACGTGGATACCGACCGCCGGGGGTCGCCAGGTAGGGTTTCCCCGGTACCTGAGTCACGAAGAAGAGCTGGCTTCGAGGATAGACGAGGGTGGACGGGTCCATGGTGACATCGAACGCATTGAAGATCTCGTTTAGCACATCGACGTACGTCTTGCGGTGTTCGCCGCGCACGCTCATGCCGACGATGGTGTCATGCTTTGTCTCGCCCAAGGCGAAGCTGGAGATCAGTTCGGTGCGGTTGTCGAAGGTGTAGTTCTCCGGCATCCAGCTGTAGAAATAGTAGGACGAGTGTTTTTCGGCCTCCACCGATTCGAAGTAGGTGCGGTTGTTCAGAACGCTCTGGCCTCCGAGTTGCAGGCTGAGCAGGCTTTGCACGTTGAACGTTTCCGCATCCGCACCGTCCCCCGGTGCCAGCAGCGTCTGGGACCCATCAATCCGGACCGTTCCGGTCGGGGTGAAAGTATTGCCGAAGTAGGACCCGGTGCCGCCGTTTTGTACGGACGAACCGGTGATGTAGAGATTGTGGTCGATCAGATCCTGCGTGGGTCGGGTGATTCCGGGATTTTCCGTGAAGTGCGCCCGCATGTACTCGCCATTGAGGTCCCAGGTCATCCGGCTGTTCGGCTTATAGCTGAAGGCGGCGAAAAGGCTTTGGGAGTCGTTGTAGACCAGACGGTAGAAGCTGTCGGCGTCACTCCCTTCATAACTGAAACGGTACGCCGCCTTTTCACTCAGCGGGCCGCTGGTGTCGACCTGCCACCGGTAGCTTTGCCACTCGCCGACCACGGCCCGGACGGTTGTGCGCTGGCGGTCAAAGTAGGGCCGCTTGGTCACGAAATTCACGTACCCGCCGGTGGCGTTCGAATATCCGTAGAACGCCGGGAGGGCTCCCTTCACTGCATCGACGGACTCAATACCGTTAAACGAGATGGGAAACGAATTGCGGTTGAACGCCTTGCGCTGGCCGTTCTGGAAGCCTTCGCCCAAGTCACCCCGGATGGTGGGAACCCCGGCGTTTCCGAAAATCGGCGCGGTGAAGGCGCCGGCGATAAACTGCGACAAGTCCTCCACGCGCTGGACATTGCGCTCCTCCAACTGTCCCCTGGTGATCGTCGACACCGCACGCGGCGTATCCAGGATGCTGCCCTCCCGTCCAAGCACGGAGGCGATCGGACGGACGGTCGGTACGATCGAATCTTCGCCGACGGAACCGCTGCTGATGAACTTCTCCAGTGTGATCACCGCTTCGTTCTTGGTGTCCTGGGCCTGGAGTGAACAAACGAGCGCCGCCGCGACCGCCAGGACGAAGCGGCGACTGCCTGTGAAGTGTGGTGTGGAACACATAGCGGTCCACACCTGTGCATAGAGTGTGCCATGGTCTCAAACGACACCACTTATCAAGATGGTGTCCGATTTGGACATTTGAGTGGAAAGTGTTGAAATAGGTGGACAAATTTTGCTTCAGATTAACGGGAAATTGTCACCTTCGCGACACAATGAACGCATTCGGAAGAAGTCCGTCGCCGATATCACACCGAAGCGCATCTCTACCTACCCACCGATTGGAGGCCGTGACACGGTGTGAAGTCTGGATACGCGATTTGGTCACAGCGAGCTTGTCCGGCCGGTGGCCGATTCCGATCAGGCACGGGCGTTTCGGGCAAAAAATGACCACTCCCATGAATCAGAGTGATAGATGAGGCCGAACGCGTGCCCTTGGGGCTGCCCGCCGAGGCTCCAGACCGTGTCGGCACCGGTTTGGGCGTGAGGGAAGGTGGGGCCTGGCTGGCGGGATTGACGCAGCCGATACAAGCTGGGTGATCGGGCGGGTGGCGGCGAGACCGACGTGAAGGGAGACGGGATTTCCCGGCCGACGACACGATTCCGTCGGCTGAATCTGACTACGACGATGGAGGCGCTATAGGTTGCCTGCGGCTGGATCCACCGTCTTCGTCAGGGTTTCTTGAACGTCTTCCGCACCCGCTCGACCTGGGGACGGATGGCGCAGGTCGCGGCGTGGTCGTTGATCAATCCCATGGCCTGCATGAAGGCGTAGACGGTGGTGGGTCCGACGAATTTCCACCCGAGCTTTTTCAGATCTTTGGAAAGCGCCTCGGATTCGACTGAGGTTGAGGCGGTCTGCGGAGTGTGGTTTTGGTCCGGGCGCGGCTCGTAACGCCAGAGGAATGCGCCCAGCGATCCTTCCCGTTGGACGAGTTCCTGCGCCCGTCGCGCATTGTTGACGACGGCTTCGATCTTACCCCGGTGCCGGATGATGCGCTCGTCTTTCATCAGCCGTTCGACGTCGCGGGCGGTGAAGCGGGCCACGCGATTGAAATCGAACTGGTGAAAGACTTCGCGGAAGGCCTCGCGCTTGGCGAGGATGGTCCGCCAGCTCAGTCCCGATTGGAAACCCTCGAGGCAGAGTTTCTCGAAGAGCCTCGGGTCGTCGCGGACCGGAAACCCCCACTCCGTGTCGTGATAGGCGAAGAACTCGGGTGCAGCCGCACACCAGCGACAGCGCGGTTTTCCGTCCGGTCCGGGAATCGTCGTGCTCATGGGGGAGTCAGGTGCCGAGAGTCCGCTTCGACGGCGAACCCGTGTCAAGGGATGATCCTCAAGGGACAACATCCCACCGCGGCCGACCCATTGCGCGGCCGGCAGTGCGACCTTGCTTCAGATTGGGTCAAGGAATCCGGCTGGGAGGCGGGAGCCGGCGGTGGCCATGGGCCGCCTTCCGTTCAGTCACTTCGCCAGCACGCCGGGATCGATCCCCTGGCCCAGCTCGAAGACCGCTCCGGTGGCGCCGACGACGACACGGGTCCGGTCGAGCCCCAGTTCACGGCGGAACCGGTACACGGTTTCGAGTCCGGTGCAGTGGGCGCCGATGAAATGTTCGACCCGAAACTCCCGCGGTTTGTCCGCGGTCCAGGTCAGCGTTTGTTCGCTCGCATTGAACAGGTGGATCCCTCCGATCAAGGCATGGACCGGCGCCGGCCGCACGACGGTGCGGGCGTGTTCGATGAGATTGACCACGCCGGCGTGCCCGCAGCCGGTGATCACCACCAGACCTTTTGCGGTGTTGATGTACAGCGCCGCGTCCTCCGGCTGGATGTCCTCCACCACGGCGCCGGTGGAGTCGACGAGTCTTCCGCTGCCGCTCCAGTTTCGTTCCGGATGAGGACGGGGCACCGGCCCGCTGAACCAGACCCCGGGGTGCAGTTCGATCGGCCGCGGGTGAATCTTGAATACACCGCCCGAGTCCTCGAACGCCGGCCGGGTGAGCAGCAGCGGGTTCTCCAGGATCGGCGGCCCGCCTCCCACGCGCCGGTAGAACAACCCCTCGGCTCCGTGCACGGTGCCGAGCGCGGCGGGGTTTTGTTTCCGGACTGAGTCCCGCAGTGTCATCAGGCCTCCGACATGATCCCAGTGGGAGTGGCTCAGGATCACGTCCGGCACCGTCGACAGGTCAATCTGCAAGGCCGCCGCGTTTTTCAGTACCACGTCCGTATGTGCGCCGGTGTCGAAGAGGATACGCCGGCCATCGACCTCCACCAGTGCCGCAAACCCCCACTCGCCCAGGCCCTTCTCCGCCAGCATGGTCGAGAGCACGGTGATCTTGAGCGCCTTAACCTCGACTGGGTTCGTCTCTGCTGCCCGACCCCAAGCCGAGCCACCCACGAGTGCCAGGAAAATGAGGAGCAGGCGCATGTCCCCATCGAATGCGGCAGTTCGTCAGAGTCAGCAGCGAAGTTGAGCGTTGGCGGGTCACGGGCACCCCGGTGGGCGGTGGCGTTCCCTCGCTCAGGCTGACCACCCAGTCGTGAAGGGACGGGGATGTGAGGAAGAACCAGGCTACCGGGAGTCGTCCAGGGCGGAACGCACCACCTCTGCCAGGGTCCGGGTCTCGTAGGGTTTGGGAAGGTAGACCACCCCCGCTTTCTTCAGGACGCCTGGACGGGTGATTTCCGTGCTGTAGCCGCTGGAGACAATGGCCCTCAGGCCGGGCTTCATTTCCCGGAGTCGCTCGACGAGCTCCAGGCCGGTCATGCCTTCGGGCATCACCATGTCGGTCAGCACCAGATCACAACGATCACCGCCGACCTGCCAGAGTGCCACGGCCTCCTGTCCGTTGGACGCCGCCAGCACCCGGTAGCCGAAGGCCTCCAGGGCCAGGGTAGCAAACCGTCGAAGGGTGGCATCGTCCTCCACCAGAAGAATTGTCTCCTGTCCGCGCTGCACCGGTGCCGTGAGTTCGGGCAGGCGGGGTGCAGCCGGCGCCTCCAGGAGCGCAGGAAGGTAGACCCGGAACGTCGTACCCCGGCCCAGTGCGCTTTCCACCTCCACCCAGCCTTTGTGCTGGGCCACAATGCCATGGACGGTCGCCAATCCGAGGCCGGTGCCGGCGCCCGCCTCCTTGGTGGTGAAGAACGGCTCGAAAATCCGCTTCTTTGTCTCCGCCGACATGCCGATTCCCGTATCCAAAACTGAAAGGCAGACAAAACATCCGGGACGGGATTCAGGGTGCGCCGGACGGTCCGCATCCCTCAACTCCCGCACCGAGGTGGCGATCGTGATCGTCCCCCCCTTCGGCATCGCGTCCCGCGCATTGACGACCAGGTTCATCACCACCTGTTCGAGCATGCCGGCGTCGACCTCGACCAAGGGGAGGCGTGCCAGCCCGTCGAAGCGCAGGGACACCTGCTCGCCGATCAACCGGCGGAGCATCTTGAGCAGATTGTCCACGACCTCGTTCAGGTCGAGGGGCTTGATCGCCATGACCGACCGGCGGCTGAACATGAGCAACTGGCGGGTGAGGCTGGCCGCCCGGTTGGTCGCGCGCACGAGTTCGTCGAGTGACAGCAGGGTCTCCGGGTCGAGGCTGGCGTTCTCCTGCAGCATCCCCAGGTTCATCATCATGGCGGCGAGGATGTTGTTGAAATCGTGGGCCACGCCGCCGGCCAGCTGGCCGATGGCCTCCAGTTTCTGCGACTGCAGGTACCGCTCCTCGCTGGCGCGCGCGGCTTCTTCGGATCGGATGCGCTCGAGCGCGCCGCCGCAATAGTCGGCCAGCGCCTGGAGGGTCTTGAGGTCCTCCGGCGAAAAGGCCTGGGTTCGGTAGCTGTGCAGCGAGAAGATTCCGACGATCTGGGTGTCGCGATGGATCGGCACGTCCATGATGGACCGGGAGGGTCGGTTGACATCGCCGAAGGGAACCACGTCCGGCCCGAAAGCTGCGTTCTCCTCCCGGAGCGTCAGCTGTGCGCCATGCTGCAGCACCCTCCGCGTCCGGGGTGTCAGTTCATTCGCCACGGCCGGCACGTCCTGGCGGAGGCCATCGACCGTATCTACGCTGATCACCACACGGACCTGGCCGCGGTCGTTCTGGATCATGTCGAGCGCGGCGGCGTCCCACTGCCAGAGCCGGTCC
>JAEUGZ010000402.1 GCA_016794725.1 Opitutaceae bacterium | reverse complement strand
AAGCACAAATCCAGGGATCAGCACATTCGCCCCGGTCAGCGTCTGTCCACGGGTGGAGAGGTTGAGCACGCGCGCGGCCGAGGTGGTGGTCGGTGAAGCGACGGTGACCGTGACGGCGTCGCTCGCCGTCGCCACGCCGTTAAGGGTAATGAGGACGCGGTAGGACCCATTGTGGACCAGCTGCGTGCTCGGCAGGGTGTAGGTGGAGGCGGTGGCTCCGGCCAGATCGACCCAGGTGCCACCCGACAGGAACTGCCACTGGTACGCGGTCGCCCCCGCGACCGATGACGCCGTCAGCGTCGTGGTGCCTCCGGCGATACCACCAGCCGAAGCGCCACCCGTCACGGCGATGAGACCGGACGAACCGGGAGAACCGTTCACGCCGGCCGAGCCCGTCCAGTTGGCGCCGTCACTCCAGCCTCGCGCCGCCGTGGTGGCGGGCGTGGACATGACCAGCGAATACCCGCTGGTGTTGGCGAGGGTCGACCAGGTGGTCTCATACTTGAAGCGCAGTATGTTCACGTCCCATGGCGCCGGCAGCGCCAGCGAAATTGTCTCCCCGGAGTTGTCGAGCGACCCGGAGAAGGCGCCCGAGGCCAGCGCCGAGGCGGCGCCCGGGTAGCGGGAGAGGAAGGCGGAGCGGCTCTTGGCAACCACCAGGTAGGCGCCGGGTGCGAGTGTCGTGCCCGCCGCGAAGGTGTAGTCGATGCCATTGGTGAAGCGCACACCGCTGAGGTCGAGCGTGGCGGTGCCGGTGTTGAGCAGCTCGACATACTCGTAGTCACCGGCACTCGAAGTCGCCACCGGCCGGTACATCACCTCGGTGATCCTCAGGCTGGAGAGCAGCGCGGCGTACGCGGCAGGCAGGCTCGTGCTGTTGGACAGCCCCGGGGTCGGGACGGCAAAATCGGCCCAGGTACCACCGCCGTCGGTGGTTCGACCGGTGGATACATCCTCGGGCTGGCCGCCGAAGTCGACCGTGTCGATGATCGACCCGTTCTGTCCGACGAGGAACAGCGTGTCGAAGGTGCCGTTGAAACCAATGTCGAAAAAGTCCGAATCGATGACCTTGAAGCCGGCCGGGGCGAGGAAACTGAGTTCAGGGAAGACAAAGCGCTCGGGTCGCGCCAGAAGATTGTCGGTCACGCGCACGCCGCCAATGGCCACCGGGCTGGTCGAAGCATTGTAGAGCTCGATGAAATCCTCCTCGGTGCGCAACTCGATGCTGCCCGCCCATTCGTTGATGCGTACGGACGACAACGCCCCGAGGGTCGTCGCCTCACCATTCGCCGTCCCCACCGTCGGAGCGCTCAGTGTCCAGCTGCCGGGCGTCGAGGCGGTGCGGGCGAGGGAGAAGTCCGCGACCTGCAATCCAAACGCGACGCTGTCGAGCAGGGCCCGGCCGTTGGCGGCGGTGTCATAGAAATAGACGCTATCGCCCTCGGCATCGAGACCGAAGCCGGAGTGCAGGCCCGGGGCGGAGGTGACGCTGTCCGAATAGACCACCAGGTATCCGCCGGCGGCGATACTGGTGCCGGCCGGAAAGACGTACTTGGTCGGAGTGGCCGGATCGTCGCTCAGGCTCTTGCCTGCGAGGTCGACGGCGGTCGTGCCGGAATTGTAGAGCTCGATCACGTCCGGATAGGTCGACCCGTTGAGATGGCTCTTGGTGTTGCTGGCAAGCACCTCGTTGATCCGCACGGTCGGGGTGGAGGCGGCCGCCTTCACTCCGGTGGCGGTCGGCGTGGCGGGCACGATCTTGCCGGCCCCGATCAGACCAAGCAGGTAGGTCTGCCGGGCGGTCATGAAGGACTTGATGGTCGTGCGGTTCGCGGCCGGCACCCAGTCGGCCAGGTGGTTGTCGACGTACTGGTAAAACGGCGGATTGGCGTTGCCGGTGGTATCCGAATCGAAGACCGAGCCGAACAGTTCGCGGATGGCGTTCAGGTACTTGGTCCGGAAGGCGGCGTTGCCGGGCGTGGTCGAGTTGCCCAGCAGCGGAAGCAGCGGTGCCATCAGGGTGACCTGGCCGACGCCGGCGCGCTGGATGGTGTCGCGTTCGGTCGCGTCGTAAAGTCCGACCGAGGTGGCGCTGAACGTCTGCTCGCCCGTGCCAAAGGTAGTATCCATATCGTGGGGCACGAGGATCATTCGCGGACCCGAGCCGTTGTTGATGAAGGCGGCGGCGTAGTCGTCATCCTCGCCCGTCGACAAATTGGGCTCGTTGTTCGGAAGAATGGTCATGAGGGCCAGCCAGCGCGCCATGTAATCGAGGTCGGCCACCGTCGAAAGGGTCTGGATTTCCGCGTCGGTGAAACCCGTGCCGCGCCAGGTGCCGGAGGCGACATTTCCGGCGGTGGCACCGGTGAAGTGGGCGGCGGCGGTGGTTTGCCAGACTTGGCTGAAGTTCATCACGTCGCTCCAGTCGTTGGCTCCGCTGTTGTTCTGCTTCGACCAGCCGCTCCAGATTGCGTCGGGGTTGGTCGGAGCCGCGCCATTGCTGTTCCAGGAGGTCACCGCCGTCTTGCGGTAGATCTGTCCGGACACGGCATCCGGCCAGTGATTGTCGACGTAGTCGCCGTCGATTTCCTCGACGCGCACCAGCCGGCCGAAGTCCGCGGTGGAGCCGGTCAGCACCGCCTGCTCCACGCCCTGGCGTCGCAGCTCCACCGGGGAAACATCGGCGGCGACGAGGCCGGCCGCGCGCTGGATCTTGTGGGCGAGGTATTGCCACGGGGCGGACCGCGGTCCAATCGTGAAGTCGCTGATGTCATCCCAGCGGTCGTCCGTCGGCAGCGAGATGCGCAGCGGCTTGATCGTGTACATGCGGCTGCTGTTTCCGCGGATGCGCATGCTGGCGCGGTAACGGATGGTGGTGTCGGCGCCGTTGGTGACCACGAGGGTGAAGGAAAACGTGCGGTCGCTCCGCGGATCCACCTGGGCCAGGGAGTTGAAAAGGGCGTTCTCGGCCGCGGTGAGAACGAAGCGGTAGACCGGGGAGTTGCCGGCCACGACCTCGTTGTCCACCTGGTAAGTGCAGTTGGCGTTCTGTCCCTCGCTCGTGGGCGCGGGCCAGGTGCGGGTCAGCGTGCCATCGGTGGCGGAGACATAGAACTCCACGATCGTCTTGTCGGCCATCGCGCCCAACGTGGCGGTGAACCGGCCCGTGCCGTTGCCGGTCATGGCCACGGTTTGGAAGGCGCCGGGCGTGGTGGTCGTGGCATTACGCCAGTAGAGGGTGGCGGAGAGGGACGGGGCGCCCGACTCGTCCGTGAGGTCGCAGGAGATGGTCACCGGATCGGTGCTCCGGGGCACCGCCGGCGCATGGCGCACGCCGGTGATGATCGGGGCGAGGTTGGTTGTGGCCATTGAATTGGCGGCCCCCGGGGTGCCGCCGGCGGCGGTCGACGCGGCCCAGCCCTGCCCGCTGTCCTTGGCGACGAGCGGATTGCGGCGCTCCATGGTGCGGCCGCTGCCATTGGCGCCGGTCACCCAGCTCCAGCCGCCGAGGGAGTCGCGGGTACGGACCGCCCAATCGCCTTCATCCGCGTAGTTGACCACGTCGACCGTCTCCCAGGTCCCGGCGGTCGAACCCGGTTTCGAGAGAGTCAGGTCCTCGCCACGGTTGGAGAGATTGGAGCCCGATTTCCACGGCCCGTAGACCGTGGCCAGTCCGGTCGCAGTCTTGAGCGTGGCTGGATCGCTCGCCACCACCAGGAATCCCCCGGCTGGAATTGTGGTCCCGGCGGGAAACGTGAAATCCGCTCCGGTCGTGATCGCCCAGCCCGACACGTCGACGGCGGCGGCGTCGGGATTGTGCAACTCAATGAACTCGAGCTTGGTGTTTTCCGGGTAACCTGTGCCCGGCCGGTAGTTGATCTCGTTGATCACGGGCGCGGCGACGACGGAGAGCGTCATCGCAGTGATCACCGACAACACGGCAAACCCGGCAGCGGATCGACGCGAGAGGAAGGAGGAACAAGTGCTGAGCATGGCAGGAGCGAGGTGAGCGGGCCGACCGAGGCCCATGTTGCTTCCGACCGACTTCAAGGGCCGAGGATGCAGGAAAATTGTTAAGCCCGTGTAAAGGCCGGCGCCAGCCTCGTTTCCGGAGATGATAGCTCGACCCATATCCGACATAACTCTTTGCACGAAATAAAGTTAATCTGATACCAAATGAAACCGGTCCGTTTGGACCAGGAGTCCCGCAGGCGCACGTGTGCCAACTGAAGGAGATCGGTCGTTGAAGAAATCTCGCACGAGGCGCAAGCCACGGTTCCGGTCCGTTGGAGCTGGTCTCGTCGAGGCCGGGGGGATTTCCGCACCACCCTTCTCTTCACGCCACGCCAAACCCCGCGGGCTCCGCGAGCCCACCTCCATCGATCCATCTCCGTTGGAGCTCCGTCGGCGCCGGTTGCGCGTTGCGGATACCCAGAACGGTCAGGCGTGGTCGTTCATGGATCGCCCCCCCGGCGTCGTTCGAGTGCCCTCCACTCGAACTCAATCTTCATCAAGAACGTACATCTGTGGCTCTTAAAGTTGATGCGCACAGCGCCATCGCGGGATTCGTGGTCTCTCCTCTGATTGATCTTGGCCAAGTGACCACGCGGGCGCGGCCGCAACACCACGGGGAAAATGGCATTCACTCGGAGCTGACGCTGGCAAACAGGTCCTTCAGGTCCGGGTCGTCCTTGGCTGCGTCCTTCCACGACGGATCCATCTTGCAGGCGCGGGCCAGGCGTTTGCGGGCTTCGAGGTGGTTGCCGAGCAGGCACTCGTAGCAGGCGAGGTTGTAGTGGAGTACACCCGACGTACCTTGATGGTGCGGGAGCGCGGCCAGCAGCACGGTCTTGGCATCCTCCACGTGGTTCAGCTCGCGCAGGGCATAGGCAAGGGCGATCCATCCCGGCTCATACGCGGGATCATCCTCGGTCACGGGGCGCGCCCAGGTGATGACCTGATTCCAAGCCCGGGCCGCCATGCCCCACTCCACCCGCACTTTCCGCACCTCCAGGCTACGGCGGTCTTCACGGACAATGGCATTCAGTTCGCGAAATGCCTCTTTGACCAGACCCAGCCCAAGATAACCCCGTGCATAAGTCAGACGGGTTGCGGTGGGAATGTGAGGCACAGCCACGCTTCAACATTGAAGCGTTTCCCAGTCCGATGCAATCCCGGGGCGTGACCGTTGGAGGTGGCCTCGCAGTCGCGCATGCGCGTCAACGTAAGCGCGATTCGAAGTCACCGACTGGTGGAGGTGGGGTCGCCGACCCCGCGCAGATTGGCGTCGCGTGAAGAAACCGGCCAGCGGAGGCGGGACCGGTCGGTCCCGTCGCGGCCTCGCCGAGGCCACCTTCACCAGAACCGCTGCAATTTCCCACGCCCGGTCCTTCCCTTGACACCCCTGCGGTGTGGCGGGAGCGACGCTGCCATTGGCCACCGTCCGAACACCGACGGTTCAGGGATAGAGCCGGAATGGCCGGGTTGTTTCGCGGAAGGCGTCCGCCTCGATCCGCCAGCCCTTCAAGAACGTCTCGACGTCGACCTTGGCGCCGTCGCGGAGGAGGGCCTGCCACCAGGCGGTGGAACCCACATGGATGGCAAAGGAACGGGCTGCGAAGCCCGAGAGGGAGGCGAACGGATTGGGGGACTGGTAACGGCAGGCGAGACGGTGCAAATGGAAACTCAATTCGGTGGGCCGCCAGGACTCCCAATCCGAGACTTCAACCCACACGCGCGTGCCCGGTTTTTCACCCACATCGGACCCGGCGATGGTTCGATACTTCACTCCGGGAAGCCTGAGGGCGACCAGGTCCTTCTCCAGGCGCGACGAGGTCTTGCCCTTGAAGGCCAGGCTGCGGAAGGGATGCGGGGTGCCCAGTCCATGGGTGAATCCGCTCGACTCGCAGCCGAGGCCAATCGCCGCGTATCCGACCACGGCGCGAAAATCTGGTACATTTTGTGACGTCGGCACGAACGTCAGGCCAGTGTCCGGCCAGCGCATGGACCGCTTCCATCCGCGCATCGGCACGACGGTCAGGCGCCCGGCGACGCGCTTCTCCTCCGGCACGTCCAAAATCCCGGGCGTCGCCGCCGCCCAGCGCGCCAGTTCTCCGAGAGTGAGTCCATGCACGTAAGGCATGGGAAAGGCCCCCACCCCGCTGAAGTTGGCGCGGTCCAGCAAGGGTCCATCCACTTTTTCCCCACCGAGCGGATTGGGTCGGTCAAGGATGATGACCTCCACGCCCTCGCGGAAGCAGATGTCCATCGCGTAACGCATGACCACGTTGTAGGTGTAGCTGCGGACTCCGATGTCCTGGAGGTCGATGACCAGCGCGTCGAGTCCCTTGAGCTGCGCCGGGGTCGGCTTGCGGTTGCGCCCGTGCAACGAATACACCGGCAAACCCGTTCGCGGGTCCGTCGAGTCCTCGACCTGCGCACTCGCCTTCTCGAGGCCGTACAGTCCGTGTTCCGGCGCAAACAGACAGACCAGCCGGGTGTCCGGTGCCCGCTGCAACACCGCCACCGTGCTCTCCCCGCGCCGGTTCACCCCCGCCGGGTGCGTGAGCAGACCGATGCGTTTGCCATGCACTTCCGCAAACCCGCTGGCCTCCAAGGTGTCGATTCCCAGCATGACCGGAAAGGTCACATCCACGCGGACCGGCGGTTCGTGCGGAATCGTCACCGCTGGCACGATTGCGGGCGTCTCCGTCGTGGCATCGGACGCCGAACGACGGCCGCAGCCCAGGGCTGCGATCAGGCCGAGCACCACCAGGAAGAGAAAGGGGGAACGCGAGCTCACGTCAAAACCGCGACACTGAACAACCGCCTCGCGTCCGCGCAACCCCGCGCAGCGGTGTTCCGGGAAATACCCGCGAAAGGACGATGCATTCGATTGAACCGCGAATCCCGCAGTCGCGCATGGGCGCCAACTTGAGGACCGATGCGGGAAATTGCAGCGTTCTGGTTGGAGGTGGCCTCGCCGAGGCCGCGACGGGAACGACCGCTCCCGCCTCCGTA
>JAEUGZ010000385.1 GCA_016794725.1 Opitutaceae bacterium | reverse complement strand
TGGCTCCCCGCCTCCGGACCAACCGGCCACGCCACCTACGTGCCCGGATTGCGGCTGTCCGATGCAACCGTTGCTCAGGTTGCTGCCCGATTGGCGTATCCAGCCGACCACACCCTCGTGCGAGAACACGCGCTCCCGCGCACCCCCTTCCACGCGTTCATGCGCCTGAACGATAGTCCCCTTTCCGTGAAACTCACCAGCCTTTTCAAGCCCACCGAACGAGGACCGCTCCGCCGCACTCCGACGCCAGCCCTCCTCGGCTTATATCGACTGCCGCGCCCCCTCTATGGGCACAACGCACCGTTTCCCGGAGCCCATCACCCTCGCAGACGTCCCTCTTTACAGCTATCCGGCCCATCCTCGCCGCCTCGAGCGGTCCCTTCGGCAACCCCGAAGGGCACTCCACCAACACAAAACGCATAGGCCATCCCCCTAAGCAGGGCTTGTTCAACCATGGGGTGCAGTCGGAGGTTCCGCTATCGCTCCACCTCCGCTACACCCTTTGTTGTTAGCCCTTTTGCTCATCGGGTATTCCGTCCCAGCCGCGTCGGTCCCACAAATTTTGGATCTTAGTCCACAATTCCTCGCTCATTCGATTCTGCCAAACTCCGCCAAGCAGCTTTCGAAAAAGAGGATTCCGGGAAGCTTCTTCCTTCACGCGGTTAAAGATTCGATCGCCGTGCTCCGCGAGCAAGCTTTCGAGCGGACCGGCCGAAAGATTCTCGAGGATTCTCGGCGAACTGTCCTTCGCGAGGATCACCAGTATTAACTCGAAGGCTGCTTCTGGAGCTTCGCTCGCAAGCCAAAAAACGCGGTCGCAGGCCCAAAACATGTCCTCGTATTCTTGGGTTCCGCTCTTCGTGTGGGTGAAGGCAATCCACGCGTCGGCGAGAGTGGTGGGATTTTCGTCGTCCATCTTTTTGGCTAACAGTGTTATTATCCGACACCCAGTGTCGCTTTTGCTGCGGACTTGGAAGTTGAAGCGGAAAGGGGTGAAAAAGGTGGGTGCGGAAGCGACTCATAATGAAGAGATTGTCCTAGCGGGGACTTTGTTTAGGGGCGGGGTGTCGCTTTTGTCGCCAGGTAATCTGCGCATAAAGCGTCACGGTTTTGGATGAGTGTCGCTTTTGCAGCGTGGGGGTCGACAGGAGGGGTGTCAGTTCGTAAATGACTGGCGGGAGGTTGTTGTTCGAGTCCATGGGGTTATGCGGTGATACCCCGAGTTGGGGTGTTGGGTGTCGCTTTTTCTGCGGGGGTTTCGGGGCGCGGATTCCGTATCCTAGGCGGTTTGGAGGCGATCGGCGAAGGCACGCGCGGCGAGAAATCGGACAATCCGGCTTGGTGGCGCGGGGAACACTCCCCAGCGAGGTGGGACGGCGGCCTGAGGCGGGACCGGGTGGTCCCGTCGCGGCCTCAGCAAGGCCGCCTACAACCGCATCGCGGCGCAGGCACGCCACGCGCTGCTGGCCCCACAGGGGTTGTTGGTGATCTCTTCCTGCCGTTTTCAGGGTTTTCGACCTTCACTCTTCACTCTTCGAGCTTCGAACCTCGCTCTTCACCGCCAAGCGGTGCTGGCGTTGTTCGCTGCTCTGCTCCTACTCTGGACGCGTTCCCGAAACCGATCCGACCCGCGAGTCACTGTCTGTACTTACCTCATGACGCCTCTTCGTTTCCGTCTGCCCTTCGCTCTCGTCGCCGTCGTAGCGATCGCCCTGTCCGGCACCGACCTGACCGCCGCCGGGGGCGGGTCGACCGCGCCGCGCTGGTGGAAGGGCAATCTGCACACGCACTCCCTTTGGAGTGACGGCGATGACTACCCGGAGATGATCGCCGACTGGTACAAACAGAAGGGGTACGACTTTCTGGCCCTTTCGGATCACAATGTCCTCCAGGAGGGACAACGCTGGCTGGAGTTGAAAGCGCCGGTGTCCATCGGCGGTTCGGTCAACCTGCGGGGCGGCGGCGCGGTCCTCGAGGCCTACCTTCGCCGATTTGGTCCGGACTGGGTGGAGTTTCGCGACGCCGACGGACAACGCTCGGTTCGGCTCAAACCGCTGTCGGAGTACCGCTCGCTGCTCGAGGAGCCGGGAAAGTTCCTGCTCATTCCCAGCGAAGAGGTCACCTCCTCATGGAAACGCCCGAAAACCGAAACCGCTCCCGAGCGGTCGGGGCCGGTCCATATCAATGTCACCAATCTCCGCGACCACCTCGCACCGATTGAGAGCGAACGGGCCGCCGACATCATGCAGCGCACCCTCGAAGCCGTGCGGGCCCAGCGGCAGAAGACGGGTCAGCCCATGATCGCCCACATCAACCATCCCAACTTCCGCTGGGGCATCACCCCGGAGGAGTTGATGGAGGTGAAGGGTGAACTCTTCTTCGAAGTCTACAACGGCCACCCCCAAGTCGAAAACGAGGGCAACGCCATGCACCTGAGTATGGACGCGCTGTGGGACGCCGTGCTGACCCGGCGCATCGCCGAACTGAAGCTGGAGCCGATGTTCGGTATCGCCGTCGACGATTCGCACCACTACCATTCGAAGGAGTCGGGCAAGAGTCGACCCGGGCGTGGCTGGATCATGGTGCGCTCGCGCCACCTCACGGCGGAGTCCATTATCCGGGCGCTGGAAGCCGGAGATTTTTACGCCAGCTCCGGCGTGACCCTGTCGGAGGTCACGCGCTCCGGAAACCAGCTTTCCCTCGTCATCCAGGCAGAGCCCGGCGTGACCTATCGCACGGTCTTTCTCGGCACGCGCAAAAACTATCCTCAGGGCAGCGAGGAACTCACGCCGCCCGCCGATCCCGCCGCCCCGCTCCGCACCCTGCCGCACCGCCGGTACCCGGCAGAAATCGGCGCCGTGCTGGCCGAAAGCGGCGGCACGACCGCCAGCTACACGCTGCGCGGTGATGAACTGTACGTACGGGCCAAGGTCATCTCCTCAAAACCCAAGGTCGACGGTAGTGCACCCGGGGAGTTTGAGACCGCCTGGACGCAACCGCTGCTGGCCGCACGCCCCTGACCGAGTCAAGCGGACGCGCCGACCGGCCGGACTTCGCGTCGCTCTCGCCACACTCGCTCGAGTCACACGGCCGCAGTCCGGCAGGCTGACATCGCACGCCCGGCCGCCTCCAGACCCTCTCCACGCAGGCGGGTGGAAACGGAGTCACGGTCCGGGTCGTGAAACAGGGGTGATATAGGCTCCAAGAATGGGCTTGCGCCGGAAACCGCCCGTTCCTCAGAACAAACCACGGACTGCTCCGCCCTTTTCCCCCATATGACCCACGGCACCGCCACACTTTGGGCCACGTTGAGAGGAATCGCGTCGAGGACACCTGCCCGGCCCCGATTGGGAGTCTGGCTTGTCATCCTCCTCTGTCCCCTGGACCACGCCGCAGCCCAAACAGTTGCGCTCTGGCTTTTTGATGAGCCTCAAGGACTGTATCCAAGCACACCCCTCGAGTCGGCCGAAGGCATTGACGCCCCTCTGGTACTCGGTCTTGGAGGACGTGTGATCCAGGGGAAATTCGGGCAGGCGCTTTCCATCGAACCGTATCCACCGGTCGTTATTCCGACGTCGGGGGAGGAGACGGCGGCCTTGCACCGGTTCCCCGTCCGGCCGGGCCGAACCCAGGAGCCGATGAGCTGGCACAACGCTCACTTTGCCGCACTCATGACCGGAGGCGAGAATCACCTTCGCAAGGAGGTGAGCTTCGCCCGGGTTACCCACACCGATCTCAACCTGGGGGATTTTGACTGGACGGTGGAATTTTGGTTTCTTGCCCGTGAAGATGACGGCGCCGGCGTGGTGTTTGAACTGGGAACGGGGCCTCGGGCCGAGAACGATCTCGTCACCCGGTTGTCCCTCGACGCCGCCACCCGTTGTTTCTGGTTGGAGAATCAGCCCGCGAAGGTGCGGGTTAAAATTCCATCGAACGGCTCGATGCTGCGCGACGCGAATCACTGGCACCACTACGCCTTTGTCTACCGATCGTCCGAGCGACACCTTCTCCATTTCGTGGACGGACGCAGTCAGGGCGGGCCACTTCCCCTGAACCTGAAGCGCCTGCCCCCTGGCGATGAAGACTACCTTTCCGTGGGTCGCGATGGACGCTGGGAGCGGCCGTTGCCCGGGGCGATCGATGAACTGCGCATCTCGCGCGGAGCACTCTATGCGGCGGATTTTCCCCCGCCCGGCAGTTTCTCGCCTGCTGTATCCACCCAGACTCCGCAACCCACGCAACGGCTGCTGTTCTCACCTGATTCGCCACGGACCGGGGTGGTTGCGTTGCAGGGACGGAAGCACCTGTTCCTCGACGACGCCCTCTTCGAGCGGAGCGAACACATCTCCTTCTCAGCCCATCCTCCGCGCCGGATCGAACGGGTCATGGACGGCATTGAGGGACCCTTTCGAAAGCACCTCACCGTCGTCGAGGACCAGGACGGTCTGATTCGTCTCTTCAACGGTGGCCCAGATGACTACCTGATGGTCCACGTTTCTCGCGATGGTAAGAGCTTCTCGGCGCCCGACACCGGACTCCATCACGGAAACCGGAAAAACATCGTCATCGCGGAACCGGCGCCACTTGGCCGTCCGATGATCGACCCCAACGGCCCACCGGAGCACCGGTGGAAGTACATCAGCGGCCTCGAGGGTCGTGGTGTCTATCTTTACACCTCACCGGACGGGTGGACGTGGACACGCCACCGTCAGGCCGTGCTGTCATTCCGCTCCGGCTCTCAATCGAGTCTTTTCTACGACGATCAGCGGGGCGTGTACGTAGGCTATCACCGCACCGGTTTTCCGCGGAGCGAAGGAGGGGGAACGCGCCGGGAGTTTGTCCTCGCAGAAACCACGGACGTAGTTCGGCCCTGGCCGGTTCAACTGCAAACCCAGGCGGAAGTGCAGCAGATCGGGACGATGCGCCCCCTGCGCTCACCACAGCCCTGGTGGCTGGACAACGGGCCTCTCACCCCCGGCGACTTCGGCATTGAACTGCCGACGGTGTTCCAACCCGACCCAAGGATCGACCCGCCCGGCAGTGGCGTCTACGTGCCCAAAGCCGACAAGTACCCCTGGGCACCCGATGCCTATGTTGCGTTTCCCGTGATGTACTTTGACTACGAAGAACCGCGACAACCCGCCACCCGCAGGGTGCTTTACGAAGAACGCTCGCGCGGACTTGGTTCCGGGCTGGTCGAGACACAGCTGGCGGTGAGCCGCAATGGGATCTCCTGGCGTCGCTTTCCCTCGCCGGCGTATCTCCCGATCGGATCGTATGACGGTGGCCCTTCGCTGCATCAGATCTACATTGCAGAGGGCATGGTGCGGCGGGGTGAAGAGATCTGGCAGTACTTCTATGGACAGGAGGACTACCATTCGCCGGCTCGTCGCAAGCCCGAAGGCAACGGCGTCTACCGTTCGGTCCAACGACTGGATGGCTTCGTGTCCGCGGATGCGCCCTACGATCGAATGGGCACGATCGTGACCCGGCCGATTGTCTTTTCCGGACGCCAACTGAGCCTGAACATCAACACCGGAGGACTCGGATACGCGCAGGTTGGATTTGAAGACGATCAAGGCCGGCCGATCTCCGGCTTTTCGGTCGACGACTGCGTGTTCATCAACGGCAACTTTGTCAACCACACCGTCGAATGGCTGGGACGAGGCACGGATCTCTCGAAACTGGCGGGCCGGCCCCTGCGCCTCGTCATCAAGATGCGCGGAACCTCCTTGTTCGCCCTGCAGTTCGTTCCTGGACCGTGAGTCGCGGCCCGTCGGTTGGGACTTGTGACTGCCCGCCACTTCCGCCGCACTCGCGGCATGGATTCCCGCGCCGTCGTTTTCACCGGCCCCAACACGGTGAAATTTCAGCCCATCACCAGCCCGGACCCGGGGCCGGACGATGTGGTGGTGGACGTGCATCACTCGTGGATCAGCAATGGCACGGAGGGTTCATTCCTGCGGGGGGAACGTCTCTCCGGCGATGTCGCCTGGAAACCGGGCGACCCGGCGCCATTCCCGCGGGTGGCCGGCTACCAGAAGGTGGGAAAGGTCCGCCAAGTCGGGTCCGCCGTGTCCCGCTTCAAGCCGGGTGACTGGGTCTTTGCCTCGATGAGCCGGGTCACCGGCACGATTGAAAATCAGTTCGCCGGCCACGTCTCGCCGGCGGTCTGCAGTCAGGGGGCGGTGATGCTGCTGCCCGCGGGGCTCGATCCCGTCGCCTACTCGGGACTGGTGCTCACCCAGGTCGGCTTCAACTGCGGTTCGCGATCCCCCGTGGCTCCCGGGAGCACCGCGGTTGTCATCGGCGACGGGTTGGTCGGACAATGGGCCGGTCAGACGCTCTCCCAGCGGGGCGCCCGTGTCGTGATGGTGGGACGACACCCGGAACGCCTGGCGCGCTTCGCGCGCTACGGGGACACGGAGCTGGCCCGGGAGGATCATGGCGTGGCCGGGGTGCGCGCCGCCGTGAAGGCGCCTGTGCAAGTTCTGGTCGAAACCGTGGGAAGCGCCGATGCGCTGCGCGCGCACCTGCCGCTGATGGCGCGGGGCGGGCACATGGTCATCGCCGGGTTTTATCGTCCCTCGGGCTCGGTCAACCTCCAGTCCGCGCTGGAGTGCTTCCGCAACTACGAAATTTCCTTTGACCTCGCGTCGGGAGCCACCGCCGCCCGGCTCGAGGAGACCCTCGCCTGGGTGGCGGCGGGCCGGCTCGACACGCTGGGCTGCATCACGCATCGGTTTCCGGTGGAACGCGCCACCGAGGCCTGGGAGCTGATTGCGGCGAAACGCGATGCCGTACTCGGGGTGGTGCTCGACTGGCCCGCCGCCCGCGGAAACACCTGAGTTGCTCGGTCCCCGCTGCTTCTGAACCGACTCTCCCCATGACCCCGCCCACCTCCATGAAGCTCCTGCAACTCGAGGCCCCCGGCCGCGCCGTGTGGAAAGACGCTCCCTGCCCGACCCCGGCCTTCGGCGAAGTGCTGCTCCGCGTCGAGGCCATCGCCACCTGCCCGCACTGGGACCTGCACCTCTTCGGAGGCAAACCGATGTTTCCGGGCATGACCCTGACCTACCCCTACCTCGCCGGCCAGCCAGGGCACGAGGCCGTGGGCGAGGTGGTCGCCCTCGGTCCGGGGGTTTCGCGCCTGCAGGTGGGGGATCGGGTCGCACCGTGGCGCGACACCGGCCGTCCCCGCCAGGGTTTCTACGCCCAGTACAACACCTTTCACGAAGAGGATCTGCTGGTCGTTCCCCGCACCCTCGCCGCCGCCGAGCTGGCGTCACTGGAGCTGGCCATGTGCGTCGAAGTTTCCTTTCAGCAACTCCAGGCCCTCGGCGGCGTGGCGGGCCGAAGCCTGGGTTTGTCCGGCCTGGGCCCGGCCGGCTTGGTGGCGGTGCAACTCGCCCGGTTTCACGGAGCGACCGACGTGGTGGGACTCGACCCCGTTGCTTCCCGCCGCGAGCTGGCCGAGCGCCTCGGTGCCCATCGCACGCTGGCACCCGACGCCTCCACCTGGCCTGCTTCCCGGCGAGCCGACGCGCTCGACGATGCGATCGACCTCACCGGGGTGCCGGTATCCATCGAATTCCTCATGGATCGCACCCGCCGCTGCGTCGCCCTCTTCGGTGTCCTGCGGGAGGAGGTGCGCTTTGGCAGTCGTCACCTTTTTGGTCCGGGCCTCCATCTCATGGGTTATGGCGACCACAATCGCCTTGCGGCGGAGACCGCGCTCCGCGCGATCACCGAGGGACACCTGCGTCTCGCCCCCCTTATCACCCACACGCTCCCGCTCTCCCGCTATGCCGAGGGGGTGGAGCGGCTTCGGACCAAAGAGGCCATCAAGGTGCTGTTTCTTCCCTGGGGTGAGTGAGCCGGGGGTCGGGAATTCGGGCGCCTGACGATCACCTTGCGTGAGCCCATGACATTGCAAGCTAGGGACAAACGCAAAATTACGACGAATTTCTTTGCCTGTGATCCGTCCCGCGCAAACGGTAGTCGAGGTCAGGCGAGGTGTTCCTCCACTCCCACTTCACAATGAACGCTTGGCTCGAGCAGCTGTGCGGCACCGGGTTCATGCCGCACGGGCAGTGTTACCTTTGGACTCCGGGTCTGGTCTGGTTGCACGCGTCATCGGATGCCGTGATCGCTGCCGCCTACTTTTCGATCCCGCTCACCCTGCTCTATTTCGTCCGCCGTCGGCGGGACCTGCCCTACGCCGGATTGTTTGTCATGTTCGCGGCGTTCATCGTCGCCTGCGGAACCACCCATGCCCTCGAGGTGTGGACGATCTGGCACGGCCACTACTACCTCACCGGGGGCGTCAAAGCCCTCACGGCCCTGATTTCGGCGGCCACCGCCATCAGCCTGGTCCGGATCGTGCCGGCCGCGCTGCAATTGACGAGCCCGTCCGAGCTGCGTCGTCTGAACGAAACCCTGGAGGAGCGGGTGCGGGAACGCACCGCCGACTTGCAGGCCGCAAACCTCGCCCTGCGCCGCGAGATGGCGGAACGCGGCGCCGCGCAGTCCGAAGTCAGCCGGCTCAACGCCGAATTGTCACGGCACCTCGCAGAACTGCGCACGCTCTTTGAAGTGCTGCCTGTCGGCGTGGGCATCGCCGATGATCCCGCCTGCCAGTCGATCCGCATGAATGACGCGTTGTCACGCATGCTCGGAATTCCCCGCGACGCCAACGCCTCCCTGTCGGCCGACCCGGCCGTCGCCCCCACCACGTTCCGGGTCTTGCACCAAGGCAGGGAGCTGGCCGCGGACGAACTGCCCATGCAGGTCTGTGCCCGCGAGGGACGGGCGGTGAAGGACTTCGAGGAAGTGGTGGAACGCAGCGACGGCACCCGAATCCACATCCTCTCCAACGCCGTGCCGCTGAAGGACGCCCAGGGACGCACCACCGGCTGTGTAGCCACGTTTCAGGATGTCACCCTGCTGACAGACGCGCTGGCCGCCAACGAACGCTACGCCGCGATCGTCGCGAGCTCCGAGGACGCGATCATCGGCAAGACCCTCGACGGACGCGTCACCGACTGGAATCACGGCGCCGAACGCATCTTCGGCTACACAGCCGCCGAGATGATCGGCCAACCCATCGGCCGGCTCTCCGAGGACGGCCCGGGCGGAGAGGAAGCCGCGGCCCACGAGCGGGTCTGTCGCGGCGAAGTCGTGCCCCCGTTCGAGGCGGTGCGACGGCGCAAGGACGGCGCCCGCGTCGACGTTTCGATCATGATCTCCCCGATTCGCGACGGCAGCGGCCGCGTCATCGGAGTATCCAAGTCAGCCCGCGACATCACCGCGCAGAAGCGCGCCGAGGCGCGGCAGGCGGACCTGGACCGCAAGATCCAGGAAACGCAGAAGCTGGAAAGCCTCGGGGTGCTCGCCGGCGGCATCGCCCACGACTTCAACAACCTGCTGACCGGCATCCTCGGCAGCGCCTCGCTCGCCCGCGCCACCCTGCCGCCGACTTCTCCGCTGCAGGGCAGTCTGGAGCTGATCGAGACCTCGTCCCATCGCGCCGCCGACCTCTGCCACCAGATGCTCGCCTACGCGGGCCGGGGCCATTTTGTCATTCAACGCCTCAGTCTCAACCAGCTGATCAAGGACACAACCCACCTCATTTCGCTCTCCATCTCCAAACGCTGCGTGCTTCGCTTCGAATTGTCGCCGCACCTCCCCGACGTGCAGGGCGACGCCACCCAGCTCCGGCAAGTGATCATGAACCTCGTGATCAACGCCTCCGAGGCCATCGGATCGCGCAGCGGGGTGATCGCCGTCGTAACCGGGCTCGCTCGCGTCGGCCGCGACGAACTGCAGACGCTCCGGCTGGCCGACCTCGCACCTGGCGACTACGTCTATTTCGAGGTGAGTGACAACGGTTGCGGCATGGATGCCGCCACGCTGGGTCGGATCTTCGAGCCGTTTTTCACCACCAAGTTCACTGGACGCGGCCTCGGACTGGCCGCGGTGATGGGGATCGCTCGCAGTCACCGCGGCGGCATCAAGGTCGAAAGCGAACCTGGCCGGGGCACCACCTTCCGGCTCTTCCTGCCTTGCTCAGACGTGCCCTCGCTGCCGCCCACCGACAAAGCGGTCATTGCAGGGCCCGTGTGGCGCGGTTCGGGTCATGTACTCGTGGTCGACGACGAGGAGACCGTGCGCGGGGTTTCCGCGCGACTGCTCGAATCGCTGGGGTTCACCGTCGACCTTGCCTCCGACGGACTGGACGCCGTGGAGCGCTTCCAGGAGAATCCACGACGGTACACCTTCGTCCTGCTTGACCTGACCATGCCGCGACTCGACGGCGAGGAGACGCTGCGCCGCCTGCGCGAGTCGGATCCGGCGGTCCGGGTGCTGCTCATGAGTGGATACACCCAAAGCGACGTGGCCTCCAAATTTGCAGGCAAGGGACTCGCCGGATTCGTCCACAAACCCTTCGATCGCGAGACCTTCACCGCCGCGGTGCGCGAGGTTTGCGCCGGAAAGCCGACTTCGTAGGCAAAAAGCGATCCGGAGCATCGTCAGGTCAGAGCCCAACGTGCGAAGCATGCTCCCGCGCCGAACTGCGAGCCGAGGCAGGTCCGGCCGGTCCCGCCTTCACCGCAGCACCGATTCGAAAAGTCGATACGCACGCTCGCGCATCGCATCGGGAAAATCGTGGTCGCATTCGGGGTGCTCCACTTGAAGACGACCCTCGGCCTTGTGCAGGCGGTAGACCTGTCGCGCCGCCGCGACCACGCGGTCGACCGACTGCCATTGGAAATTGGCATCGCCCCGCGGCGCGGAGATGAACACCGGGCGGGGCGCAAGCGCGCCGATCAACTCGTGAAAGTCGAACGGAATGGTCTCGAGACTTCCCGCATACGAGGCGAGCCGCGGCATGTAGCGATCCTGACACCAGCCCTTGCCCGGCAGCCAGACATCGGCCCGGCCGCCATAATAGTCCAAATACGAATCGAGTCCGCAGCTCGACACCACCGCGACCAGACGCGGCTCGAACACCGCCGTGTAGACTGCATTGTGCCCACCGAGCGAGTGGCCCACCGCCCCAAACCGGCCCGGTTTCACATACGGAAGCGACTCCAGCAGATCGAGCGCCCGGATATTGTCCCAGACTGCCTTGAGGGTTCCGCTGGCGTACCCGAGCCCGTTCAGATCCGGCGCGTAGTCCGCCAGGTGAGGATAGCCCGGCGCCACCGTGACAAAACCACGCTCCGCCAGTTCACTTGCGTAGGCACGGTTGGGAAGGGGCCCCAGGCCCACCGTGACGCCAGCCCCGACCCGGTTGTCGGTCGGGTGCAGGCAGAGGACGCCCGGGGCCTGCAAACCGTTCGCGGCCAGCAGCACCGACTTTGGAATGCACAGGTAGGCGGGCACCCGGTTGCCACGCTCACTCCGGTAGGTCAGCTTGCGCCGCACATAGCTGCCACACTCGACCTCCTCCACGATGCGGACGTCGAGCGGCCCTCGCTCCACGGGACGCGGAAGCGGCCCCATCACCGCCTCCATGCCCTGCACGATTTCGGACCGGCGACGTTCCCAGTCGGCCGCCGACACCACGGGCGTCACCGCCCCGCGCGCATCATGCGCGACCAGAAGGTTGTCACGCGGCAGCCGCTCCGCCGCGGCCAACGACACCAGTCCGCTGCAAAGGTAAATCAGCCAGGATTTCATGCGGGGAACGCTCCCACCCCCCACCAACGGGTGTGCGTAGGAACGCCCGCAAGACAGCCTTCGGACCCGGTGAATGACAAGCGCGTTCCAAGGCGACTCCGCTGGAGGTGGGATCGCGCACCCATGAGCGTTGGCTCGAGAGAGGACGGTGCCATCGGTCCAAACAACACGGTCAAGAAGACCTCAGGTGGAGGGCGTCGCTCCGACGACGGCGGGGGACGATCTCCCGCGTAACAATGCTCGAACGTACTTGGTGACCGCAACGCGCAACCCCAAACGATCGGGCGCGGTGGGGCGTGGACCGTCTCCCGGCGCCGATGGAGCGGCGCCCTCCATTGAAGCCCATGCAATCGGAAAAGGTCACCGTCTGCCTGCTTGAGTTGACGCGCCTGCGCGACTGCGGGAACGCCCTCCATCCATCCACCTCGTCATTTCTCCAAGAAAACGGCCATGGGCCGCCGACTCCGCGGGGATTGGCGCCGCGAGACAGGGTCCGCCCCGCTCGCACCGTGTCATCGTAACAAAGGATCAACTACAACCAAGCGTTGACCCCGCGGGTTTAGGCTGGACCCCGGTCTCCGGCTGGTGCCTCGTGGGAGCGAATCCGATGAACACGCCTCCCGACCTTCGCCTGCTCGACACCTGTGTCTGGCAAAGCCTGTGCGGTCCGCACCGGGCCTTCTCGCTCGGTACGTCCACCGCGCGCCGTTTCGCGCCAGGATTCTCCCCGATCATCGCCTTCGCGGATCCGGCGAACCCGGATTGGGACGCCTTGGCTCCGATTTGCACCCCGGGCGAACACTTCTACTGCGCCGCATGGCAAGGGGCTCCGCCCGCGGGCTGGTCGGTGGACGTGGATTCAGCCATGTCACAACTCGTCTGGCAGGGCGGCATGCCCGAACCGGAGGCAAATCCCGGCTGGGTCGCACTCGACGCACGCTCCGCCCCGGAGATGCTCGACCTGGCCACCCGTCTCCAGCCGGGACCCTTCGGGCTGCGCACCATCGAATTGGGCGACTACCTGGGGTACTTCGACCACGGCCGACTGGTCTCCATGGCGGGAGAACGATTTGGGGCGGGTTCGTTTCGGGAAATCAGCGCGGTGTGCACCGACCCTGCGTTCCAGGGCCGCGGACTGGCCCGTCGACTGATGCTGGAGCTGATCCGGCGTCACCAACAACGCGGGCTGACGTCGTTTCTCCATGTCATGCGCGACAATCTGCGCGCGCGCCAGATGTACGAACGCATGGGGTTCGTGGTGTACCGGGAATTGGGCGTGCGCGTGGTGACCCGTCTCGCCTCCTCCGCAGCACCCGCGCCAGCGTCACTCGGCCACGGCTGAGGTCATTCCCGGCAGCTCCCGTCCGGTGGGATGCGCTTGCGCTGAGGGGCCTGTCCACGCCACAACCGTGTCGCCCCTCCCTGCTCCGCGGATTGTCTGCCGCCCGCGTTTCTTCGACCTGCCCGGGGAGTCCTTCCCCACCACCCCCTCTCCGCCATGTCCACCTGGTTCCGATTCTCCACGCTTTCTTTGCTCGCGCTCTGGCTTTCCCTGAGCGTTTCGATCGCCCGCGCCGCCGGCCCGGTCGTCTCCTTGTTCGACGGCAAATCACTCACGGGCTGGGAAGGCGACGCCAAGTGGTTCCGCGTCGAGGGCGGCGCCATCATCGGAGGCTCCAAGACCGAGAAGATCCCGCACAACTTCTTCCTCGCGACGACCCGGAGCTTCCGGAACTTCGACCTGCGCCTCAAGCTGCGGCTGAGCGGGGTGCCCGGCACGGGCATGATCAACAGCGGCGTGCAAATCCGGAGCGTGCGCGTGCCCAACTCGACTGAAATGCGGGGGTATCAGGTCGACGCCGGGGACGGCTGGTGGGGCAAACTCTACGACGAATCGCGCCGCAACCGGGTAGTCGGTCTGCCCGTCGATGCCGCCGCCCTCAACGCCGCCGTACGCCCGGGCGACTGGAACGAGTACCGCATCCTCGCGGAGGAAAAACGCATCCGGACCTGGATCAATGGCACCCCGGGACTCGACTACACGGAAGCCGATCCTTCCATCCCCCTCGATGGACACATTGGCCTGCAAATTCACAGCGGCGGTATTGCCTGGGTCGAAGTGAAGGACATCACCCTGCAAGAGCTGCCTGCGGCCGCACCTTGACGACCACGCGCGGAGTCCCGTCCCCCCCGGCGCGGGGATCGAGTTCCTCTCGTGAAGCGTCCCGGCCGGCAGCCAAAGCCTGAATTCCAGGGGTGGGGCCACTCGCATGCGCGCGCAATGCGGTTGCCGATCGGGGTGGGGTGGCGGACCCGGGAAGTCGGCAGAAAGGGGGGCGATCACCATGACTTCTCTCCTATTTCCAGACGGAGCGGAATCGTGGTAGGATGGGCGTGTGACCTCCGACTCCTATGACCATCGCGCCACGGGAGGGCTCTATGGCGCTATCGCGTTCGCCCTCGTGGTGGTGACGTGCTTCACGGGGTATTTTTTCAATCAGCGGTTCTACATGCCGGCGTCTATGGTGCCGGTCACCTTCGCACTCGGGGCGATCTACGGCGCGCTGGGAATC
>JAEUGZ010000367.1 GCA_016794725.1 Opitutaceae bacterium | reverse complement strand
CTCCGACCTTCGCGTCGTCGCGTCTTCGCGCTTAACCCTGCCGGGACTTCGCTCGAACGATCAGCTGAGCCTGCGTGCGGACGCCTGGGTCCGCAGGCAGAGCTCGGCCGCCTTGAAGGCGTGGGCCTGGGACAAGGCGGTCTCCGTTCGGTGGAGACAATCCCGCACGAACTGGCCGTAGAAGGGCAGGCCCACTTTTCCGGCGCAGGGAATGCGGTGCTCGCCCTGGTCGTCGACGAGGATGAGGAGCTCTCCCTGCGGCGACTGGGTGACGTCACAGAAACTGCGCAGCTCGATCGTACCGCGGGTGCCAAGAACAAAGGTGCGTCCGTCGCCCCAGCTGCTCTGTCCCGCGGGAGTGAACCAGTCGACCCGATGGTGTCCGGTCACTCCGCTGCTGCCGAGCAGCGTGGCCTCGCCGTAGTCCTCGAGTTCTGGAAACTGGGGATGGGCGAAATTCGCCACGGCCGAGCTGAGAACCTCGGCGTCCGTGGATCCGCTGAAGTGGAGAAACTTTTCGCACTGGTGACTGCCGAGGTCGCAGAGGATCCCGCCGTAGCGGGCGCGTTCGAAGAACCAGGAAGGGCGGGTGGGCAGCTTGATTCGATGAGGTCCGAGCCCCACCACCTGAAGCACCCGGCCGATCACACCCTGGCTGATCAGGTGGCTGGCATGCACGGCACATTCCACACCGAGTCGGTCGCCATAGAACACCATGAAGGTCCGGCCGGTTTCCTTCACCGCGCGCCGCGCTTCGGCGAGCTGGTCGAGGGTGGTGAAGGGCGGTTTGTCGGTGAGGTAATCTTTGCCGGCGCGCAGGACGCGGCAGCCGAGGGGACCGCGTTCGTTGGGCACCCCGGCTGCGGTCACGAGGGTGAGGGCGGGGTCATGCAGGACCTCGTCCAGGCTGCGCGCCGCTTTGGCCTGCGGAAACGCCTTGAGAAAGGCAGCGACTCGCGCGGGCTCGGGATCATAGACCCAGATCAGTTCCGCTCCTGCTCCGATCAGCCCGCGGCACTGGTCATAGATGTGAGGGTGGTCCAGATGGACGGCGGCAAAGGCAAGCTCACCCGCCGCCAACGGTGGCAGGGTGAGTCGCTGGGGGGCATGGTCCGGATGCATGAAGCGGGGGGGCTCCGAGGGGGATTCGGAGCAGTGAGCATGGATAGGGTATCTGCCGCGACACAACGCCAGCCCGTTGCGACCTCAAGTGAACCGTTCGATCCTCCCGGCGCGGCCTTCCCGCGACTGCGCATGCGCGTCAACCTAAGCGCGATCCAAGGGCGTAGTCCGGTGGAGGTGGGGTCGCCGACCCCGCGGGGATTGGCGTCGCGTGAAGAAACCAGGACACGGAAGGCGGGCCGGTCGGTCCCGTCGCGGCCTCGCCGAGGCCACCTCCACCAGAACCGCTGCGATACTCCACGCCAGGTCCTCAATTCGACGCGACTGCGAGACGCCGTCCCGACGACTCCAGCTAGGTCAACAGCGAGGCGGAGGCCCGATCGACGAAGAGGCGCGCCTGGGGGTGGGTGCGCAGGATGGTGGCGGGGCAGGCGGTGGTGATCGGATCGCGCAGGGCGGCGCGCACGGCCTCGGCTTTGCGGGGACCGGGGACCACGACGCTGAGCGACCGCGCGCGGCGGAAGGTGGGGATGGTCACGGTGAGGGCGTGCGTCGGCACGGCCTCGAGGGTGGGGAAACAGCCATCGTTGACCTGTTGCTGGCGACAGGCGTGGTCCAGTTCCACGATTTTGACGCCGCGAGGATCGTCGAAGTTCGCCACCGGCGGGTCGTTAAAGGCAATGTGGCCGTTCTCACCGATGCCCAGACAGATCAAGTCGAGCGGTGCTTCCGCCAGCAAGGCTTCATAGCGACGACACTCCTGCTCCGGGTCCGGCGCATCGCCGCGAAGCAGGGCAACGTCGACCAAAGCCGGAAGTCGGTCGAGCACGTGGCGCCGCAAATAGTGACGAAATCCGGCGCGATGGGATTCCGGAAGACCCACATATTCATCCATATGGAATGCCGAGACCCGCGACCAGTCAATGGACGCCATCGATTGGGTCACCAGCGCGGCAAGGAATTCATCCTGGGATGGCGCGCACGCGAACATAACGCGTACCCGCGCCTGACGGGAAAGCAGGCCGGACAGTTGCTTGATTACATGATTCGCAGCTCGTTGTCCCAAATCGGCTCGGGTGTCGGAAAGGTCGATGTCAGGCGCGGCCGGAACGGGAATCAGGGAGGAGGAAGACATGGGTTGAGGAGGCCACTGTGAGGCTTGAAACCGGAAATTCGAGCCCCGACGAGGCCCGTCCCTCGCGAAGGCTCAGCAAGGTTTCGGAATGATTTCGAATGGAACGGGAAAATTTCCGGATATGTATCTCATTTTTTAATAGTTGTTTAAGCAAAAACATTAATGTTGCGGAGGCGATTGCCTCGACCCAAAGCTCATCAGGTGGTGAGAGTTTCCCGTGCGAAGTGAAGACGCGCTTCCGACGACAACTAGGGGCCTAATAGGATTAAGTCCTTCAGATTCATGCTAAAACCTGACCGCCGCGGTCCGATTTCCTGACACGTTTGAACTCACGCCCGATCACCTGCTCCCGAGCCATCCAAGTCGCGGAGAAACTTCCGTCGGCGCCTTATGTCTTGACCGAGTTGCAGCAACTGCTGGCAGATGCAAACAATGGTATTGATGAGGTGTCACGGCTGTTGCGTCAGGATGCAGGCCTGACCGCCCGGGTCGTGCGGATTGCCAATGGGATTGTGTTCAATCGGGGTGAAGCGGTGGGGTCCTTGGAAGGGGCGCTCGGTCGGATTGGTTTTAACGAAGTGCACCGCCTGGCTGGGGCGGCGGTGTTGCGCCAACTCGCGTCGATGGAGTTTGCATTCTACCCGATTTCGACGTTCGCGTTCTGTCGCAACTCGCTGTTTGTCGCCTTTCTGATGGAGGAGATGGCTGGATACGCCGAACTGGATCCGCGGGTTTCCTACACGACGGGGCTGCTGCGTTCGGTCGGCAAACTCCTCCTCGACGCCACGGCGCGCGCAGAACGTCGGAGCGAGGAGGCACTGCCGCTCGGCCATGATGGCCTGATCGCCTGGGAGCAGCAGGTGTTTGGCCTGACCCACCCGGATGTTGCCTCCGCCGTGCTGCGTGCCTGGCGGTTTCCGGTCGAGGTCTTCATGCCGATCCGCGACCACTACCTGCATGGCCTGGCGGTGGAACCCCACGTTTCCTGTCAGGTGCTGAACCTTGCGTCTGCGTTTGCCGAAGAGCAGGGCTGGGGACTTCCCGGAGAAACCCTCTACTGGAACGCGGCATCAGCGTTTCAGGCGCGGTTACGAATCAGTTCCGACGAGCGCACCGAAATCGTGGAACGCGCGGCCGGACAAACGAGACGCTTCCTGCGTGCCTTGGATCAATCGGATTCGGAGACGGTGAGTCTTCAGAGCGCGGAACTCTAGCTTCATCAGAGGCTTAAGTTGTTAATAGTCTGCGGTTTGATCGGCCTCTCCCACGACTGGCGCGTGCGGAGGAACCCGTTGTG
>JAEUGZ010000356.1 GCA_016794725.1 Opitutaceae bacterium | reverse complement strand
CAACGCCCGTACGTTTTTGGTGACCGCAACGCGCAACCGGCGTCGACGGAGCGACGCCCTCCATCAATCCAATGCCCACGGAGGGGGTCTCCACCTCGTCATTTCTCAACGTTAACGCTTGTGGGTCGCTGATCCCGCGGGGATAGGGGTCGCGATTACCCAACGAAGCACCAGAGGCGTGGCCGCCTACGACCCTTGGATTTCGTCGGCAGTTGGACACCGCCCCGCGTGTTTGCTCCGCTCAGGCGGCGGCGGGCCAGGGGTCGCGGCCGAGGAGCAGGGTGCTGAGGTTCACGGCGCTGAGAAAGGCGTCCTCGTGAAACCCATAACGGAAGTAACTGCCGGCGAAATACGTTTCGGTCGTGCCCCGGGCGGCCTGATTGAGGGCGGGCAATTCGTTCTGGGCCTGGAGGGCTCCGAGGCTGAAGAGTGGATGGGTGTAGTCGATGCGCTTGAGCACGCGCGTCGGATCGATCGCTTCCGGGCGTCCAATCGAAACAAAGTAGTTCTCGCGGTCGCTCACCTTCTGGAGACGATTCATCCAATAGTGGGTGGCCGTGCTGACCCCTCCGTCTGGTCCCGGGGCGATCTCGTAGTTCCACGAGGCCCAGGCGAGGCGGGTGCGGGGCATGACCCGGACGTCGGTGTGCAGCGTGGCGACGTTGGCCTGGTACTTGAACTCACCGAGCACGGTTGATTCCTGGAGCGTGGGATTGACCAGGAGCCGCAGGGCCTCATCGCCGTGGGTGGCGAGAATGACCCGGTCAAAGGTCTGGGCACTGCCGAGGTCGGTCATGACCGTGACCCCATTCGGGGTGCGGACAATGCGACGGGCCCGGTCTCCGAGCCGGATCCGATCGCGCCAGGGGGCGGTCAGGCGCTTGACGTATTCTCGCGATCCTCCGGTGACGGTTCGCCAGGGGTGCTGCGTGTTCAGACCCAGGAATCCGTGGTTGTGGAAAAACCGCAGCAGGGTGGCGGCAGGAAACGACAGCATGAGTTCGGGCGGCGTGCTCCAGACCGCCGAGCTCATTGGAACCAGGTAGAGATTGAAGAAGTCCTGGCCGTAGCCGCGTTGCCGCACATACTCGCCCAAGGTGAGTTGAGCCGTTTCGGGCTTTTCCAAAGCGGCTACGGCCTCGCGGTTAAAGCGGTTGATCGCGGACAGCATGCGCAGGAACCGCAGGCTGATCAGGTTTTTCCGCTGCGCGAAGAGGTGATTCAAGGACGAGCCGCAGAACTCCAGGTCCTCGGCGCTGTGCTTGACTGCAAACGACATGTCCGTGGACTGAGTTGGAACCTGCAGCTCGCGAAAGAGCCGTGTCAGCAACGGGTAGGTCACCTCGTTGTAGACCATGAACCCTGTGTCGATCGGAACGGTCCGCGCCGTTGCTCCATGACCCACCCTCGGATCGACAGGCAGAGGTTCACGGATTTCCACGGTGTTGGTATGGCCTCCGACGTAACCGGCCTGTTCGAACAGGGTAACCGAGTGATGGCGGTGCAGGAAATGGGCACAGCCGAGACCGGCGATGCCGGTCCCAATGATGGCGAGGCTGGACATGGCGGAGGGCGTGAGGTGCGGTCAGGGGCGCGACAATCGGGCCCTGACACGCACACGCTCCTGACTTACGCTTGAGTCGACGAGTTGGACGCGGGCGGCGTCGGGGGCCGGTTCAATTCGTGAGCGAGTTCGGAGACATCCTTATGCACGGCCGGACCGTCGGCTCGCCTGGGAATTTGATTCCCGGCGGCGTTGACCGTTGCGACGGCGATAGCGGCGGCGGCCGGGATCACGTGCTTCAACGGAGAATGCCCGTGCTCGTGACGCGATTGGGCGGCAGTTTGGGCGGCGGCGACGGACGCGGCGTGCTCGGCCCGGGCTCCCTCTTCGAGCACCGACTGGGGCACATCCTTGAGACCCCAGATGAACCCGGTCCACGAAAGCACCTTCAGCCCGTAGTAGGTGGGATCGATTTCCCACCAGTAGAACCCGTTCCGGGTGCTCGCCTGATAGCGATGGTGATTATTGTGCCAGCCTTCCCCTAACGTGCTGATGGCGAGGATGAAACTATTGCGCGAATCATCGTCGGTCTTGAAGCGGCGGCGTCCCATCAGGTGGGCCATGGAGTTAATGCAGGCTGTACCGTGAAAAAGGACCGTCGTACTGACGAAAAAGGCCCAGACCAGCAACTGGGGACCATTGGTGCCAAGACCCGGTGCGAAGGTTTCCAGGGCGACGCCCGCGAAGTAGATAGCGGTGGCGAAGAGAATGGGCACGACGAGGTCGAACCGGTTCAGCCATACCAACTCAGGGAATTTGGCGAGGTCCTTGATCTTGGTGTAGTCGGTGGGAAAATTCCGCCGGCTCGTGATCCATCCGATGTGCGACCAGAGGAAGCCATGCACATGCGGTGAATGCGCGTCTTCCGGACCATCGGAGTGTTGGTGGTGATGGCGGTGATGGTAGGCCCACCACAGCGATCCACGCTGAACCGTGGTGCCTGCAAAAACGGCTAACAGGAATTGGCCGAAACGAGAGGTGCTGTAGGACTTATGCGAGAAGTAGCGATGATGCACCCCGGTGACGGCGAACATCCGGATGAAGTAAAGGGCGATGGCGGACCACACCGCGATCGGGCTCCAACCCACCCAAAGGATACCGAGGCAGCCGGCGTGCAGAAACACGAACGGCATCACGCGGATCCAATCCACCTTGTCCGGCTCGTTCCTCATTTTTTCTGCTCCTCCCGGGCAGTAATCGGAATCGATCCATTGGATCAGGGCCGCGGAAGCGCGGCGTAGCATGGTCGGACGGGGAGAAGAGGCTTCGGACACAGACATGATGATGCGCCAACATCGGTCTACTCGGAATCGACGCAAGCGGTGTTTTGTCAAATTTCAGGGTCCCCCCCCAGAATTTCTCCTAGAATGGGTCCGGCAGCCACGTTACACCGCTGTTCGCTTGCTTCGCCTCGTTCAGCCCAGAAGCTGCCAAGCATGAGTGCTCCCACTCCGATACCGGTGAAGCGCAGCGAGATTTTCGGCTGGTGTTGCTTCGATTTTGCGAATTCCGCCTTCACCACCATCATCATCACCGTCGTTTACGCGGTGTATTTCAAGGATGCGGTGGCGCTCGATAATCCGGCCGCCTCCAGTTGGTGGGGAAGAGCGTTGGCTGTCTCACAAATGATTGTCATCCTCGTTGCCCCCTGGCTGGGAGCGGTGGCAGACTTTACCGCAAGGAAGAAGCGCTACCTGATGATTTCAGCGACCACCTGTTCGCTGGCGACGGCGATGCTGTTTTTTACCGGCGCGGGGGATGTGAAGTTTGCCCTGATGCTGGTGGTGCTGGCAAATGTTGCGTTTTCCGTCAGCGAGAACCTCTGCGCCAGTTTCCTTCCGGAAATCAGCACCCCGGAGAATGTCGGTCGCATTTCCGGCTATGGCTGGAGCTTTGGGTACTTGGGTGGCCTGCTCAGCCTGGGATTGGCCTTGGCCATCATCATGGGATTGCACGCCTCGCCGCGGTGGACGTTTATCATGACGGGTGCGTTCTTTCTTCTGGCGAGCCTGCCGACTCAGCTCCTCCTCCGCGAACGGTCGGTCCCCAAGCCCCTGCCTCCGGGTCAGAGTTATGTGACGGTGGGGTGGGGCGCAATCGCCAGCACGCTACGCGAACTGCCCCAACACCGCACCCTCGCGGTCTTCTTCATTGCCTTCACCTGTTTTCTCTCAGGGCTGATGGCGATCATCACCTTCGCGTCGCTTTTCGGCACGGAAGTCCTGCATCTCACGACCCAAGAGAATATTGGGCTTTTTGCTGCACTGCAGATCACCAGTGCCCTGGGAGCGTTTGGGTTCGGTTACTTCCAGGATCGCGTTGGAGCGAAACCGACCCTGGTGATTGCCCTCCTCCTGTGGGTTGGCGTGTGCGGCTGGGCAGCATTTTGTCAGTCCAAGACCGAGTTTTTCATCATCGGCGCGCTGGCTGGTTTTGGCATTGGTTCGTTGCAGTCGTCCAGCCGGGCCGTGGTGGCGGCTCTCACGCCGCCCGGCCGGGCCGGGGAATTTTTCGGCTTTTGGGGACTTTTCGGCAAACTCGGAGGGGTGATCGGACCCCTGACCATGGGAGAACTGGCAACCCACCTCGGCTACCGGACCGCCGTTCTCATCAATGGAGGCTTCTTTGTCGCGGGTTTGCTCATCCTGCTCGGACTCTCACTCCCGAAGGCCAAGGGCCAGATCAGCGGCGTGGCGTGAGCAAAAGTGACCACCGCCTGATCCAATCGGGTTAAACATTGTAATCAAATTGCGAAAAAGCGTCGTTTCGGTGTCACCCGAACGTCACTGGACCCCCGGGCATGGTAGCTGCTAGTATGCTCGCGTTCGCTGCTTTCAAAGGACCCTCCCCAAATGTCAGGTTGGTGTTCTTTGACTGAACCGGCATGAGCGCGGGCTCGGACCGGTAATTGCGAGGGCTGACGACACGGGTGTGTGCTGACCCGTTCTTCTCGAGTGCCCCAAAACGATGCCTTTTCCCGGCGGTGTGCAGCTTGCCGTCGACGGGAAAACATCGCGTGCGCCTGCGGTCCGTTTGTGGCCGGTGGTCGCGCGGTGCTCTACCAACGAAAGATAACTCTCCGCCCTGCGCGCGGAGTTTACTACCATGAAGATCAAGTCGTCAGTCGTTACGTTCGCCCTCAGCCTCGGCTTCCTCGCCGCGCCCCTGGCCCTCTCGGCCAAGAGCACGGAGCGGGCCTATGTCGAATCCTACCGCGGCCGCACGGACATTCCCGTGCCGGTTTCGGTGGTGATGCCCGATGTCAGCCCGCGCCATGCGGGAACTGCGGTGGAGGTGGAGTTCACCATCGGCGCCTCTGGCAAACCGGAGAATCTGGTTCTCCGTCAGGTCGTCGATCGCGAGCTCGCCAGCACCCTGACCGAGGCCATTGCCCAGTGGGAGTTCAAGCCGGCGCGCGTCGATGGAGCCATCGTCGCCCGCAAGCTCGTGCTGCCCCTGCGCATTGTCGCCTCCGCCGACGGTGAGGCGCTTGCCATGAAGTAAGTTGTTTAAGTTAGGATCGTTAGCTAATAATCCATAAGAAATCAATCGAGGCCGCCCCCCTTATCGGGGGCGGCCTCGCTCATTTTGCGGGGCGCGGTGACCAAGGTTGGAGGTGACCTCGATGAGGCCGCGACGGGACCGTCAGGCCCCGCCTCCGACGTCCGATTTCTTCACGCGGCGCCCATCCGCGCGGGGTCGGCGACCCCACCTACAACGGAGGCCGAGGCGGCGTCGGGCTTGGATAGCCTTGGGCCTGAGGGGTTCACCTGTTGCAGTGCCGAGCGGCCGTGACGATGTACGGGGTGAAAACCTATGCGCGTTCGTCGTCTGCTTCTTGTTGGATCCCTACTGCTCGCTTCCTTGCGGCTGGTGGCGTCAGATACGGCCCACGATCAGGCCCATTCCCAGGCCGCGGCCCCCGCATCGGGCGCGGCCCCGGCCGTCGATTCCGGCGAAGCGTTTCGCTTTTTGGTCGAAGGCAACGCCCGCTTTTTGGAAGGCAAGCCGTCCGGTGCGGGACGTGACGACGTCAGGCGACTGGATGTTGCCAAGAACGGACAACATCCGTTCGCGACCGTTTTGTCGTGCTCCGATTCCCGCGTCCCGGTGGAGCTGCTCTTTGATCAGGGGATTGGCGACGTCTTTGTCGTCCGCGTCGCGGGCAATGTCTCCGACACCGATGAGATTGGCACCATTGAATACGGGGTGGGTCACCTCAACACTCCGTTGCTCGTGGTCATGGGACACACCGGTTGCGGGGCTGTGAAGGCGGTGATGGACGGGGCCGAGGTGCATGGCAGCATTCCCGCGCTCGTCGACAATGTGGCGCCGGCGGTTCGGCTGGCCCGTTCGAAATTTGAAGGTTCGCCCCGGCTCTTTCAGGAAGCGGTGCGCATGAACGTCTGGATGTCGATCGAGGACATTTTCAAGCACAGCGAAGAAGTGCGCAGCCTCGTGAAGGCCGGCAAATTGCAGGTCGTGGGAGCGCTCTACATGCTGGAAACCGGAGCTGTGATCTGGATGGGAGAGCATCCGGAAAAGACCCGCCTGATGACGCCCCCCGGCAGTCGTCCCAGTCTCCCTGCCGGCGGAACCCGTCCCACGGCCAAACCCGCAGTGGCGGCAAAGACCGCCGCGACGGGACATTGAACGAATTCTCGGTGCCGCGTCGTGCCGTGTGCCTACGGCGAAGACGGTTGGTGGAGTCGCTTCTACTAGAGATTTTCACGACGACGTTGGGAAAAGTCGGGAGGACGAATCGTTTCTCGACAGCCGCAGGACCGAGCGTTGGAGATGGAGACGGTTACCCCCGACCTTGCCCCCGTCCGACCCCGAAACCGCCCGTTGGTTTGCCGAGGAGGTGCAGCCCCACGAATCGGAGCTGCGTGCCTACTTGCGCGCCAAGTTTTCCGCCCACCTCGACATCGATGATCTGGTGCAGGAGACCTACGCCCGTCTGCTTCAGGCCCGAGAGCAGGCTCCGCTGCGGTCCGCCAAGGCCTACCTCTTCACCACGGCGCGCAATGCGGCGTTTGATATCTTTCGACGCCGAAAAATTGTCGCGATTGACGGCATAGCAGAAATCGAGCTGCTGCCCGTCTTTGAAGAGAGACGCGGTGTCGCCGAATCCGTCTGCCATGATCAGGAACTTCAATTGCTGGCCGAGGCCATCCAGAGCCTGCCCGAACGCTGCCGTCGGGTGCTGACGCTGCGCAAACTGCATGGCCTCTCCCACCGGGAAATCGCCGGTCAGCTGGGCATTGCGGAAAACACCGTCAATGCCCAGGTGGCGATCGGCGTGCTGCGTATCCGCGATTACCTGCGCGCCCACGGCGTGACGAAAGGCGCTTCCTAATGTCATCTTCCCTCCCGGATCCCGATCCTTCGCCTGAACTGGTCGAGGCCGCCGCCGCCGCCTGGCTGAGCCTGCGTGATCGCGGCATGAGTCATGCCGAGACCGCGGAGTTTGTGCGCTGGCTTCAACAGGACGCGCAACACGCGGCCATCTTTGCCGAACTGGATCAGGTGTGGAAGGACTGTGATCGACTCGCGGCCGTACCGTCCCCGGCTTCACCGACGGCAATACCCGATCCCGATCTCCTCGCGCCCCGCGTGCGCCCGCGCCCGCCTCGGTCGCTCGGGTGGGCAGCATGGGGTGCGGCGGCCGCCGCCGCGCTCTTCCTGCTGGTCGTTTACCGCCCGGGCGCGCCCCAGCACACGGCGGAGACCGCGGTGGGCGCGTTTCACAAGCTCGACCTTCCCGATGGCTCCGTGGTGCAGCTCAACACTGATTCAGCGATCAACACGACGTTCACCTCGGCTG
>JAEUGZ010000218.1 GCA_016794725.1 Opitutaceae bacterium | reverse complement strand
AAGCCGCACTGGACGCCTACCTGCGTTCCGTCACCGACACCGTCGCCGCCGTGCCCGGCGTGCGGGACGTCGCGGTGACCTCCGCGCTGCCGCTCAGCGGCTGGGGCTACGGCATGCCCTTCCATCGGGCCGACCAGGAGGTTTCGGATCGCGCCGGCCGCCGCGCGTGTTTCTTCAAGATGATCAGTCCCTCCTACTTCCAGACGCTCGGTATCCGGGTGACGAAAGGGCGCGGGCTGACCGAGCGCGATGTGAAGGGTTCGCCACCGGTCGCGGTCATCAACGAAGCCATGGCCAAACGGTACTTCCCCGGGGAGGAACCGATCGGGAAACGGATCATGGTGGAGGAGATTTTTTATGGCAAAACCGGCCTCGGCCCCGACATCCCCTGGGAAATTGTCGGCATCATCGCCGACGAACGGGTGGACCGTCTCGACGCCCGCGAGCCAAGTCCGGGCATGTACGTGACCACCTCGCAAAGCCCGCAAACGGGTCAGAACCTGGTCGTGCGGGCAGCGATGGACCCGGTTCTCCTGCAGCAGTCCATCCGCAAGGCGGTGCTCGCGGTCAATAAGGACCAGACGCTGCCGGAAATGAAACCCCTCGATCAACTCCGGGACGAATCCATGGGCGACAATCGGCTGCGCACCTACCTGCTCGGCATCTTCGCCAGCGTCGCACTCCTGCTCGCCGCCATCGGCATCTACGGCGTGGTCTCGTACGGTGTCGAACAGCGCACCCGCGAAATGGGTATCCGCGCGGCTCTCGGCGCCACCCAGGCCTCAATCCTGAAGCTGGTGCTCCGGGCCGGCCTCACCGACGTCACCCTCGGTCTGCTCATCGGTGTCGCGGGCGCATTCTCCCTCACCGGGCTGCTCGCCTCGCTGCTCGTCGGCGTGGGCGATCGCGACCCGCTGACACTGCTGGGGGTGGCTTTCCTGCTCGCGGGAATCGCTCTGCTCGCCTGCTACATTCCCGCCCGCCGCGCCACCCGGGTGAACCCCCTCATCGCCCTGCGCTGCGAATAGAGGCGGCAGGATACAAGTCTCACACCAAAAACAACTTCCATCGTCAGTCCACCTGCCCCGGCTGAAGGGCAGGCGTCATCGGGATTGCCCGCGACCCGGCCTTCCCTGAGGCTCGCGTCATGCCTCCTTCCTCCGTCGCTCCCGCCGCCACCGGGACGCCCTTGTTCTCTTGGTTGACCGAGCGTTCCGCCGGCGTGCTGCTGCATCCGACGTCACTCCCGGGTGAACAAGGCATTGGCACCTTCGACGGCGCCGTCGACCGGTTTCTCGACTTTCTCAAGGAGGCCGGCCTGCGCACCTGGCAAATCTGCCCGCTCGGGCCGACGGGCTACGGGGATTCGCCCTACCAGTGTTTTTCGGCCTTCGCCGGCAACCCGTACCTGATCGACCTGCACGCGCTGTGTCGTCACGGACTTCTGCCCCAGGAAGCCCTGGGACCGCTGCTGTTCCTGAATTCCGACCGCGTCGATTTCGGCGCGCTCTATTCCCTGAAGTGGCCGTTGCTGGCCAAGGCCTACGAGCGGTTCAGCAAGGGTCGCATCACCCTGCCCTATGGCGACTTTGATGCCTTCAAGGTGCAGCATGCGGAGTGGCTGGTCCCTTACGCCACATTCCGCGCGTTCAAGGACCACTACAATGGCAAGCCCTGGTGGGACTGGCCGGACGAGACGCGCTCCTACCCCGCATCGCAAAAGTCCACGCTGCGCAAGACCCTCGCCGCCAAAATCGACGCCCACGCCTTCTACCAGTACCTCTTCTTCGGGCAGTGGGCCCGGGTGCGGGCGTCCGCGGCGAAACGCGGCATCTCGATCGTCGGTGACATTCCCATCTTCGTCGCCCTCGACAGCGCCGATGTCTGGGCCGCACCGCACCTCTTCGAGATCGACGAGAAGACCAGCCGTCCCCTCGCCGTCGCCGGCGTGCCACCCGACTACTTCTCGGCCGACGGCCAGCTCTGGGGCAATCCGCTCTACCGGTGGTCCGTGCACGCCGGCGACGGCTACGCCTGGTGGCTGCAGCGGCTGCGCGCCTCGTTCGCCCTGCACGACGTGGTGCGCATCGACCACTTCCGCGCCTTCGACGAGTATTGGCGTATTCCCTACCCAGCCGCCACCGCCAAGGTCGGCGCCTGGATGCCCGGCCCGGGGCTCGAGTTCTTCCGCATCGTGCGGCAGACTTTCCCGGACGCCCGCATCATCGCCGAGGACCTCGGCGACCTGACCCCGACCGTGGTCCGGCTGCGCGAGCAAACGGGCCTGCCCGGCATGACGATCCTGCAATTCGCCTTCGGAGGCGACAGCAAGAACCTCTACCTGCCGCACAACCTCACCGCCAACTCGGTGGTGTATCCAGGCACCCACGATAACGACACCACCCTCGGCTGGTACGCCACCGCCTCGGAAAAGGAACGCGACCACGCCCGGCGGTACCTGCGCGTCAGCGGCGAGGAACTGGGGTGGGACTTCATCCGCGCCGGCTACCAGTCGGTCAGCCGGCTCACGGTCTTCCCTTTCCAGGACCTGCTCAGCCTCGACTCCAAAGCCCGGCTCAACACCCCGGGCAGGGCCGAGGGCAACTGGCAGTGGCGCTACCGGGCCCCCCAGCTCGACCGCCTGTCCGGCTCGACCGCCACCTACCTCCGCTCCCTCGGCGAACTGTACGGTCGCTGACCGCGCCCAAAGCCGCCCGGCCCTCGTGCGGATCCAGTGTCATCCCGCGGATGACACCGTAGCCGGACGCGACGTCCGGCAAAACCGGGACGAGGACCGCCGCCGACCGTCATACACCCGGCGTTGACGGCCGGAGGCCGGTCGGCCTTCCTGCTCCGCCATGCGCCGCCGCTGGTCCCTCCTCCTCCTCGCCGCCGGGATCGGTGCGGGGTTGTTGCTGGGTGGAGTCTACCTGGCCGGCGGCTGGGCACTGGCCCGGGTGACGCGCTCGCGCCTGCCCGCCCTGATCGAGGCCACCCAACGGGGCAACGGCGAGCTTCGCCGGGTGGAGTTCACCGAAGCGAGTGTCATCCCCTGGATGACACTGAGCTGGGCGCCGATCGCGGCGGAGGCCGTACCGCCGCCGAGCCGACGTCAGCCGCAACCCAAGTCCGTGCGGGTGCGCGCCACCCAGGTCACCGCCCGCCTGTCAGGGCTCTGGCCGTGGCGGGCGGAACTTCGTATCGAGGGCATACGCATTGATGGTTCCGTGAGTCTCTCGGCACCGGAAGACGTGCCCTTCGGAGGCGATGATCTCGACGTGCCGCTTGACCGGATCGACAACGGACGGGTCATGATCCCCGACATCCCCTTTTCATCCAATCTGCGCGCGGTCGCCAAGGCGGAGATCAGTGCCGTCCGCCTGTTGCTCACTGAAGGATCGTCCCCTCGCCCACTCGAACTCTCGGCGCGCCTGCACTTCCGTCTCCGGGGCATCCCGATGATGGTGCGGATCGAGACCCTGCGCCAGGACGGGCAAACTCAGCTGCGCATCAAGCGGACGGACCTCGACGTGCTGTCCGGCCGCTACTACCGACCGTTGACCGCCGCGGAGAAGGACCTCATTTCGCGCCACCCGATCAAGGCTCCCGTGCTCCTCCGCATCAAGGACTACGCCGAACGCAATGCTCAACGGCTCGCCGCCACTGATCCCGGCTACCGCGAAGATCCCACGCGCCACGTGCTCTGGAGCTACTGGCTGGCCCGCACTTACGGCCCCGAGTTCGCCGAAGCAGTCACCGAAGCCCACGAGATCGGTTCAGCCAACACCCCCCAGGAGAGCGACCGCGACCGCTCGAACAATCGTCTGGGACGCGAGTTCGCCGCCGCCAAAAAGACCGAGGGTCAGGTGGTTCATCTCATCAAGACCGACCCCCGCGTGGTCCGCTGAACTCGGGGCACGATTGAGGCGACGCCGCGCGCCGTCCGCCGCGCCAGCCCTGACTTAGCTGCAACCATGCAGACGAGAAACCACGAACTGAAACGATTGGACACGAATCCGGAGTGAGATACGAGGAGTCGAGCACCTGAATTTATCTCACCCAAAAGTGAACCAATCCGTCGTAACTCTCGCTGCCTGATTTCATTCGTGTAAATTCGTCCCGCGACTGCGCATACGCGTCAGCTTAAGGACCGGACGTGAGAAATTGCAGCGGTTCTGGTGGAGGTGGCCTCGGTGAGGCCGCGACGGGACCGACCGGTCCCGCCTCCGTGGTCCGATTTTTTCACGCGACGCCAATCCCCGCGGGGTCGGCGACCCCACCTCCACCCGACAGTGATCTCTAATCGCGCTTAAGTTGCCGCGCATGCGCGACTGCGGGCTTCGTGGTTCAACTGCAGTTTTGCCTCAGGCCGCCGGGTCGGGCCAGTGCTGCGCGACGTAGCGATCGATCTCGTCGAGCACCACCTGCACGAGGGGACTCGGACGCCCGAGCCAGAGCGCCATCACCTCCACCTCGTCGAATCCCTCCAGCGGCAGCACACGCACCTTGGGATGCTTGACCACCTCCGGTTCGAGCAGGCTCAGTCCCACGCCGTAACCATCGGCCACATACCGCGTGATCAGGCTCATCGACGCCACCTCCACCGAGGGCGTCCACTCGACGCCGCGACGTTTCAATCCCTTTTGAAACAACCGGCAGACGGTCTCGGACGCCGGCAGACAGATCAACGCCTCGCGGTTTCTTCCCCGGGCCAGCAGTTCCGACGCCGACCGCACCCGGAGTGTCGTCGGAACCAGGAGTACCAGGGGAAGCGAGAGCAGGCTCCGGCTGTGCACCCGGGCCGGTAGGCGACCCCGCACCGGCACCACCGCCAGGTCGATTTCGCGGTTGCGCAAAGCAGCCTCCAGCTCCGGTTGCAGTCCGGAACGAAGGGTCAGGCGCAGTCCCGGTTGCGCCCGCCTGACCTGCTGCATAACCCGGGGCAGATGGTTGCGCAACACGACTTCCGCCGCCCCGATGCGAAGCTGCGGCGAACCGCGCTGCCTCAGCTGGGCGCGCACCGGCGCGAGGCTATCAAAGAAAGGCTGAACGCACGCCCAGAGGATTTGTCCCTCCTCCGTCAGCGCGAAGGGCTGGCGCTCGAAGAGCCTCACACCCAGGTCCTCTTCCAGCAGCTTGATCTGGCTGCTGACCGCCGGTTGCTGCACACCGTACGGCATGTGCCGGACCGCCGCGCTGATTCCGCCATGGCGGGCCACGTAGTAGAAAAGCTCAAGGTGGTGGAGGTTCATCGCCAGGGCCCGACTCTCACTCCGCCGCCGCGGCAAGGCAACAGCGTCGGCGCCCCCTGCCTCCCGTTGCCGGGGACGATAGGGCATCGACTCCCGGAATGGGTGTCATCAAGTTTATCAATAAGCACGCTTTCCGGTTTCCCGGTATACTCTTCGTTACACGTCGCACCTGTTCCCACGCCACCATGCTGCTGCTCCTTCGTCTCCTGCTGCGGATCCTGTTTCGATTTCGCGCCCACGGCACCGAGGTCCTGTCCACCCCGGGCCCGGTCCTGCTGCTGCCGAACCACGTCTCCTGGTTCGACTGGCTGTTCCTCGGCGCCTGTCTCGACGGTGACTGGCGCTTTGTCACTTCGTCCACGACCGCCAAGGCATCGCCTTTGCATCAATGGATCATGGACAACCGCCGCACCTTTCCGGTCGATCCGCTTTCTCCCTACGCCGCCAAACACATGGCCGAGTACTTGCAGGGCGGCGGGAGGCTCGTGCTGTTTCCGGAGGGCAGGATCTCCGACACGGGCTCGTTGATGAAGCTGTTCGACGGAACCGGGTTCCTGCTGCACAAGACCGGCGCGCGGGTCATCACCGCCTACCTGCGCGGCGCCCACCGGCTGCCGTTTTCGCGCAACCGGGACGACAAGCGCTGGTTCCCGCGCGTCTCGCTGCACTTCAGCCCGGTCCTCACCCCGCCCAAGGTCGAGGGCGCCAGCACCGCCGAGGCCCGCGACCGGCTGACGGAATGGGTCCGCGATCGCATGATCGACCAGCACTTCGCAACCGATCTGGCCATGGGTCCGCGGACGCTGGCCGAGGCGATCCGAACCACCGCCGCCCTGCGCCCGGGTCACGTCGTGCTCGAGGACATCACCGGAGCCCTGACCTACCGCCGCCTGAACCTGGGTGCCGCCCTGCTCAGTCGGCGCTTCAGCACCCTCCTGCCGGCCGACTCGGTGCGGGTCGGCGTGCTCTTGCCCAATGTCAATTCCGTGCCGGTGACACTCTACGCCCTCTGGTCGCTCGGCAAGGTACCCGCCATCCTCAACTACACGACCGGTCCCGCCATCATGCTGGCCTGCGCGCGGCTGGCCGGCCTGACGCACATCCTCACGTCCCGGACGTTCATCGAAAAAGCGCGCCTCAAGGTCGAGCCGCTGATCGAAGCCGGCCTAAACCTGATCTACCTCGAAGACGTTCGCAAAACGATTGGTTCCGGCGCACGCACCGCCGCCCTGTTGCGACTGATCCGCCTGCCGCGCCCCCCCGTCTCCGACCCGCAGGCGACCGCGGTAGTGCTGTTCACCAGCGGCTCGGAGGGCGTGCCCAAGGGCGTCGAACTGAGTCACGCCAACCTGCTCGCCAATGTCGGCCAGTTGCTCGCGATCAGCGATCTGCAGGACCACGACCGCATGTTCAACGCGCTGCCGCTCTTTCACAGCTTCGGGCTCACCGCCGGTCTGCTGCTTCCCCTGCTGCGCGGCTTCTCGACCTTTCTCTACCCGTCGCCCCTGCACTACCGCATCGTGCCGATGGTGGCATACCTGCAGAACAGCACGGTGCTCCTGGCGACGAATACGTTTCTCAACCTCTACGCCCGTCGCGCGCACGCCTACGACTTCCGGTCGCTGCGCTACCTGTTCGCCGGCGCGGAAAAGATCCAGGAGGCCACGTCGGCACTGTGGGCGCAGCGTTTCGGCATCCGCATCCTCGAGGGCTACGGTGCCACGGAGTGCAGTCCGGTCATCAGCGTGAACACCCCGCTTGCGCCGCGTCACGGTTCGGCCGGACGGCTCATGCCGGGCATGGAGTACCAGCTCACGCCGATCGAGGGCGTCACCACCGGGGGACGTCTGCTCGTCCGGGGTCCCAATGTCATGAAGGGCTACCTCAACGAGGACGCCAACGCCAAGTTCAAGGCGCTCGACGGGTGGTACGACACCGGCGACATCGTCACGGTCGACGAGCAGCGCTTCATCAAAATCCAAGGCCGGCTGAAACGCTTCGCCAAGATCAGTGGCGAGATGATCAGCCTCACCGCAGTCGAGGACGCCCTCGGAGGCGCGTTTCCTCAGCACGGTCTGCGGTGCCAGGTCGCGGTCGTTTCGCGTCCCGACGAGGACAAGGGAGAAAAACTCGTCGCCATCACCAATGAAACGCGACTCACCCTCGACGAGGTGCGCGCCGCCCTCCGCGCCAAGGGACTTCCCAATCTGGCCATGCCCCGCGAAATCAAGGTCGTCGCCTCCATCCCCAAGCTCGGAACGGGCAAAACGGACTACCGCGAGTTGGAGAAACAACTCGCCGCCGCGGCACCGGCCCCGTAGCGCCGGGCCTCGCGTCCAGCGCGTGCGCCTCATTGTAGGCGCGATCCAAGGAAGGCTTCAGTTGGAGGTGGTGTCGCCGACCCCGCGGGGATTGGCGGCGCATAAAGTACTCGGACAACGGAGGCGGGACCGGCCGGTGCTGTGTTCAGCGAGACCGCCGACAGCAACAACGGGATCAGTCCCTTGTCGTGTTTTTTGGGTGGATCGCAGCGCTCAGAACATCGACCGTTCAATACCCCCTCACCGCCGCACCGCAGGAGCAACCCGTGGATCCACGGTCGGTTG
>JAEUGZ010000201.1 GCA_016794725.1 Opitutaceae bacterium | reverse complement strand
CCGACGATGATCAACGCCCAAAGTGTGTTCAGCAGCGAAAGCTCCTTCAACAGGGTGAAAAGCGGCACGATATTGGCTACGCTGGGCAGCAGCATGATGACAAGGAACGCCGACCAGAGCACGCCGCTGAAGGGCATTTTGTAACGAGCGAAAAAATACGCGCCCAGGATCGCGAAAAAAATCGTGCCGATCGTACCCGTCACGGCAACGAACACGGTGTTTGCGATGTACGGTCCGATCAGTTTGAGGCCGAAGATCCAGTTGCGGTGGTGGTAGTGGGCAACGTCGAAATGCTTGGAGACCGCGATCACTGCGGGGCTGGAGGGCCGGACCCCTCCCAGTGTCTCCCGCCAGGTGGCGATCCGGCTCGTTTCACGATCCGCCACGCCTGGTTCGTGCACGACTTCGGTCACAGTGCAAGGAGGACTGGGAAACCAGGGGCTCTGGGTGAACTGTGAATTGTCCTTCAGGGAGACTTGCAGCATCATGTAGAGCGGAAACAGCTCGATGACGAGAAAGCAGAGAATGACCACGTGCTTCGACCAGTCTCTGGATATACGGGAACCGACGACGGCGACCGGTGCGTGGCTCATTTTTCGACGCGAACGTAGCGGTGGTTGACGTAGGTGAGGGCGAGGATGAACAGAAAGAGGAGCATACCGATGGCGCAGGCGTACCCAAACTCGCCGGCGATGAACGCCCGGTTATACATCCACAGCCCGGGCACCATGCCGCGAGCCCCGGGCCCTCCCGAGTCGCCGAGCAGCAGCAACTGCAAGCCGTAACCCTGAAGCGTTCCGATCACGAGCAGCACCAGCGAAAGCCGGACCTGGGTGAGGATGAGCGGCAGCTCGATGTAGAGGAACTTCTTGAACGGACCGACCCCGTCGAGTTCGGCCGCTTCGTAGATTTCCTGACCGATCGACTGCAGGCCGGCGAGGAAGATGAGCACTCCGACTGCGCCGATCCAGGGGAAACCCCAGATGAAGAGTGCGGGTAGGACCAACTCAGGTTGCGAGAGCCATCCGATGGGTATTTGCTCGTGAAAGACTTCCCAGCCGAAGACGTGATCCAGGCTCACAAGCAGGCTCTTGAATCCCGTGGCATCGAGCACCTGGTTGAGCACGCCGAGATTGGGGTCGAAGAAAAGCTTCCAGATGAACAAGGTGACAAGGCTCGGAACGATCATGGGGATCACCAACAATACCCGGTAGAGGTACTGCCAGCGATCGCTCTTCAGGCGGTGGATCATCACGGCGATGAGGATCGAAGGGATCATCTTGAAGAGGTTGAAGACCATCAGCAGGGCCACGGTCTTGAACGAGTCCCGCAGGACGGGATCGCCCAAGGCCCGTTTGAAGTTGTCCCATCCCACCCACTGCTTCGAGTCTCCCCCCTGCCAGTCGAAAAAACCGTGATACACCGCACTCGCCGCCGGGAAATAGGAGAACGTCAAGACCAGGACGAGCGATGGCAGAACGAACAGGTAAAGTTTCCATTCGCGCCCTACTCTCTCGCGTGATAAAGGCAGTGCCATGAGTGTCGGTGCCGGGGGCCTAGCGAGAAGCGGGAAGAGAAGTGATCGGGAACTTCGGTCCGAGGGGCTCGGAGCAGGGGAAGGACACGTCGGAAACCATCGATCCGGAGAGATGTGGATTTCGCCCTCCTGAAAGTGGGAGCGTTTTCACAACAGCCAGCCGTCGGCCCGCGGCTTCGCAAGCTTTTATCCGTCACTCCCTTCGCTTGGTTGGAAGTCGTCGATTTGCTGGTCGTTCAGTTCACTCATCGTCGCTCGGGGAAGGCCGAGCGATGTCGGGGTGGCAGGTGGTTCTACCGTTGCCACTCCAGGCCATCGCCCCGAGTTGAAGCTGTGTGGTCGTTGCGGGTCAGGCCAGGATGGCCAGTTTCTCCTGGTCGATGGTCCACTGCATGGGCTCACCCATCAGGTAGCGCCGGAGTTCGTCGACCATGCAATGACCAAGCCGTTGACACTCCTTGCCCTGAGAGCCGGCGATGTGGGGAGTATAAATCACATTGGGAAGCCGAAACAAGGGCGACTCGGCGTCGGGCGGCTCCTGAACCACGACATCGAGCACGGCCGTGAGATCCAGTCGCTCGGAGAGGGCGGCGTGCAACTCCGCTTCGCGAATCAGGCCGCCCCGGGCGGTGTTAATGAGAGTTGCGCCCGGTTTCATGGCACGGACGAGATTGCCCGTGATGAGGTTTGCCGTCTCCGGCAGCAGCGGAGCGTGCAGCGAAACCACGTCGCTCCGGGCAAACAGAACTTCGAGTGAGACCTTGCTGACGCCGAGATCGGCTGCTTCGAGATGTGTCAGATAGGGATCGAAGACCAGAACCGTCAGTTCGTGAGGTTCCATCAGCTGGGCCACGCGTCTCCCGGTCTGACTCATGGAGACGAGCCCGACGGTGGAGCGAAAAGTGCCGGCGGGACGGACCGGTGGCGAGATGCCAGCCGCCGGTTGTTCCCACCGCACATGCTGCCAGAAGCACTTTAGGCTGAGAAGAATCGCTCCGACCGTGTACGCGGCGACGGGCCGGGCATTCATACCATAGGCGCTGGTAATCGTGATCTCGCGGTCCCAAAACTCCGGCGTCACCACATGGCGAATGGATCCGCCCCCGTAGAAGACGGCGCGCAGGCCAGGGGCGGCGTCGAGCAGGTTACGGTCAAGCACGGGAGCGCCCCAGCCGGTGAAGAGCAGCTCAACGTCCCGCAGCAGGGAAAGCCGGCCTTGAAGCGAGTCGACCGTCTGATCCGGTCCAGCCCAGTGAACGAGAGTATCCAAAGCGTGCCTCACATCGTGGCAGTAGACGTCCGAGCGAAAGCGAGTATTCATCACCAGCAGGGCAATGGGCGCGGTGCGACGGTGGGCGGTTTGGATCATGGGCGGCCGCGAAGGGTCGTCGTGGAGGTCACAGGGGAAGGCACGACACGATGCGCCAGCCGGTCTGGACAATAAAGGGGCGGAAATCCTACCTGTAGAACGTGACGGAAGACCCTCATGCCGGGGCGCTCGCACGTGGGGGGGGCTCCGCCGCCCTTCAGGGCCGGCTAGGGTGGCGATGGAATGGCCAGCGATGCCTTCCAGTAGGCGCTGATGGTCTCCCGTTGAGTCTGGTACTCGAGCAGTTCGTCGAATTTGCTCCGCTTTTCCCGGCGCGATGGCTGTCGGCGCTCGAGGATTTCCAGGGCGGCCAGGGTTGCATCCTGCCGGGCGGCGTTGACGCGGGTGTCGCGTTGTGCGCGATCGATCTCCATGCGAACCACGCCAGTGATCTCAGGCTTCAGCCGGCCCAGGAATTTGTCGACGGATCCGGTCGGACCGGTCAGTCCGTCGAGGCACTTGTTCCACAGGTAGTCACACAGCGGCAGGGCGGCCGGGGTCGGGTGCAGCCCTGGATAAGGCATCACGCCCGGCAGCGGCTGGAAGGGCGCCATGACGGATTGCACGGGAACCTCGAGCACGGCAGGCAGCAGTTCGCAGGATTGCACGAAACGCGTTTGTCCGGGCAGGGAGGAGAGGAATCGGAGAAAGTCGAGCGCCTGGGCCTGAAGTCCGGCCTCGGTGCGCAGGAGGTGGAGGACCTTGGCGCCGCTGGTCATTTCGGCAACCGGGCCGACTGTGTACTTGCCAGTTGGATCGCTGTCAGGCCACGGCCAGGTGCCGACCACCACCGGGAACCGAACGCCGGTCTTGACGCCTTCGGCGACGATGGAGGAGGTTACCAGCGCAAGCGCACGACCCTGAAGGAAGTAAAACAAGGCGTCGTCGCTGCGCGCCTGCTCGAAGCCGGGCTGAAAGAGGCGCGACGCCTCCCGCACGAGATTCAGCCCGCGGCGCACGGACTCGTCATCCAGAGTCCAGTCACCCCGATAGAGCCCGACGATCTGGTTTCTCACATAGGGTCGCAGGGTGCTGATCGGGTCGGTCGCCAGAGCAAGCCGTTGCGTTTGCGTGGTGAGGATCCCGTCGAGCAGGGGGCGACTCGTCTCGCGGGCGGCGGCGATTCCCACCACGCGTTGCGGCTGTTGAGCGTTGAACGCCTCAACGAGCGGAATCAGCCGCAGGAGTTCCGTCATGGTGCGCGGTGGATCGGGCGAGCCGGTGACGCGTTCGAGCAGCGGCCGATTGTAGAGGAGGCGGTGCGTGACGATTGTCGACGAAACGCCATAAACATCCATCAGCACGGCGCGGAACGCGGGGAACTCGCTCAATCCGTCGACAAAGGTGTCGCGCCAGGGTAGCTTTTCAAGAAGCGTCCCCTGATTGTACGGGTTGGGCTGACGCATTTCATGGGTGAGCGCCACAAATGAGCGAGCCGCCTGCTCGTCGTTGGGTCGCGCACCGAGGGCCTCCACAATTTCCGGAGCGGTTCCACCGACGAGCTGGGTGGTCAGCCACGCGGTATAGAGGCGTTCCGGAACAGAGATTTGAACGAGCTGGATGCCGGGATGAATCGCTTCATAGGCGCGGGCCACCTGATCGTACGCCTCGTGCACGCGTGGATGGGTTTGCACCACCGCGAGGCGCAAGGTCATTTCTGATACAGCCTGGCTCGCCGGTCCGGAACCAATCACGAGGAGCATGACGGCGATCCGGGCAAGCGCACTCGGCCGCGATCGGCGTGATCGCTGGGGGGGGCGAATTTTCCGCACTTCGGTAAATCCGGAAACCTGTGACGTCATCGCGAGGACTCCCGAAGGTGACGCAAGTAACTATTGCGGGGGTCACGCGGGAACCCCTCGGCAAACTCCTGCATGGTCGACTCCGCCAGTTCCCGGTGTCCGAGGCGATGCGCGAAGTAGGCGATCTGTGCCAAGGTATCGCCCAACACTTCGCGTGCTGCGATGCCCTCGGTTCGCGCAGCTTGAAGGTGGCGCAGAGCTTCTGACTCCGAAAGCCGCCCGTAGAGGCAAAGGGCTCCGGCCGCGAGGTGGAAGGAGCGTCGGGCCGCGGAGGAGCGAAGCGTTTTCACTCGACCTTCCAGATTCAGAATTTCCTGCAAGCGGGCAACCTCGGTGGTGGCACGACCGACCCGAAGCATGAGCAGTTTGCTGATCCCGAGTTCCGCAAAGAGATCGTCGGGGTAGCGGTCCAGCAGAGTGACAAGGTAGCGTTCCGCCAGTGCCGTGTCGGGGCGGGTGCCGTGCCATTCGGCCCCCCGCGCCAGCCAGTACAGCGCGCCGGCGCGCAGATGATCGTCCGAGCCGGAGGCGGCCACCCGTTCAAGCAAGCCTGCGGCCTCGCGCCAGCGTGCTTCGCTCCGTGGCTGGAGATTGAGAAGAGCGAGAGCGTACCCGTACGTTGCCTCGCCAGGCGCGAGTTCTCCGGCCCTCTCCCGTTCGAAGCGCGCCGCCGCCGATGGGAAGTCGAGTGAAGTGATGGCAGTCCAGCCGGCATCGAGGTCCGGCTCCGCGTGGGCGCGGATTGTGGCCAAGACCGTCAAGGCGACGGCAAGCAGGGTGCGAGGAAGTTCCGAGGCGAGGCGCGGCTCGCTCCGCGTCAGTGGTGAAGCCACGAGTCGGGGATGGGTTGCCGCGGGTGACCGGGTCCGGATAGGTCCAGCGTGGGTGTGCCTTGCCAGATCTGACCAGGCCACCAAGCCATCCAATACTCGTTACGAAAGGGACGTTGACGGTAGTCAACATAGGCGACGCGGAGTCGGTGCGGACCGGCGGCGAGCGCCACACTCCACGCATTCTCGGCATGCAGGTCGGGATTGGGCATCCACTCATGCTCGTCGATGAAAACCCGGAGGTCAAAGCCCGCGTCCAGGGTGGCGGTATAAAGGTGTTCCGGCGCGTGGAAGGTGTAGACTCCAGTCGAGGGCACCGAGAGTGTCCCCTCGTAGACGACGGCATAGGCTCCATCGGTGGTTCGAAGCCCGCTCAAACCGGCCGGATCGAGCAGCGAAGCTGCCGAGGTGGTGCGCCGGGGTGTCAGTACGTCAGGCGAACCGGCGTAGGTGAACAGCTCCATCCAGGGGCCTTCATAGTAGCTGGCGCGCAAACCGGGCGCGGCCGCCGTCGGTGTGGAAATCGCGGGCAGGGGATCTTGTCGCAGAAACAGTGCAGACACGGTCTTGCCGGCGGACGGACCGGCCGCGTCCATCGGAAGTTCGGTCAGACCCTGGCGCAACGGGCGAACCTTGATCAGCGTGGTTGTGTCGAGGGTGATTGGCCCGGTGTAGAGCGGGGACGAAAGGGTTGGATCGCTGCCATCGGTGGTGTACCGCAGTTCCACTTTGTCCGTGCCGGGAGGAGGTTGCAGCGATACCGTCAGCGATTTGGTGAAGCAGGTTTGTTCGGGCAGGATTTTCACCGTGTCGATCGGACGATGGATGGCCGTTGTTGTCCAATCTCCGCGGGGATCGACCACGAATTCAAAGTCGGGTCCCGGCAAAGCGGGTGCAAAGGTGCCGTGACGCACGTGCGAAGCACCCAGGACCATGCCGTGCAGGGATTCCCCTCGCTTGATTACCAGTAGCAATTCTGCGTCGGCCCTGACCGGTCCCGCCTCGAGTGGCTGAGGTGAGCCGGAGCTGGCATCCAGCCAGAAGGAGGAGCCCCTCCGAGTCGTGGCAGCGATTCGAGTCTGACCGCGCGGGCTTGGGAGTTCGTGAATGTCGCGAAGTCCGGCGTCCGCGGTGGAAGCGTTGGGAGCAGTTGGTGGGAGAAACGCAAAGGTCGTGACGGCCGATTGCGGAGCGTGGCCTGACCAGGTCGCGGAGATTCGCTTTGGTTTGCCGGACTCCTGTTGATCCATCGGCTGGAACCGACTGCCGTCCCGGGAGATCGGCCCGCCGAATTCGACCGCGCGTCCAAAGAAGTGCACGGCCACATTGGGTCGGTCGGCGGCGACAGACATGAGGGAACGTCGGTCCGGGCCGACCTCCACCTTGGACTCCTCTGGGAAAGCCAGCGCCAGTGCGAATGATCGAGGGCTGCCGGAGGTGGCGCTGATCGCGTCCTGAACGATGAAGATTTCCTCGCCGGGCACGTAGATGGATTTGCGGAGCACCGAGGGGCCGTCCACGGACGGAATGGACGCTCGGGTGTCGCGTCCGCCGACATGCCGGTGGCCGACGGCGTCGCTGTCCACCGGCAGCAGCAAGTCCGTGTAGGCGTAGTGACTGTAGGGCGAATCGAAACGGCTCTCGACCAGGTCAAACTGATCGGACGTGTGCATCCGCGTGGGCACGACCTGCCGGCCGGCCTGTCCGGAAAAGTCGACTTTTCCGCCGGTGGGAACCTTGTTCAGACGCAGGACCGTATTCGGCGGCTTCCGATCCACCAGCACCGGCGTGCCCGAAAGCACGGAGCGGTCGCCCGCGAAGAGTGAAAAGTTGGAGGCAAGGGGATGGGTTTGGCTGTGATCCTGAAACAAACGGATCGCAATAAATGGCGAATCGGGAGTCCAGCGGTCCCGCAGGTAGGCGGTCGCCGCGTAGGGCATGAGATTGGAACGTGGGGGAGGGTTCCGACCGGCCGGGTCCGGTCGCCCGAGCAGGTGATTGATGCGCCACGCGGCCTCCGGTTCTTGGCGTACGTCATCAAGAATCCGATACTTCAGCCAGTGGCCGCCCAGGTAGCCTTTGAGGTGCTCCGCCGCGGTCGGCACCGATGCGGCCCAACTCTTGTCCCAGACGCGGAGATTCCCCGGCCAGTAGTTTCCACGGGGAGAAAGGTGACCGAGAAGCGCGCGCTGCATCGTGCGCTGGTGATCCCAAAACGAGTGGGCGGTCAGTGGGTGCGCATCGGCAGGAAGCGAAATGTACGGTAGTGCGTACCACGCGTATTCGACGTCGATGCCCTTGTGCCCGGCGTCAAAGGACTCGAAAGTCTCTCCATCGAGTGTGCGGTGCTGCACCATGTTGTAGCGCCAGAGCCGCCAGAGTTCTCGTTTCCAGTAGTCGAAGGCCTTCAACTCGGGGAAAAATTCGGCCACCTGAATGCCATAGGAGATTCCCATGATGCCCCAATTTGCCATCTCGGCGCGGCGTGCGCGGATCAGATGAGGCAGGTAGTCTCGGGCCAGCACCATCACAAGGCGGGCCAGGGTGGTGGAGGGAAAATCCCGGGCCAGCTCCGGCCGCGAGTCGAGCGTCAGCCGGAGTATCATGAGCATCGACTGGAGCTGCTGCGTCTCCAGTTCGGTGGTGATGCGCAGGTGCAGGGGAGCCGCCTCGTAGTCGTCCGTCGCGTGCAGGGCGTAGTCATCGAAGTACTGGCACCAGCGTGCCAGGTGTTCACGCGGGCCTCCGGTGACATACGATCCGAGCAACGGATAGAACAACCCTCCCGTGCTCCAGCCGCTGCCCAGATGGGGAAGGTAACGAAGTGAACGAGCCACCTCCAGCCGGAGATAGAGTTCGCGACCCTCGGTCGAGCGCCAGAATGGGGAGGAGCGGGCGGTTCGACCGGAGAACATGTCGAATGCCTCGCCCGGAGGCAGGGGATTGGACACCGGAGCCCACCAGACTTGCCCGGGGGGGCCGACTCGCGCTCCCACCGTGACCTTCTTGCCACTGGTGCCATCCAGATCGGGAAGCTCCACCTGAGAAACGGTCACGCCGTCGAGATTGAGTGCGACCACCCCGGGATCGGGCCGCTTGAGGAGCTGCTCGCGGGAACGTCCGTGCGCGAAGTGAAAGAGAAGATTCTGGGTGGGGCAGCCGAAGCTCTCCGGTGATTTGAGCTTGGCGAAAAAATAGCTGCGATACGCGTCGAGAGCGCCGGCGTAGTCCTCCTCGAGATAGCGGCGACGGAACTCCTCGAGTCCGGGAGCGTCGAGGTGAACGACTCGTGCGAACTCCCGGCAGAGGGAGGCGATGGCGGCAGCGGCGCCTCGCTGCTCGAAGGTGCGCGCATGTTCGACACCCCGCGGATGAGGCGGAAAGGCGATGCTCACGTCGGGAGGTGTTGTCAAACCTTCCATGGGTTTGATCTGGGTGGCATCGCCGATGGGCATAGCCGGGCCCCGAGGGGTCGCCCCGTCGTGGTGAAACAAAGACGAGCGCGTGCCGGACTGAATATCTTCAACGAACACCTCGAGTCCATAGCCGGCGGCCGCCGGTACGGCGAATGTCACTGAAAGCTGCTGGGTTGTTCCTGAAGTCAGGGTGTGGGGCTCTGACTGCGTCTCAACCGGTGCGTCGCTTCGCAGCAGATTGCGCACAACCGCGATCAGGCGGACATTCCGAACATCCCGGCCGGTGCCACGCACCTCAACGTCAGCGACTCCGGGGCCGGCCATGAGCGGAAACGGGGTCGCGTGAAATCCACGCAACGGTCCTTGATAGATACGGTGAGAGATGAGCGTGAAGGGCCCGTTGGCCACGCGGGCCTCCATGGAAGGAGCCGCCCAGAGTCGTGACATGAACATCACAACAACGAAGGAAAGGAGACAACGCATAGGGATGGGTCTGGATCGTGGGGTCAGGCTGCGGAACGGAGAGGCCGGCGAGGAGGTGCCCATCCAGGTTGCAGCGACGTGAGCGGAGTGGGCGGATGGCGAGCGCGACTTGCAAACTGCCTTCCTCCTAACTGTAGAACGATGGGATTGGCGAGACTGCGGAGTATATTCGTGGGGAACGATACGGGGTCATGCGAGGATCGATCGCACAACAAAATGGACTCGCGTACTACAGGTAGGATTGTGCGAGACTGACGCCCGGTGACGAATCCCTGACCATGCGAGCGTCGACTCCATGCCCCTGTGGAGTAGTGAGCCTCACCCCGAACCTGCGACACCCATGACCTGTCGGTACCCCCTCTCCAGAGACGCGTCCCTCACCAATCCCATCGCCACACCCTGCTTCCGAATCCTCTCTCTTCTTATGGGATTGGTCTTGGGCACAGCGGAAGGGGCCGGCCAGTCGGTGACGCCATCGCGGCCTCCGCCCTTGGAGCCTGAGCTGACGCTGGACGTCTTCGAGGTCAAGGCGGAGGAGGACGATGGTTATCGCGCGGCCAACACGACGTCGGGCACCCGCTATAACATTCCGATCAAGGAGCTGCCCATTTCGGTGGATGTTGTGACTGAAGATTTCATGCGGGACATTGGAGCGGCGGACTTGCGACAGGCGATGGAGTACACCATCGGCCTGCAGCAGGACGTCGGGGATCCGGCGAGGGTGAATGACAAAGAAGCCGGTGGCGGTTTGATCCGGGGGCTGCAGGTGAGCAATCTGAGCAGCGACGGTTTCTCCCGGAATTTTGTGTCGGATCCAATCAGTGCCGCCCGCATTGATGTCATGAAGGGACCCGGTGGAGCGCTTTATGGCTCGGGCAATGTCGGCGGTGCAATCAACCTGATCAGCCATGTCCCGTCCAAGCGTATGGAGTACTACTTCATGCAGCGTATCGGAACTTATGGTTACACGCGGTCTGAAGCGCGGGTGTCTGGACCCCTCACCCCGCAGGGCCGCCTCCGTTTCTCGGTGGCATCGGCCTTTGAGAACCGCAAGTACGAGGCGGACTACGATCACCTGCACGCCTTCACCCTGGCGCCCAAGCTTGAATTCCACTTCACTGAGCGCACGCGAATCACACTGGACGCCGAGCTCCTGCGCAGGAAGTGGGCGCACCTGGACAATGGACTCATCACGGATCCGAACGCGGCACTGGGCGTGGACATCCCAGGTCGAACCGGGGCCAAGGTGGTGGCGACTCCGGATTTCCGCCGCTTCCGCTGGCTGGGCTCTGATCCCAACAACAACCGGCGGGGGTACAGTTACTCGGCGATGCTCGACCATGCCTTTTCGCCCGACCTCAAGATGCGGATGGGCCTCAACTACCAGGGATTTCACCTGCGCACCGTCCGTTATGCAAACCCGACCATCCGGGCCTCAAATGCGACGCAGATCCCGGTGGCTGTGCGAAGTGATCCCCGTTTCATTGCCCTTCTTCGTTCGGATGGTCGCGTTCTGGAGTACACGCAAAACGCGAGCGAGTTGGACGGGATTCAGGGTGGGTTTCAGTACCGGGCTGAGTTTTTCTACGCCTTCAAAACCGGGTCCATTGTGCATCGCGTCAATAGCGGACTCTCGCATGACACCTCCCGCAATGCCGGAGACCACCACAAGATGGACCCTGTCTACACCAACCTTCCGCTGGATGTGGCGCTCTCCCGCTATCGCTCGCTGACCGACTTCGACACGGTCTGGCGCTGGAACTACAACATTCCCGTGGTCGGGCGGGCCCAATGGCAGGAGACCCGCAGCTACAGCAATTCCATCTTCCTGAACGTCACGAGCAACTCCTTGAACAACCGTCTGACCACGATGATCGGCGGGATGTACACACGAAATGACCTGCAGCGTCGTGACCTGACAACGGACACGGACGCCCTGCTCAATGTCGCGTTCATGCGCGGAAAGCCCCAGCGCCATGCGCGGCCTTCGATCAACGCCTCCTACCGGTTGACCCCGGAGATTTCCCTCTACACGAACTTCTCC
>JAEUGZ010000186.1 GCA_016794725.1 Opitutaceae bacterium | reverse complement strand
TCCGCTGGGAAGGGGCGTTCCTGGCCCTGCAGAAGCACCTTCCAGACTTCGCCGAAGTACCGACGCTGCGCGCCAGGGAGATAAACTTTGAGAGTTTCGCACCGTGGTTCAAACAGCACGATCCCGACGTGGTCATTGGCCATTTTCCGGATGCGATGGATTGGATGCGGGCATGCGGTGCCAAACTTCCAAAGAGTCACGGTTTCGTCTGCCTCAATCTGCTGCGCACCTCAGGCAACTGCGCCGCTCTGGACCTGCAAACGGCTCAATTGGGAGCCCGATCCACTGAGCTTGTTGTCGGTCAGCTTCTCCACAATGAACTGGGCGTCCCAACGCAGCCTTCGCTCACCACCATTCCCGCACGCTTGATCGAAGGTCCCACCCTGAGATCCAAGGCGATCAAGCCAAGTCGGACAACGACCAAACCAGAACATACCAAGCCGGCTGCCGCACTGAAAATTACCTGAGCTGGTCCGAGGGAAAGAGGGACTCGCCTCTGAATACGACAATTCGGGCATTCGGTTGAGCGTCCGCTCAGCGTCCATCGGGACTCGCCACCCGCACTGCCAATTCAGGCCAGTTGGTTTGATTCACGAGCTTCTTGGCGAACCCGGAAGACACGGCTAACACCGTGCCATGACGCATACGTTGCCGAGTTCCCGCAAAGGGAAACGACATCTTGGACGAGACGTCTTCCCATTCGATCAGATTTTTGGATCGCAACGCTCCGTAACGGTGTGTGGTGTAAGCGTCGTAATAGACCAAATAGTCTTCACCCACCTTGATCGCTGTAGGCCCTTCCACCCAGACTCCACTGGGAGAAAACGGCCGAGAGAGTTGACCGACCGGTCCCTGATACCCGTTGGTGGCTGCAAGCTGCAGGTACTTTCGAGGGGGAGTGACGGTCTCGTCTTTAACGATCAGGTAAGTACTGGTACCCACCCTTAGGAAAGTCGCATCAATCACACTAAAACCAGGATCAAAAAACAAACGGGTCGGAGTGAACGACTGGAAATCCTTCGTGGTTGTCGCGTAAATCCGATGATTGTAGGACGACTCGGAACTCGCGGCCGTCTCGCGGAAACGATCAGGCAGCGTCGATGCCCAGAAAATCAAGAATTCGCGGGCATGCTCGTCGTAGACGATCTCCGGCGCCCACGAGTTTCGAACAAGTGGCTCGTGTGCCATGACTGGCAATGCTCGCTGATGTGTCCATACAGTGAAGTCGCGAGTAGACGCGTATCCAATGTGATTTTCGTTCCAGCCCGTCGTCCATACTAGATGAAAAGTACCATCGGGCCCTTGTGCGACACAGGGATCACGCATCAGCCTCTCCTTGCCACCGACATTCGGAGCAAGGATGCTGCGTCCTTCGGCCACAGACCTCCAATTGTACCCATCCTCACTCCACGCGAGGTGCAAACCGTCCGACCCATTTCCGGTGAAATAGGTGAAGAGATAGGCTTCGTCCGCTGCGAAGGCGCCCCCTGATACCAACGCTGCAAGACCAAGGCACCTGAGGAGACACATCGTGAAAGTCCTGCGTTTGGCGTTCGTGTTTTCGTCCTCCGCCCTCAAGTGAGCCAGCACGCGAACAGGATGGGCAGCGAAACTCCGAATACGAATCGACCAGAGAAAGCCCTCCAAGGCGACTCGAAGGGCCGGGGGACGGAGGAACGTCGCTACCTCAAAGATCGAAGGTCGCCGTTAGGATAAACTGCCGCGGGTCAATGATTCGGAAGTTCCATGGCGTTCCGTCGGGGTTATAGGAAACGGCCTGAAGCCGTCCATTTTCAAGCGCGTTTCTGACGTTGAGCTGCAACCTGCAGCCCACGCGATCGCTGAAGAGCTTCATATTGTAGCTCATCATGAAATAGGAGAAGAAACTCGACTTGTCATAGATCGGACGGTTAACGTCCAGCGAGCGGATCGCCCCATCGGATTCAGGAGCCTGGCCGTAGAAGCCTACCACAGCCTGGTCCTCCCACCTAACCGTCCCGCCCACCGACATGTTCTTAAGCCAGCGCCGATCACCCGCGATTCCCGCGAAGCGATAGTTTGTCGTAAGATTGGCCCGCCACTCGCGAGTTTGGGGGCGCGGTTTTCCAGAATTCGTCACCGCAAGCTTGTAGGGCGCATCAACGTTCACGGTGTAGAAGTTCCGCGGAATATTGGTACCAGTTGCCCCCGGAAGACCCGTTTCCCACCACAGCGAACCAGCACCCGCCAATTGCGTTCCATCCGGCAAGAGATCGGTCGGGATTCGCACCGTAGTCCACGTTGGCATGCGCTCAGCGATGTACCGGCCAATGTTGGGTGAGATACTGGTATCAACCGCCTGCTGCTGCGTGATCGTTCCCTTGAGCGTCCAGTACCGATTTGGATTATAGAAAATCTCAATCTCGGTTCCCTTTGACTGGACATCATTGATGTCCGACAGCGTCTTGTTCTTGAGACTGTCGACGTAAGCTTGGGTTACACCCATGATACGATAGACCTCTGAGGTGACCTGGGAGAGCGTCCACGTCGGATGAATTGCAGTCACCCACGCATAGGCGTTATCCTCCAGGTCAAAATTGTCACCTCCCGTTGTGCCGAATCCCGAGGCATCGCCTGAAGCATCGAAGTCCAAACGAATGGGACGGGTCCCAACTACGGCGGTCGAGCCGTTCCTTGCAGCATTTTGGAGGGTCTTGTACTTGTTGAAACGAACATAGAGCTTCCCATCAAGTGCGCTGAATGAGAATCCATAGTCCTTGCCGGAACCGGTGGGATCCGGGAGGAGTTCGCCAAAAAGATTATATGCCGCCGGTGCAGGCTGGAAACTATCTGACTCATTGTAGTGAAACCGTACTGACCTTAGAATATCAGCCAGCGCATTCCCACTCTCGGCCCTGCGCTCAATCGCACTCCATCCCGAAAATGGACGTACCACAATCCCTTTGGTCTTTGTCGGTCCCTGCGATTCAATCCAGTTGGTCGGAAAGACATCAAGATAGTCCGTATTGAGGTAACCATCAGGACGCAACGGTACCGCCACATTGTTCACTGACCGACTCTTGTCACGCCGCCAGCCCAGAGTGGGAACGATGCGGTCTTTGAAGAGGAAACCCTGCCAGACCAGCCCGCGGGTTCTTATCTGTGACTTCTGCATGCCCAGCGCAAAATAGACCTCATCCAAATTCACACTTTCGTTGACCCACTGACCTGTGACTCCGTTAAAATAACGGAACGTCTGTGCACCGGAGAAACTGGTTGGGGCAGAACCCGCATAGTCAATGACCGATCCGGGCTGATTGACGGCTCCACCACTGTAATACCGCATGTAGGCGCGGTTCTCAGCCCCCGAGCCAGGAATATTGGCGAGATTGGTCGCCGTATGCCAAGCTTCGGCCGACACGATTTGGTCACGGTACCTGAGACCATTGCTATTCTGAGCAAACGTATTCTCTCGAAACTCGAGGTATCCCGCAAAATTATGCCGTCCAATCCACTTTCTCCATCCTTCTTGCTGCGACATATCCAGCTGATAGGCAAGGGTCGCGCGCGCATTGTCATTCAACTCAGGCCGCCGAAAGGTCTGCATTTCTGAACCGCCAAAATACGGGCGCAAGAAGTACGGATTGGGCGTTCCGTCGAGAAGCTTCTCGTTGACATCTAGCTGAATTACGGGCGGTGCCCCATCGGAAGCCCCAATGAACGCTCGACTGGTCGTGGTCACATCTTCTCGGAGAATCCCAGCCTGCAACGCAAGCTGATGGGTGCTCCCCTTGATCAACCACTGTTCAAGTTCAACCTGATAGATATCCGCCTTCTTCTTCGTGTAGTTGGGAGCCGCGAAATTCACTTCCTCCCAATCATAGATGGACTGGTCAGTGACGCCTGGTTGCTGAAAAAGCGGGGATAGGGGAACTCCGTAGACACCGCCACCACGCTGGTAGGCAGTCCCTATCTGTTGGTATCGGAGCTGCGTATTCGCCCCACCAGGACTCGCGGTCGTCGATGTGCGATTCACCACATACCCGCCCACCGTGCCGTCGGGATTCACGAAAACACTCGGACGGTTCCAAAAACCGGTGCCCCCGTTCATCAGGCCGCGGGGCAGTAGCGTCGCCTCCTGCGCCGCGGTCAATGCCGTGTACGTGGTGCCATTCAACAGGCGCCAGCCACCCGTACCATTCTGAAATGTTGGATCCCAAACCGGGCTGCCGTTGGCACGCCACTCCGTAATGGTATCGCGGGGGGTCGTGGAATTGGCCCGGCTCGCAAAATTGTGGTAACTCTCGTAACTGCCCCGGAGAGTCGTGTTGTTGAAGGGACGGAACGAGAAAGCCGCCGTCATGCGGTTCGTCTTGTCGCGCGACGGCTTGCGAACGTACTCGGTGTCGTCATGCACGGCTGCGACGCGAGCGGCCAACTTGTTTTTCCACAGTACACGATTTACGTCCAAGGTGCTGCGGAAGCTGCCTCGATCATCGACTCGGACTGAAACCTGCGAGATGTCCCTGGTCAGATTTGCCCTTCCAGATATGAGGTTAACCGTTCCAGATGCTTCTCCGAGTCCAAAGATGTTCGAATTGGGACCACGGCTGATCTCGACTGAATCCAAGTTGTAGGTGTCAACAGGGATTGCACGCGATGATGCGAAATTGCCCCTCGCAAGGTTCGCTGTTCCCAAGCCGCGCACGCGATTCGAGGTCTCCGGGGTCTGCGCGACATTGTCGACGGTAAAACCACGGTCGATGGTGAAGTCAGTGAACTGATACACTCCCTCGGTGTTACCTTCGTTCGAAAAGAGATCGTTGATGTCGACTGCCGCAGTGTCGATCATCTGCTGTTTTGTGATCACTGTGATCGAAGCAGCCAGATCTTCTAGTTTGGTATTGATTCGGGTGCCAGACATCGTGTTCGAAGCCTGGTAACCATTGTTTTCCGCCGTAACGGTGAACGGGGAAAGTTCGACGGCATCCTCTCCTGAATTTGGTGCCTTCTTCGTTTCCACCTCGATCTTTACCTCTTTGGTTGCAGCCGTCGTCTCTTTGGGTTGGTTCACCACTTGAGCCGAGGCGGGAATCGCGCAGGCGACTAGAAGCAAAGCACCGGCGGATATCGTTCGATGAGTCGTGGGCATATGGGATCAGGGGTCAGGGGTGAGTCTACGAGCGTCTCGCAGCCAAGCCATCCGGCGAGGACTTGGTAACGAAAC
>JAEUGZ010000087.1 GCA_016794725.1 Opitutaceae bacterium | reverse complement strand
CAGGTGGCCCTGCTGGCCGCGCTCGACCTGGAACAACGGTCGGAGTCTCCGGACCTCATCGCCTACGAGGCGGCGTCACCGGTTCAGTACACGGCATCACGGCAACTGGGGCGCAGCGCACGGTTCCGCATCGAAGTGGTGACCTCCTATCGCTTCACCTGCGCCCTCACCGGGTATCACCGACGACGGTCGATCAGGCAGGCATCGTCGAGGCTGCGCACATCCAGGCGTTCAGCAGGGGGCTGATCGATGCTGGGGAAAACGGGTTGGCACTCACGCCCACGGCTCCGCTGACGGTTCGGCAAGATTTCCTGCCCTCTCGGTAATAGACTTAGCTGGCAAGGATCTGTCGACAATTTGGTATACAGGCTGCGACGCAAGCACCCGACACGGCCCCAGTGGAGGCCGGAGCAAGGGGCCGATGAACAACCCGTTCGAACGTCGCGGAGCTCCGCGAATTCAACGTTACGATACAAAACCTGCATTCGAAATTGGCAGCCCAACCAGAGGGGGATCGAGCCGGCCTATCTTGAAAAATAGGCACCCGCTCTCCCCTCTCGCCTCACCAGGAAGCCGCCGTCCGTTCGGTCCTGCGCATCTTCCCTTTGCCCGATCAAACGTTGGTCCTTCTTGGGCTCCACACCGGGTTCCGCATCCACGAGCCCCTTTCCATTCGGGTGGACCAAGTGTGGACCAGTACGGGCGTCCGCGAGTCGCTGCGCGTCGAACGCTCCGCCCTCAAGGGCGGCAAGGGTACCTTACGCCGGCGCGTCACCTCCCGTAATGTCCCCCTCCACCCCAACGCGGCGGATGCGATCCAGGCCTATCTCGAACAGCGTCTCCGACTTGGCCCTATCCCGAAGGACACCCCGCTCTTCCCATGCCGTAAACACGGGCAGGTCCTTTCTCCTTCACAAGCATCCCGGGTCGTTGGGCGGATATTGGCGAGCGCCGGCCTCTCCGCGTCGGCAAACTGGGGAACGCACAGTTTGAGAAAAGCCTTCGCCCGCCGGGTCTACGAATAAAGCGGCAACAACATCGCCCTCACTCGCTGCACCCTGGGCCATCGCTCCATCACCACGACGCAACAGTATCTCGGCTTTTCGGAGAGCGATGCGGCGCAAATCATCAAAAATCTTCGCCCGGCGGACAAACAGGCGCCCGCCGGCACGCCACCGGAGGAATGGGCCCATATCTTAAAAAAAACCCACTCCCGATCGCTTCCCGGGCGATCCACGGCGCGGAAATCCAAACCCCTCCAGCTCTCAAATCACCATGGGCGAACTTGAATCCGCCTTTCCTCGCTTTCGGCTGCGATCCGACTTTGCCGACGAACTTTGCTACCTGGATCGAATCCGAAACCCACTCTCACCGCAGCTCTATGGAAAGCACTGCGCCGAGAAGAAAATCGCGTTCTCCTGAGCTGGCCTGCAAACGGTCAACGCCCGGCGCTCCCAGCGCAAGGCTCCCGAAGTTTACATCTATGGCTCGGCCATCTCCACCGGGAGGGTCGCAATACGCGCATGCGAATGGGGAAGGTAGAGCATCCCCTTCAGACTAATCCTGCGTCTGCCCCTAACCGTCGGTGCACTGTCCTGGAGGTAGTTCCCGATCAGACCGTGCTTTGGGCCGGAGAAAGAGACTCGGTCCGTGTCCTCGTTCGCGCCCTCGATCAAGCCAGACAGCTTATGCCTTACCTTGACGACGTCATCGTCATTCAAGCCATCGGACCCATCAAGGTGCTGGGTCCCACGACCCTGGCACTCGATGGGGGAACGGCGGGATTCTGGCTGGAGTCGATGGGAGAGCGAGGCAATGTGTCGCTCACGATCTCGGCCAATCGCTTTGGCAGCCGCACACTTGAGATGACCGTAGTCAACCGTGCCTAAATTGGACGCGGCGGCGGGCTTGGGACACGACCGATCAAATGCCACTTCCGTTGCGCGAATCGTTTACAAGTTTTGCAGTATCCTTCGTATACTCCTGCCATGCGACGATGTCGGCCGTCATTCTCCTTCTCACGCCGGCGTGTGCGGCTGAGTCAAAGAGATTCTGTGTCTCCAGGGGATCGGCGAGGAGATGGTAGAGTTCTGGCCGGTCGGTGTCGCGGAGGTTGAGTTTCCAGCCGTCCGGCGAGACCGCCGTGCGCGTCGACTCCTGCGAGGCACGGGTGACCGCGTCGGCGGTGGCGAGTGTCGTGCCTTTCTTCACCTTTTCTTTGCCGCTGTTCGGCGACCATTGAAGAAATACGGTTTCGGCGGGCATCCTTTCACCCCGCAGGAGCGGAACGCGGCTTCGACCGATGCACTGCGCGTGCGGCTTCGCCCTGAGAAGATCGAGCATCGTGGGGACAAAGTCGATGTGGCTTACCGGTTGAGCGACACGCTGCGATCTCCTCTGCCTTGGCATCCTTACAAGATACGGGACGCGCGACGCGGCATCGAACATCACCTCTTTCTCGAAAAGGCGATGATGACCCATCATATCGCCGTGATCGCTGGTGTGAACGACCACCGTGTCGTCCGCGAGACCGAGCGATTCGAGTTTACCGAGGATCCCGCCGATACTGCGGTCGATTTGAGTGACAAGTCCGTAATAGTTGCGCTTGGTTTCGCGGTAGTCGTCGGGGCCGGTCCCGAATTCACGTTCGAGATACTCCTGTTTGAGACGGTAGCGGAGCGGGATGTCGGCACCAAAGGTCGTGTGTGCGGTCGGCTCAAATTCGATTTCGTCGTCTCGGTGTTCACGATTGAGGGGGCCGTGGTAAGGCGAGTGCGGTTCGAGAAAGCTCACGAAAAGCACGAAGGGATCGCGTCGATGGCGCTCGATGAATTCGCAGGCGCGTTCCTCAAGGAAGCGCGGCTTCGAGAGTTCGATGGGGAGCTTGCTCGCGAATTTACGGCTGACCGATCCGTCGGGACTGTCAGTCTTCACGCCGCGTGAGATCAGAAATTTCGAGTAGTCGCTGATGGTCGTGGGATCGCGACCCGCGCTGAAGTACGCCTGATACATATCTTCAATCGATGCCCACTCCTCGAACCCGCGCTGAGCAAAAACCTCGTCGCCGAGATGCCACTTGCCCATGTAGGCGGTGCGATAGTCGGTGTCGCCGAGCATCTCGGGAAACGTCTTCCACCGCGGTGCAAGCGCCATGTTGTTGTGAGTGCAGCCATTGGTGTGCGGCCAGGTGCCAGTGAGCAGCGAGGAGCGCGACGGCGTGCAGACGGGGTGAGTGACGTAGCAGCGGTCGAAGACGGTGGATTGCGCGGCCAGCCGGTTGAGATGAGGGGCATGGCAGCGGCCATTTCCATACGGCGCGATGGTATCGGCGCGCTGCTGGTCGGGAAGGAATACCAGGAGGTTGGGCTTACGCTTCGACCCGGCCGTTGCGGCGCTGCGAAGGACTCTGGGAAACGCAAGCGCGGAGACTGCAGCGAGGGCGGACTGGGCGACGAAGCGGCGGCGAAACATGCGATTATCCCTGAGTGAATTTTTTCACGTGCTTCTCGATGACAGCCATTGCGCGGTCGGGATCCTGTACGTTGCGCGGGTAATAGTAGTAGGCGGCGAAATCGGGCTTGAGTGCAAGCACCGCCGGATAGTGACGGTCCATCGAATCGATCATGGATGCATGGAGGTTGTGATTCTCCATCAGGAAGAAACTCTTCCGGCCCGGTACCGTGCGAGCGGCTTGGATAAAAGACTCGCCCTTGCCGCTGAGGAGAATCTTGCCTTTTCCACTTTCCTGCCCTTCACCCGATCCCTCCATCTTCGCATCGGCGGCGGCGTCCCAGGGCCGGCCGTCGGCGCCGTAATAGTCGAGATGCTGCACGCCGGCACCGGCGGCCAGCTCGTCGGGCGGATTGTGTGCCTGCTGGAAAAGAAACGTAAGCTTGTCGGGCCAGTGCTGCTTGGCGAACGCGCACACGCGCGACCAGAAGTCGCGGGCGGCATTGAAGTGCGCCGTGAGCGGCGCGTTCTCGCCGAGTGCGGCAACGGCGTGTTTCGATTTATCGACGATAAAGCACTTCGGTTCGTCGATGATAAATCCGGCAAAGTTGGGGTGCTGTTTGTAGAGTTCGGCGAGTGTCTCGGTGAAGAACTTAAACGTGTCGGGATGATGAATGCTGCTGATGCCTCCGGAGACCTTGGGCATAATGGCGGTCTTGCCCTGCTTATTCACGAGCAGCGTCTGCGGGTTGAGCATCGAGAAAAGACTCGGTACCTTGGGTGCACCAGCGGTGAGCCCGCCCCAGCGCGAGGGCACGGCGAGCATTTTCATCCCGACACGCGCGGCTTCCTTCGCAATGAAGGCGTGGTTCTCATAGGCGGCAAAGAGATCCTGCTCGAGAACGCCGACGCAGACATACTGTGTGCCGATATCAGCCATCCACTCCATGTCGGCGCGGATGTGGCGCGGCACGTACGTATACATGTGCGCGTTCAGATAGTAGGCGCCGATGGCGGTCTGCGTGCGGTTGACTGCGTGCGGGGTGGGTTTCTCGGAGGGAGCGGCGATGGCCGGGAGGGCCGCCGCGGCGACCACGGAGTTCTGGAGAAAGGTGCGACGGTTCATTTTCTTGCTTTGCCTTTGATCTTGTCGGTGCCGCCCGGGGTGAGCGGAAACTCAGAGGAATCGATACGCGAGGCGGTGAGCAGCGGAATGAGGCGGGCGACCACCTGGGGTTGCTGTGCCGCAAGGTTACTCGCCTCAGCGGGATCATTGGCGAGGTCATAGAGTTCCGGCGCAGACGTGAGGCCGTTGCGGATGAGCTTCCAATTCCCCTCGCGCACGGCCTGACGCGCCTGACCCTTGATGGATATTTCCCAGTAAAGGTGGCCATGCGTTTTTTGATCGCTGGAGCGACCGAGCAGCGTTGGAGCATAACTGATGCCCTCGTTGGGAAGGTCGGAGGGGCGAGGAAGAGCTGCCAGTTCGAGGGCGGTGGCCGGGAAATCCCAGAAGGCGGCGAGATGCGAGGTGCGTGTTCCCGCAACAATGCGACCCGGCCAGCGCGCTGCAAAAGGCATGCGAATGCCGCCTTCATACAGGTCGCGCTTGATGCCTCGGAACGGGCGAGCGGTGCGGAAGAAGGCATTATCCTTGCCGTCCTCTTCATGGGCGCCGTTGTCCGAAGTGAAGATCACGAGGGTGTTCTCCTCGAGACCGAGGGCCTTCAGTTTCGCAAGGATCCGGCCGACATCGCGGTCCAGCCGGTGCATCATGGCTGCGAAGACGACGGAGGACTCGGCGGCGCCTGGCTCTCGCGCCCAGGCATAGGCCTGCTTCACCTCGGCGATGGAATCCGCCGGACACTTGAGGTCCGCGTGCGGGGTGGTGGCGCTGAAATAGAGGAAGAAGGGTTTTCTTGCCGAACCCGCCGTCGGAGCGGCGCCAACACGCGCGAGAAACGCTTCTGCCTCGGTGGTGAAGAGGTCGTTGGCGTAGGCTCGCTCCTTGTGGCCAAAGTTCTGCTCTAGCGGCTCGACGACGGAGTCGCGATAGAGAAACTCGGGATACTGGTTGTGGGCGTGTGCCTGATTGACGAAGCCATAGAAGAAATCCCAACCCTTGCGCCAAGGGGCGGCAGGGGTGTCGGGTTCGCCCAGGCCCCACTTGCCGATCATGGCGGTGGTGTAGCCGGCGGCGCGAAGGCGCTCAGCGACGGTGATGTCTGTGGGCTTGAGAGCGACACGGCCGCCGTCGTTTCCGCCACCTAGAAAATTATTGCGAATCGTCGCGTGTCCAGTGTGGTGACCGGTCATGAGTGTATTGCGCGACGGCGCGCAAATCGTGGAGCCTGCGTAGTGATCGGTAAATACGAGACCCTCGCGCGCGATGCGATCGATGTTTGGAGTGGCGTAGCGCGTCTGACCGTTGAATCCCACCTCGCCATAGCCAAGATCGTCGGCGAGAATGAAAATGATGTTGGGACGCGGGTCGGGCTGCGCGGCGGCGATGCAGGCGAGCGCACTGAGGGCAACGGCGAGTCGGAAGAGATTCATTTCGACGATTTCTTGGCAGACTCGGTTTCTTCGGGCAGGCGACCGTTGTAGCCCTTGTAGATGTCGAGCGGATCTTCCATCACGCCGCCCTTGTCGGCACTCTCGATGACCCAACGATCGACGAGGGCGCGCAGTTCACGGAGCTTCGCGGCATGGGTCGGATCGCCCGCGAGATTCTTCAACTCGTGCGGATCAGCATTGAGATCAAACAATTCCTCGATGGGCTTGCGGTCAGCGGCGAAGAGCGCGGCCTCGGGAGTCAGCTTTCCGTCCTTGGCGAGCTGCTTGACCAGATTCCAGGTTGGATACTGCTTCTCCTTGTAGGCATTGCGCTGCATGTAGGGGATGGCCGGGAAATAGTTGCGGATGTATTTCCACTCCGGCGTGCGGACGGCACGCATGCGGTCGGTGGACTCGTCCATGCGATCGCGGGCGGCAAAGACGTAGCTGCGCGGCGTGTAGCCGGGAGCGAGGAAATCGCGGCCTTGCATGACGGCGTTCGGCTTCACTCCAGCGAAGCCGATCAGTGCGGCCGAGATGTCGATCGACGACACCATTTGATCATCGGTCGTGCCCGCGCGGCGCCGGTCGGGCCATGCGATCAGGAGCGGAATGCTGATGCCGCCGTCATAAAGAAACTGCTTCGACCGGAACAGGCACTGGCCGTTGTCGCCGATAAAAACGACGATGGTGTTTCCCGCGAGCCCGTCTTTCTCAAGACGGGCGAGCACTTCTCCGACGTAGTGATCCATGAGCTGGATGGCATCGAGATAGTTGGCATACTCCTCGCGGGCGATGGGGTGATCGGGGTAATAGGGCGGGAGCTTGATCCTTGCCGCCTCGACATGGCCAACGGGCGAATCTTTTGAACGGGCGAAGGCCCAGCCTGGCCCCTTGTGACTTTCATTGATTGTGAGCTGGGCAAAGAAAGGCTGCCCGGGTTTGCGCTGGTTCCAGTCGAACCCATCGAACGGTGGGCCATCGGTGAGGAAATTGAAGTCGGTCTTACCCGTGCCGGACGCGCCGGTGATTCCGGGAGCACCGGAAGCGATCGCCTTCTTGGCTTTGCCAGCGCCGGGCGCGACATTGACCGTGAAATAGCCGGCCTCGCGGAAGTAGTCCGTGATGGTTCGAACCCCGGTGGGAAGCGGCTGCTTGTTCCACTGCCAGGTACGGTGGTTGTGCGCTCCGATGCTGGTCTGATACATGCCAGTCATGATCGCTGAGCGGCTGGCGGAACAGACCGGGGCGGTGGTGAACGCGTTGTTGTAGCGGACACCCCGAGTGGCGAGTCGATCCAGATTCGGTGTGCTCACGAGCGGTTCGCCGTAGCAGGATAGGTTTTTGCCGATATCCTCTGCGAGGATGAAAAGGATGTTCGGCCTGGCCGAGTCGGCCGCGAAGCCAGAGCCGGTGAAGGCGAGCCCGGCAGCAAACAGGAAATAACGGAGGGGATTCATGCGGGAATGGGAGCGGGGTGCGCGGCTAGTAGTTCCAGGTGAGGCCGACCGCGTAGCTGCGGCCGGTGTCACCGTAGTAGATATTGCGGCGCGAAGTGCCGACGTACTGCTCTTCCGGCGCCGCTCGAAGATTTGTCGCCTCGAATTTCAGGGTCCATTCCTTGCCGAGCTTGTAGCTGGCAAGCAGGTCATAGCTCTCAAAGCCGCGGGCAAACTGATCGAGGCCGGCGGCGTTTCCAAGGGCCTGGAGAAAGTCGCCTCGCCAATTGTGCGAGAAGCGTAAGAAGAGGCCATATTTTTGGTAAGTGAGGGCGAGGTTGCCGAGTTGATCGGATTGGTTGAAAAGCGGCAGTTTCTCACCCACCCTTCCAGGCTCGGTCAGCGTGACAGACGAGTCGACAAGTGTGTAGTTGGCGTAGACACCGAGTCCATTCAGGGGGCCGGGCAAAAACGCGAGCTGCTGCGTATAAGCAAACTCCCAGCCGGAAACCCGGGCTTTGCCGGCATTGTCAAACACAGTAAAACGGGCCGGTTGCCCCTCGTAGGTACCGTCAAACGTCCGCCGGTAGATTGGACCGTCGAGATTTTTGTGGAAATAGCCAGCCGAGACGAGACCAATGGCCTTGAGATAGTATTCGGCGGAAACATCGACGTTTTCCGAGGTGGTGGCTTTCAATGCGGGGTTGCCTCCGGAAACAATCACAGGATCGGAGGCGCTTGGTGCCGTCGGCGTCGTAACGCTGAGGGAAGGCGCAATACGATTGGTTTGCGGCCGCGAGAGGGTCTTGTTCCATGATGCCCGCAGCACGACCTTTTTTGCGGGTGCGTAGCGGAGGTGTACGCCGGGAAGTGCATTGTCATACTCCGTTTCATTGCGCACCCACTGGTAACGGGCGGGATTATTGGCGGCGAAGGCGGTGTTCTGGCGGTACGCCTTCGCTTCAGACGTCGTGCGTTCGTAGCGCAGACCGGCGAGTGCGGTCAAGGGACCGGACGTCCACTCAGCCATCGCATACCCGGCATAGATGCCTTCGGCCACATAGTAGTCGGCGGCAAGCGTGTTCTGCAGAGTATTCGCGGCATTGGGGACAAAAAGCGCGAGATTGGCCTTCGCAAAATCGTAAAATGAAAAAGGGGCGGAAGTCGGACCGAACGCCATGAGTCCACCGAGGAACCCTGGCGAAACTTCATACGTACCGCCGAGACGCGAATCGTTGAGCGCGAGCGTGCCGCTCGTGAGGGAGTTGTATTGGAAATTCTCCTGGTCCCATTTCTTCGGACTCCAGCGGAGCTTGAAACCCGTGCTCAACTTGAGCGGACGACCCGCGAGCGTGAGTTCACGGGTGGCGTCGCCCTTGAGGGCGTATTCGCGATTCGTTAGTTTCCGGTCCTGGATCTGCAACTGATTGAACGCGTAGGCGGAGGCATCGTTTAGGTCGGGGCCGGCGGTGCGCGTGAACACCGGCCGCTCGCTGTCACTCAGGTCAAATGTCGCGGTGGTGTTTGCCGCGGTTTGCCACTGACCCGTGAGCGCGTCCTGATGATTCGTGCCGCGGGAGAGCGAGCCCACGAGGTCAAGCTTCCAGGCGTCAAGCAGGGTATGCCCTCCGACCGAGAGGCTGGTGCCGGTGTCGGTGAACTGCCGCGGGTTGACCACCCGCTGGCCCCGGATCGCAGTCGAGGTGAAACCAACGACACGCTCGTCTGCGACCGTGACCGGAGCGGAGGCAGAGATGGTGCCGGCGTTCTGCACGGCGAGACGGGGCCGGGCATTCCGTTCGACAAATTCATTGTGCGTCGCGCGAAGGTAGAGCAGGCCGGTATCGCCAAGCTTGCGTTCGATGGCAAGACTGCCGCCCGTGCGCTCGCGTTTGATGTCGACGTAGGTGAACGCGATGTTGTTCGGCGCGTAACCCGTGTAGGCTCCGTTCACAGCGGTGCCGGAGCGCGCGGCCCAACCAGCGGGTTCAGCGGTTTCCTCCAGCGCCTTGCGCTGGGCGCGGCTGACTGAAAATTGCAGGCCCCAGTCGCGATGGGTGCCAAGGACATCGGAAAAATTTACGCCGGCGCGGTAGCTCGATTGATCCGCCAGATCGTTGTATTGCCAGTAGGCGTTGGCAGCGACAACACGGCGCGGAGTGTCGAACGCGCTTTTCGTGCGAAGGTTGATCACGCCGCCCACCGAATCGCCGTCGAGGTCGGGGGTGGCCGACTTGGTAATCTCGACGCCGGCGAGTTGCTCGGCGGGATAAACGTCCATGGAAACCGTCCGACCGTCCACCTGGTTGGAAAGCACGCTCACGCCGTCGATTGTAATGGCGTTGAGGTTGGGCGCGGCTCCGCGGATCGTGATGTCGCGATCCTCCCCGCGCTGTCGGACGGTCGAAACGCCGGGCATGCGTTTGAGCGCCTCGGCCGCGTTGACGTCGGGGAAATTACCGATGGCATCGGCGGCAACGATGTTCTTGAGATTGATCGCTGCGCGTTGCTGATTGATTGCCCGCGCCTGGCCCTCGCGTACGCCCTCAACCACGAACGTGGAAAGGCTGATCACCTCACCAGAAAGCGCAAGATCAAGTCGTGTCGGCTCGCCAGCCTGAATGGTGAAGGGTGCCGTCAGGACGGCGTAACCGACCGACGAGACACTGACGGTGCCGGCACCGGATGGGAGCGACTGAAACCGAAAGCTTCCGTTGGGTTCCACGATGGCGGTGTGGTCGCTGCCCACGACGGAGACCTGCGCCCCCGCGAGATTTGCGCCGGTGGACTTGTCGGTGACGCGGCCGAGCAACATCCCATTGCCCCGCCCTGCTTCAGACGCCGGCACCTCATTCACCCCGAGGGCGGACTGGGACCGGCTCACGGCTTTTTTTTCTTTCGCAGATATGGCCCGGGTAATCGTCAACGCTCCCGATCGGGATTCCTGCTCAGCCGTCAGTCCGGTGCCGGCCAACATGTGTTGTGCGGCCTCCAACACCGTAAATGAACCCTGCACCGCGCGCGTACGGATGTTGGCGGTCATCTCGTGGGAGAACAGTATTTCAACGCCCGTCTGCTGGGCGAGACGTTTGAGCGATGTCGATGCCTCCGCTGCCGGAAGGTCGAATTCAACGCGGTCGGTGGAAGCCGCCCGGGAAGCGAACGGCACAAGCAGCACGACTAGCCCGACGGCGATTGCGACACGCAGGGCGCGACGCGGGCGGGTGAATGAATGGGCAAGGCAAGTAGACATGGGGAGGGGCTGCCACGCCTGCGCACAGCACGGCGCAGGCGAGCACTCTACGGAGACGAACCAAGTTCAGAAATCCCTACCTTTTTCCTGGTCGGTGCCGCTCGCCGGCGGGGCCACACGATCAACGCCGTTTCAAAACCACACCCCGTCCCTCGACCGGCTCGGCGACCACCTCGTAATTGGCCACCAAGAGACGTACGAGGGCTTCGGTGTTGTCCGCGCGAACGATTCCGCTGATGCGGAGGCTTGCAAGAGTGGGATCGGCAAGGGTCAGCTGCACGGCACTGTTTCGATTGAGCAATGCTATCGCCTCCGCGAGCGCAGTCGCTGAAAATTCGATGCGTGCCACCCGCCAGCCCAAACGATCCTCAATCGCGTCTGCGGCGAGCGGCGTTACGATCGTGCCGCCGCTGCTTGTTTGACCGGAAACACCCGTGCCGGAAACAACCGCCAAGTGCCCTGCGTCCACCAAAGTACCCGGACTTGTGCGAGAGTCGGCGGCGACAACTTGCAGAGCCGGCTTTTCCGCAACCGCCACACGGCCTTCGGTCACCAATACCTCCACCGCGGAAACGTTGACCTGCACAGTGAACGCAGTGCCGACCGCACGCACATTGACCCCGGCGGCTGTGACGACAAACGGTCGGGCGGGGTTCTTGGCGACCTGAAAATGCGCTTCACCGCGCGCCAGCGTCACCCGCCGTAACTCGCCGCTAAAGTCGTGGCTCAGGATCGTGCCCTCTCGCAGCTCCACGATGGTGCCGTCCGGGAGCTCCTGCCGCTGAGGAGCAAGCACGATCGTCCGGCCAGGCTCGTCAGCGCCGAAACGCATGGGCAGGAACGAACGCCAAAGCACACCGGTCAAAAGGACGAGTGCCACAGCCAACGAGGCCATGCCCCAGCGCCGCCGACGACGGGAAGCACGGGCCGCCAGTTCGGCGACAAGCGCTTCGCCTAAACCGGCGCGCTCCGCCCAATCAAGCGCCGAGCCTTTCTCGCCGTCATTGGAAGTTGGAGGTTTATTCGCCATACCACCCTCTCACGCCTCGCTTGCGAAGATAGTCCTCGCACCGGGCAATGCCGCGCGCGAGCTGGACCTCCACGGTTTTCTCGGAAATGCCGAGACGCGCGGCGACGTCGCGCTGCGGGATGGACTGGAGTTTGCGGAGGATCACAACTTCGCGGCAGCGACGGGGCAGCGACTCTATGGCATCGGCGAGCAGGTGAAACCTTTCACTCACCGACGCCTGCTCGGCGGCATCCGGTCCTGAGGCCAAGACGGTCAATCCCTCAAAATCCCTTACGGCGACGAATGGCGTTACACGGTCACGGCGCACCGTATCGAGTGCGAGGTGTCGGGCGACTTGGAACAGAAAGGCGCGCGCTGAACGCACGGGATGGGCGGCGCGCGCCCGCCAAATACGCAGATAGGATTCCTGGACCACATCCTCGACATCGCGCACCGACGGGAACTGACCTCGGAGATACGTCTTGAGCGACGCATCATGGGGGTGCACTTCCTCGGCAAACCACGCTCGCAACGCGGCGGCAGGCGGGGCGGCATCTTCGGACCGGGGCGAATCCATTGGAGGGTACACGATACTAAAGCGAATTCCCCCTCAAGCCATTAGTCATGACGAGAGGATTGGTGGTCACGTAGTGCTGATCACCGTTCGCTATTTGACGAGCAACATAGAGATGAAGTCCCAGGGCAATCTGGAAGAAGGCCGGTAGGCGCAGAAGGACTCCGTCAGTCTGGCCAATGTCGGGCTGCCGATGCAGCGGCACCCTGCACCGATCTGGGCCAGACTGAAGGACGAGTGAACGGCGGCGGAATAGTAGCTGTACCGACGGAAATACGGTGTCCTTGTCATGGGGATCATTGAGGTTTGGAATCGCCAATCGAGAGGCGGGAAGGAATTCTGGGCAGCGTATTGATGCCCTCGGTTGTCGAAATCCTCATCTCCCCTTCACCGTCCGAAAGGATGCGTTCGGTAGAGAGCGCACACGTGATCCCAGGCCGGGGAATTGAGGGCGATCGCTATTTCACGGGTGGCGGAACGTTTTCTCCGAATCCGCAGAGGCCGGATTTCGAGATCACCTTCATTGCTCAGGAGGCAATCGATGCTTTTGTGGCGGAATCGGGCGCGGCGTTCACGGGCAAGGATGCGCGGCGCAATGTCGTCACCCGAGGGATCGATCTGAATGCGCTGGTCGGATGTGAGTTCTTGGTCGGTGAACTTCGTTTCCGGGGCATCCGGCTGTGCGAGCCCTGCAATTATCTGGCCAAGATCACGGGACCGGTGGTGCTGCGGGGATTGGTGCACCGGGGCGGATTGCGGACACAGATTCTGACCGAGGGGGGGATTCGGGTTGGAGACGCAATCAGGGTGGTGTGATGGATCCACGGGCATCCCATTCAACGCGCAGTCACGTACGCAATTGTTTACTACGATGACTCTGCCGCTCTATTGGGTCGATGCTTTCGCCTCGAAGCCCTTCACTGGAAATCCGGCCGCGGTCGTTCCACTGGATCAGTGGCTCGATAAGGAGGTGATGCAAAAGATTGCCTTTGAGAACGGCCTGGCCGAAACGGCGTTCTTTGTTCCGTCAGGCGTTGATCGGTATCACCTGCGGTGGTTCACGCCGTCGGTGGAAGTCGATCTGTGTGGGCATGCCACGCTGGCGAGCGCGCACGTCCTGTTTAATGTGCTCCGCATCGTGGACGATCGCGTGACGTTTGATTCGCGAAGCGGACCGTTGGTGGTGATGCGTGCCGGCGAAAGCTTGGAGCTGGATTTTCCAGCGCTGGAAACCAACGCCGAGACATGCCCCGAGATGGTCTCAAGTGTGATTGAAGCGCTCGGCGCCACCGCGGTCTGGATTGGACGCACCCCGTATGATTTTCTCGCCCTCGTGGAGAATGCTCATGCAGTCAGAACCCTGCGACCGGACATGCTGAAAGTGGCTGAACTGGGAGGACGGGGAATCATCGTCACGGCCCCAGGGGTCGACGGTGCCCATTTTGTCTCCCGCTTCTTTGCGCCGCAGGCCGGAGTGCCGGAGGATCCGGTGACGGGGTCGGCTCATTGTGCCCTCGTTCCTTTCTGGGCGGCACGATTGGGAGGTACGACCTTTTTGGCGCGTCAGCTTTCGGCCCGAGGAGGAGAGCTCGCCTGCACACTCGCGGGTTCGCGAGTGCGGCTCGCCGGGACTTCTTTTCTTTACATGGAAGCAAAGATTCATGTCTGAGAACGCGCACTCGTGTCCGACGCCGGCGAGCTGAAGTCCAACCCGGTTGAACTGCTGGTTGGAGCATGACCCTGCGCAGGCAAGTCACGCGCACGCACCGAGCGAAGCACTTGGTGTGGGCGAATGCATGCGGATGAGGTCCCCCATTGGTTTCCTTGAGCTTTGGGATTCCGATCTTCCAACGGACCCGGCTGCCGGTTGTCTAGCGACCATCCCCCCTAGGGGACGATCGCGGCGATTCGACATGGAAACGCTTTCCTGATTTTTCACCGTCACCCAACGCAGCGCCACTGGCTCCCCCGCCACCGGCTGCGGAATCGACTCGGCCGATGCCATCGATCCCTCTGCCACCGACGGCAGATGGACAGGAGACGCGTCCACGGCGGCGGCGGGCCCGACGTCGCACAGGTTTCACAGCCGGCCAAGGCCCTCGAGATCCTCGACCTCGCAACCCTGCAAACCCGCGAGCTGTACAGTCGCATGCGCGATTGGACTGTCACTGGACTGCAATGGACGCGCGATGGCCGGGCCCTGATCCTGGCAAGCATCGACAACAACTCAGCGCAACCGCAGTTGGAACGGATCGAATTGGCCAATCCCTCGCGCCAGCGGCTGACGCCGCCGATGCCATACTCCCTCTCCAGTTTTTCCCGGCTCGCCGATTCCGACCGAATTGCCCTGCTGGCCGCGCCAACCTCGGGACGGAATCAGGATGCAAACCGAGCCACCGAGCTTTGGTTGGTCGATCCGCGTTCCGGCCAGCACGAGACCGTTGACCATCGACTTCCTTTCAGACCCCATCTGGCGTATGCCTCCGAGGTCACGGCGGAAAGTTCGCCTCCTTAGCCAAACCATGCGGACGAGAAACCACGAATGGAAACGAATGCACCGGAAGAGGCGTGTCCTCCGGTGTGCGCGCCAGTCCCTTAGAACGTGCCCTTGACGCCAACCACGATGTAGGAAGGGCTGACGTAGCGTTGGTAGGTTTGTGCGAACGCCGGCGTATCCGGAGCGCGGCGATAGACCAGACGGTCCTCGGCCAGCACGTCGTCCCAGTTCATATAGAGGGAGAATTTTTTGTTCAGCGCGTACTCCGCGCTGATTCCATAGCGGGTGTAGGCCGCCTGGTATTCATAGGTGGACAACGGAATAAACCCCTCGGCCGAAGTGCCGGGAGTGACCACCACCTCTGCGCGCTTCGTTTCGGCCTGATAGGCAGCCGTCAAACGAACCGAGAAGCGAGGCCGAATGTAGTTCACGCCCGCGGTCAGCGAGTCGGGACTGAAACCCACGAAGTCCTCCGCATTCGGTCCGCCCACCTTCAGGTGGGTGTAGTTCACCCAGGCCTGCATGCGCTGCAACCAGGACGGCAGGAACAGCAGGTCCTGGCGATAACTGAGTTCGGCGCCGTCCAGCGTGGCGTCGCCGACATTCTCCCAACGGCGCAGCACATAGTTGTCGGCGAGCATCACATCGATATCGCCCTCCGGAATGCCATAGGCCTCGAGCGTGGCCGCCGTGGTCACCTGGCCTCGTTGGGCGAAGAAGTTGCTGACTTTCTTGTGATAGACTCCGATTGATCCGAAGCCTCCCTTGAGGTGATAGGAATCCAGGGAAAGGTGGAAACTGTCCGCGGTCCAGGGCTCCAGGCCGGGATTGCCCACCACGATGGTGCGGGCCGTGGTCGGATTTGTATCCGTCGGGACTGGCACCGTGATTCCGGCCACCACGTACTGCACGTCCGGCCGGCCGATGGTGCGTGCATAGGCCGCACGGGCCACGAGGTTGTCAGTGAACGCATAGTTGGCGTTCAGGCTGGGGTAGATGCCGTCGTAATCTTGGCTTTCGAACTGGGCCCGCTCCTGGTTGATCAGCAGAAGTCGCTGCTCGGTGTTGTTGGTGATCGGAATCAACGCACCGGCGCTGGTGCGCAGCAGATTCCCCGCCGCATCCCTTTGATAGATGGCGAAGTTGTCCCGCTTCATGCTCCACCCCTTGAGGTCGGTCTTCTCATACCGCGCGCCGCCGGTGATGTTGAGCTGGCCGTTGCGGAGACGCAGATCGAACCGGAAGTAGCCGGCCATGATGTCCTCCAGCATGCGCTTGGAGTTCTGCGCCCGATTCTGGATATAGGTGGTGTTGAGCGTGAAGTACTCCGGGTGCTGCACAAAGAGATCGTGCACCTTGACCGGGCTGATCCACCGCACCGGATTTCCGTTCACCTTCACGTCGATGGATTCATCCACGACGTCGTAGAGCGACACCGCGGTCTGCCCACTGGCCCGGCCGACAAAGGTGTAGTTCTTGACCGGGCGTGTATCGTCCTTGTCGAGGCGGTTGTAGGCGCCGCCGATCCGGATCGAGAGATTGCGGTTGATCTCGCGGCTGACATTCAGACGACCCGCCGTAAGATCGGTTTGGTAGAGAGCATACTCCTCGTTGGCGGTTCCCATCGTGTAGTTGTTGGCATCGTACGGATCGAGCACCGTGCCGTTGCTGCGGGTGATGGTATAGGTTTCCGGTCCAATACTCGATCCCTTCCCAATGCCATCGCCGCGGATGTTGACATTGAGCGCGTTGACAAGGACTCCGTTGAAGTAGCCCTTGCCGAGGCTGCTGCGCTCGCGGTCGGCGACCGAATAGGAGCCCTGCCCGTCGATGTTCCACACCGGGCCGCGGTGCTGATACCGCAGGGACAGCAGGGACGTGTCGGTGGTCGCGTCGTAGTTGGACGGATTGAGCGTGCCCATCTCGAATCGTCCCGTCGCCCCGCGGCTCTGGGTGGTGTCCGCATTGCCGATGGCATCGTAATTGGCGTTCACTCGCGACGTGAAGAAGCTCTGCGCCTTCTTGTCGATCACACCACGCTGCTGCACCTGCAGGCTGAGCGTGTCATTCTTCGACAGCCGCCAGTCAACTCCCATCTGGAAGTTCTCCGTGCGGGAGATCGATGCCTCCTGGCGCCACTGCGTGATCGCCAGCGCAAAATCCTTCGGCGCGCCGGTGGCCAGGTAGGTGTTTTTCAAATTCCAGAAGGCCACCTCCGAGGGCGTGTCATCGGTCGGGCGCTGACGCCAGGAACGCGACATTCCTAAGCTGACCGAGAGTTTTTTTCCCACCGGAAAGGCATAACTGAAGCTGAGCGAGGGCTCCTTGTGACGCGGGGACGCCCGGTCATGCGGCTGCCGCGAGCCACCGCCGAAGTCCAGCCCATCCACATTGTCAAAATTCATGTAGACCTGGTAGCGGCCAATCGGGCGCTTGATGCCCGTTCCGGTCTTCGCAATCAGGTTCATCGAGCCACCGAGGCCGGAGGCCGGCTGATCGGGCGTCGGCACCTTGGATACCTCCACGCGGTCGATATTGAGGATCGGTACGTCCTGCAGGGCCGCCGTCCGGCTGCTGGTCGGGCCCAGCCCCGTCGCCGCAACGTCCACGCCGTCGATCTGGATGTTTGACATTTCCGCGGGAAAGCCGCCCAGGGCGATTCGGCCGGGATTTTCACCGTCATCCAGAATGGTGACGCCGGGGAGAAAGCGCACATAATCACCGATGTTTTCCTGGCCGCGTTCGCCAAGCTCATCAAACGAGACCACGTTCTTGATATTGGCCGCATGGCGTTGCTCGTTCATCGCCACGGCTTGGCCGCTCATGGTCTGCTCCGCCACCACCTCGAACTCCGCCAGCATCAGCGTCTGGCCTTCCACCTCGCGACCGGCCGCTCCTTCGCGCCGGAGCTGGAAATCTTGCGCTGCCATCCCGCCCTGCGGCACCGTCACGCGCAGGGTTTGGGCAACAAAGCCCAGATAGGATGCCTCCAGTGCGATATCCTTGGCCGGAACCCCTTTGAGGTAATAGCGGCCATCGTCGTCGGTGAGTGACTCTTGGGCCGTGCCCCGGATGCTCACTTTGGCCCGGCCCAACGGAGAACCGCTCACCGCATTGGTGACCGTGCCCTGGATCGCCCCCGTGGGCTCGCCAGAGGTTTGCGCATGGCCGGCAAGGGCAAAGGCGAAACACGTGAACAGGGACCAAAACAAGCGCCCGACGGAAATCGAAGTTCCAGTTGGCCAGGTGGAATTGAGGGTTGGTTTGGGGTTCATGAGAGTTTGGATCTGGATGTTGGTGTTGGGCAGGACCATCATGACGCGGCGGCGCGGGCACAAAGCGCGGCGCCAACGCACTCCGGCCGTTTTCCTGTCCGTGCCATGGCCAGCCGGTGTGAACCACCTGAGAGGGCAAATCTCATGGCCAAGCCATCGGGAGAGGCAACCTCTGGGGGGTACACACGCGGCAATCGAACTGATCGAACCATGACGCAAAACGCGGAAAAGGAGGGTTTAGAGAGGGAGAAAGCGCGCAGCCTTTTCACTCGGGGCGGTGTGATTAGGAACTCGCTCCGCCAAATCGCAAGGGACACTCAGGTAAACCGTTGACCTGGGGCTCGGATTCGGAGTCTACCCGCCGATAATCACGTCGCAGGCGTCCAAACATCGCAACCGACACGAGAGTAAAGGGAACCAGGGACCTCAGGGCCCACCACCCTTTAGGCGCACCCGTCCCTCAGGGGAGGTCGCAGCGCCGGTCGATGTCTCCGCTTCGACCGTGAAACGGAAATCCGCGGCGCTGTCCTCGACCGGCACGGTGAACTCAAACGGATAACGGTCGCAGACCTCCTCGATCGTCGGGCCGCTGGCGGTGGCGCGCAACTTCGCAGACTTCACTTCACCGGGTCCGGCCTTCAACCAGACGTGCACGCTGGTCAGTCCGCGTCCAAAACGCAGCGCTGTGGCCGTGACCGGTCCGAATGCTGTCTTCACCGTCACCGTGCTTCCCTCGGGCAGCGGCGGGTTCGATGAGTCCAGAGCCGCCTCCTGGATCTCCGTGACAGTATCCACGTTCGGAACGATCAGCGCGGTCAGTCCCTTGCCCGCCACGCTCACCGTCGCCCGTCCATCACGCACCTCGACCGTCCCAGCTGGACGACCGTCCTGCCAAACCGGGGCCCGCCGTAGACCAGCCATGCGTGCCCTTTGCGAATCGACGCTGAAACTCGCCGTGACCGGACGGGCCGACTGGTTGGAGAAGGCAACGTAGAACTTCCCGTTGCCGCGCGCCGTCAGGTGATTGAGCTGCGGCGAATCGACCCCGAGCAGACCCTTCGCCAGCCAGAGATAGACTCCCTCGTCACCCAGGAAACGACCCGGGTGCGCCCCGTAGAGCCGGTTGCGAAAGTAGGCACCGGTGTCGGTGTAATCGGCCTCGAAATCGATCTGACCACCGGAACGCGCCGCGAAATCACCCACCAGAAAGTCGACGAGGAACGCCGTCATCGGTAACGGATGGTTGTAGTGTACGGACGTGAATTTCTTGATCTCCTCGAATGAACGCAGCGGATAATCGGCCTTCTGGTGAACGGTTGTGTAACCATTGCGGTAGGCGTAGCTGGGGTAGTTGGCGTAACGACCGACAACGGCATTGCGGGCAATGTCGGTAAACAGCGGCTCCGATGTCTCGGCCCCGATCCGCACCATGTATCCAACATAACTCGTCATGAAAACGCCGCGGTGGCTGTGCGCCGTACCCGCGCATTCGGCCGCCAGTCCGTTGGCCGAAACCTGCCAGGCCGGCACCACTTCCTCGGGGACCGGCTGGCCGTTGTAGCTTCCACCGGGATTGGCCGTGAAGCTACCAGCCGGGGTCACCGGGACGAGGTAGGTGTAGCCCGAGAAGGTGCGCAGCGCCGCTGCGGCCGCCAGGAGGAATCGGCGCTCGCCGCTCGCGCGATAAAGCTCGTAGAGCAAATCATAACCCGGAGCCAGCTCGGTCCAGAAAGACGACCGAACATCGCCAAAGTCCGCCACCGGCTTCGCCACGCGTGCCGCCACGTAGCGATCTCCGGCCGCCACCGCCCGCTCAAGGAATGCCTTGTCACGAGTCATGCGATACCAAGCGAGGTTCAGTTCCAGTCCGTCGCGCTCGGTCAGGGTCGGAGTGGCGGCTGCGATGGGACGACGGATCGCCGGCTCAAGCTTCTCGCGCAGCGACGTGGTGCGGCCACCGGTGAGCCGGTAGGCGGCGACCAGGTCGATCGGGTAGTTCACGAACCCTCCCATGAAGTCGGCGACTTCAAATTTCGTCGTGTTGCCTTTGCGGGAGAGCGCATATTCGAGCGTTGGACGCGCCCGCTGCTCGAACACGTCCTTGCGATCAAACACCAGCGCCAGCGAGATTGCATCCGCCGCCGACTGCTGCCGGCCCGTGCCGGGCCCGCCGTCATTCTGGTAACCCCAGGTCTTGTAGCGTGGATACCAGTAGGCGAACTCGTCTCGCAGAAAATAGTCGGTCATGTTCTCGATCGTCGTATTGAGCGAGACACCGACGTTCTCGCGGATGTCGCCAAACTGGTAGAGCGAACGCGCGAGGTGCGCGTAGGCGTCGAACCAGGCCCCCTGCCGCACCACCAGCCGAAGGCGGAAGGAGTAGGTTTCGCCCACCTTCCGCCTCGACTCCGGCCCCCCAAGGACCGGAGCGAACAGCATAGGCTGCGCCTCGCCGGCGGCATTGCGCACCAACACCCCAAAACGGGAGTCGGAGATCGTCGGCATGCGATACGGCATCTCGGCGGCATCCGCGCCGACGCCCACCGCCACGCCGCCCGCACCCGTCATGACAAAGGGAATCGGGCACTGAAGCTCCTTGGTCAGATAGGATCGGTTTGGAAACCGACGATCCTGCCAGACCAACGGTTGCCAAACCCAGTCCGCCTCACGCATCGGTTGGGCCGCCGCCCCGACGTAGCCGACGGAAAATTGACCGGAAACCTTCGGCGTCAATTCGAAGCGCAGCACCGGTTCCCCGCCATCCGTCGGCAGATGGAGGTCCGCGTGCAGCGTGTAGCCAGGCTGCGCGGGGAACTCCCACACCAGGTGACCGCCCTCGCCGTGCGAGGCGCTGGCCCTCAGCCGGGTGCGCGGACGGGCAGCCACCAAGTAGTCCGTCTCCTTCTCCCAGGACGGAACCACGTAGTTGGTGTTTCCGACCGCGCCTTCATCGAGATACTTGCCGCCTTTTGGGTCCATCTTGGTCTCACGCCCGGCCACTTGATGAACCACGGCGAACTCCGGGACAAATACCGCCTGGGCTCCGCTGCGTTTCTCCGTCAGTACGAACGAGCCATCGGGCCGGGATTCGCCGCGATAGGTGCGGTTCTCCATCGCCACGACGACGCCGACGGCCGCACCGGCGGGCGGACCCGCCCTGGCTTCGGCGGGTTCCTCGGTTGCCGCCTCGGCCGGCAGTGGGGCGGGCTCGCCCCACTCCACTGCGACGCGCGTGCCGCGCGCCAGACCCGAAGACTCGATCACGATTTCATAGGGACGCCCCTGTTTCATTGGCAGGCGGACGGTCACCACCCCGGTGCTGATCTCCGACCCCGAGGCGAGCAGCCGGCCATCCACGCGCAGGGAAAGCGGGCCGTTCACGCGGATCGGGAATACACCGGACACCGCTGGCGTGAGAGTGCCCGTCCAGCGGGCGGAAAAGCCGTTCTCACCGACCGCCGCCGGCGGCTCGCCCTCGCCGCCCACGTGGGCCTCGAGCCGGGTCACCGCGGGCGCCCCGGCCAGCACCGCATTGGCGAAATAAACCGCGTTGAAGGCCCGGTCGCCGTCGCGCGCATTGATTTCACCGAGGGGGCCCGTGCCGAGCGGCACGAACGCGGCTGCGATCACCGGAGTCAGCAGGAACAGGAAAAGAAGGAATCGTTTCATCGGAAGAGACTCAGGGGATCGGTTTGATTTCGTAATCGGCGCCGGACTGGGCGTTGAAACGAGCAAGCTGCGAGTCGCGGTCGACCTGGGAGCGGGCGACCTCGCGCCCTGCGGAAACGACCACGAAGGCAACCCGTGCCCGCACCGCCGCCGGCGCGACCGCGTGAGCCCGGAGTGTCGCCGCGTCGAGACGCCCGCCCGACCACCGCGCACCAACGGTAAACCCACCCCGGGCGCGCAGGCCGGAGAAGGATCCCCGGGGCCACGTCGCCGGCAGGGCGGGCAGCAGCTCGATTTCGCCGGTGTGACTCTGCACCAGCATCTCGGCGATGGCCGCGGTGGTGCCGAAGTTGCCGTCGATCTGGAAACAGGCGGTATTGCCACCGAGGCGAGGATGCGAGTCCATCAGGTTCGGCCAGGTCGTGCGCTCCAACTGCAGCCGAAGCTGCTCGTGCGCCAGTTTCGCATCTCCCAGCCGGGCGGCCAGCGCAATGACCCAGGCTCGGCTCCAGCCCGTCCAGCCACTGTTGTGATCGAGCCGTCGCAGCAGGGCCCGACGCGCGGCCTCCGCCAGCTCCGGTGTTCCGCGGGGAGTGAACTCCGCGCCGGGAAAGAGCGGATACAGATGTGACAGGTGCCGATGGCCGGGCTCGGTCTCACCGTAATCGGAGCGCCACTCCTGCAGACGTCCATCGCGCCCAATCGCGTAAGGGACCATGGCCCCGAGCCGTTCCTGCACCTGGGCGCGAAGCTCAGCGTCGATCTCAAGGATGGTCGAAGCGCGAACGAAGTGAGTGAATACTTCGCGGGCCACGGCCATGCTTAGGGTGACTCCGAGGTCGACATGCGCCGGCCGGCCGTCATCCGGGGCCAAGAACCGGTTCTCCGGCGAATAGGTGGGGCCCGTCATCCACCGTCCGCTGGCCGGATCGCGCACGGTGGTGTCGAGGTAGAACAACGCGCAGTCCTTGAGGAGGGGATAGGCCCGGTCGCGGAGGAAGACGCGATCGCCGCCGAACGCAAAGTGCTCCCAGTAGTGCTGCGCCAGCCAGCCGGAGAAGTCAGACCAGTCGCCCGTCGTCGTCTTGGGGCCGTAGTTGGTCATGGCATGCAGGACCTGACCCCGGGCTCCATAGGACAACCGCGCCGTGGCGCGGGCGGCTGGCTGAAAGGCGTCAACAAGGTCGAAAAGCGCCGTGTGGCACTCGGCGAGGTTGGTTGTCTCGGCCGGCCAATAGTTCATTTCCACATTGATGTCCGAGGTGTGCTGACCAAACCAAGGCGGCAGTAGGCTGTCGTTCCACAGTCCCTGCAGGGCCGGCGGCAGCGTGCCGGGGCGGGACGATGCAATCATGAGGTACCGGCCAAACTGGAAGTACAGCGCGTACAGGTCTGGATCGCGGTCGGCGCGCGGGTCGACACGGTTATCCTGCACGCCCCACATCTGCGCCATGATTCGGCGTTGGGTGGGCAGCGTGGCGGCGCGCGTGCGGCCGAGATCGATCGCGACCCGCCGGAACAGCGCCTGATGATCCGCCACGTGGGCGGCGCGCAGCACCTCGAACGGCTGCGCCGCCGCCGCGTCCAGGTCGCGCCCGGCGAGCGCGGCAGGGTCACCACCTCGGAAATCGGTGCCGACGGCCATGAGAATCGTGACCTCGTCCGCGCCGCTGACCCGGAATCCGTCGGTGGTCCCGGTCACCTCGCCGCCGCGGTGCTGGACCAGGAAGCGGGCCTCGAACCGCGTGCCTTCGGGATGTCCCCTCCCCTGCCACGCGAACCGGTTGCCGCCCAGCGCGCTCCAGCGCGGACGCGGTGGCGTGGTGACGCTGGCCACCTTTGGTCCGAGTTCGGCGTCGTAGCGATACATGTCGTCCTGGACATCCCGCCGGTAGTCCATCACTGCGGCGAAGGACAATGCACCGGGCTGGTCGGCCTTCAGGTGGACGGCCAGCACACGCGCCGGGTGGCTGGCAAAGACCTCGCGGTGGTAACTGACTCCGTCAACGACATAGGTTGTCGTGGCGATGGCGGTGTCGAGATCGAGGCTACGGCGATACTTCTGCTCGCGCGCCGTGCCATGATTGAAGTGCAGGAAAAGGTCACCGAGCGGCTGGGCGACATGACGCGCCGTGGTCGTGCCAGGAATCGGCTCGCGAGCCGGCAGCGAAAGCGCGGCCAGGTCGGCTGGAGCGAGCTTGAAGTCTTCCGAGGCGCGGAATCGGCCCTGAAATAGCAGCTCCTGCCGGCGGCGGCGAAGGACCTGGAATGCGGGATCGGACTCTGCCGGAACGGGCGCCCCGGACCAAATGGTCTCCTCATTGAGCTGAATGTGATCGCGCGTGGCGCCGCCGAAAACCATGGCTCCAATGCGACCGTTTCCCACCGGTAGTGCTTCCTCCCAATACACCGCCGGCCGGTCGTACCAGAGCATCAACGGGTCGGGTTCGGCCTTCAGCAGGGTGATGAAGCCAAGCAGGACAACCAGGGGGCATACATTGGTCTTCATGGGACGGGCGGGGTGGACAATCAGCGTGGACAGCAGACAGAAGTTCAATGTGACGCCAGGTCGGCAGATCGCCCGGACTGCCGCTCGATGAAGTCGAGCACGGGCACCCGGTCGACCAATCCGTGGGAGTATGGACATCCTGCTCCCGCAGGATCAGCGAGGCCGGCACTCCGGGGCGTCTGGTTTGGTCCAACGAGTGCATCATGGCTCCCGCGAGGCAGCTTGGGCGTGCGGCGCGACGCGCGTGCGCCACTCCAGCTTCACCGGACCCAACAAACCCGAGGGCACGAGAGGTGAATCAGCATCGTAGTGTTTCCAGACACTGAAACTGTGGCGGGGTGCCGGTGAGCGCTTCGCCGGATCGTAAAGCCAGTCCGGCAGCTGCAGGATGCGCCCGTCGGTAAACTTGCTCACGCCACGCTCCTGGTAGGCGTAGGGCACGGGAATCGCCTCGTCGCCGATCAGCCGGTTGATCCAGCGGTTGGCGACGCGCACCTCGATCGCATTGGTTCCCGCGCGCAGTAACGCCGTGACATCGACCCGGAACGGCACGCGCCAGGCCACTCCCGCCTCACGGCCGTTCACGAACAGCCGCGCAATGTCGAAGACTGCGCCAAGGTCGAGCAAAGCGGTCTGACCAGGCGCAGGCGCCGTCGACAGGGTCACCGCCGTTCGATAGACGGCCGTGCCTGAATAGTAGCGGATGCCCGGGTCTTGGTGTTCCGGCCACGAGATCAACTGCGGGAACGTGGCCCGCGGCGGCGCGCCCCGTCCGTCCGTAAATTCGACCTCCCAGGGACCGGCCAAAGGCACCGTCGGCGGCAGCGCCGGCCGATTGATTCGGCGGTGGGTACCGTCGGAAAGGGACAGGTCCAGCTGCGACGCGGCCGTAAGCACCGCGCCGGGAAGAATCGACTCAACTGCGGCCTCAACCGACTCGACCCAGCGTTTCGGCAACGGCTCGCGGAAGACCACGAAGGTCGAACCCCATGGCTCCAGTGTCAGCGGTAGCGATACACCCGTGGCGGTGCGGCGGTAGACCGGGGCCTCCGCCCGCGTCCCGGCGGCCGAATCCCAAAGTTCCGGCTTTCGACCGGGCTGGCGGAACTCAAGTTGCAGCGTGCGCGCGCGATTTGAATAGTTGAACACGAAGTAGATCTCCGCGCCGGTTGCCGTGCGATGGATGAACTTTACGTCGCCGCCGGCCGTGTCGCCGCCGACATCGGGAGCGACACCCTCCAGTGCAAGGATCTCCCGCGGCTTCAACCCGGCATAGACCTTGCCAGCGCCGAGCCTCTTCGATTTCACGGTCTGGCCATCGAGCCCGCTCCAGATCTCCTGCACGAGGTGGTCGAACTCAGCGCGGTCCTCGAAATCCCTGAGTCCTGCCGGCGCCACCGGTGGCTCACCGGAAAGGCATGCGCCGTCGGCGACAAGCTGGCGCAGCTTCCGCAAGGTCGACACCTGCGCAACCCAGGTCTTGGCGGTGGACTTTTCGGGAGTGACCAGGAGACGGAAGCGTCCACCCCGGGAATGCTCGATCACGCCTTTGCGCACGTTCATGTCCGACAGGTATGAGGGATAACCGACCTCGTAGTCATAGCCCGGCAGCAGATCCGCCGTGGCCGGCGGCAATCCGTAGCCGAGATCCTCGTCCACAAGCACGCAAACATCGGCCACGGTCCGGCCCTGCTGCAGCAGGAACTGGCTGCGCCCCAGGTAGCCAAGCCACGCGTCGGCGTAAGGCCACCAGGTGTTGAGCCGACCGAAGTGCACGCCATAGCGCCCGAGTGCAAAACCCGGCGCCGCCTCGGTCACTGGCTGGTGAGTCAGGGTGTGAATTGCGAAGCGGTTCAAACCAAGCGTGAACGCGTAGTCACCCGACCGCTTGAGCGTGCCGGGTGAATTCTGGAACTTTCCGTTCTCCGGCGTGGCCGTGAAGGCCTCGGCGGCCACGACATGCCGGCCGAAGAAGCCGGCCGCCGACGTGGACATCTTGATGCGCGAGGCACGCTCGGCGGCATCGGGCACCCAGAATTCGTTCATCGGCACATCGACATGTCGGTTGCCGGACATCGGCGTAATGGGTCCGCCTTGTGTCTCCGAATAGATCGGCAATCCGTGCCGCGCCGCGAGGCGATGCATCGTGCCGTAGTAGTTTTCGGCGACGAGTTCCTCGATGACATGACGGAAATCCCACAGCACCGCCTCGGTGCGGTCCCTCGACCCGATGATGCGACCGGTCATGACCGGCAGCCACGGGAGAATGTCGTAGCCCTTCAGCGCGCGAAATTGCCCGGGAAACGTGGCCGTCCAGTTTTGAAAACCACCCTCGAAACTGTCGAACAGCAGACCGTTGAAGGTCCGCCCGGCAAGCGGACCCGCTTCGCGGATGAGGCGTCCCATCGATTGCTCGAACTGGAATTCGACGGCCTTGGCGTCGAGCTTGTCGATCTCAAGACCATGACCTTCGGGCACGGCGGGATGATTGGTCTTTCCCGTCGTGGTGAAGCCAAAGCGGATCACCACCCATTCGCCCGCAGGCAGGGAGGCGCTGAGACGTCCCTCGGCATCCACCTTGCCGGTCAGGTCGAGCACCTGCTCAAGTCCTATTCCCGGCCGGTCCGGTCCGACGGGGCGCGACACCGGTTTGGAAGCCCAGCCGATCTTGATGTCGAGGTCGTCAAGGCGTTCGCTCGTTGCAGGCACCGCCAGCACCACAAGGTCGCGGTAGAACTGCTCCTTCGGCACGCCGCGACCACCGTAGAACGGCTTGAGGTCGGGACGGGTCAGGGTCAGCGCAACCGAGACGCCGCCCGCCACGGGCGTCTCGGACCAGACCAGGCGCTTCATTGACAATTCGGGCGTGACCCACGGCCCACCGCTGGCAGACCAGCCGGGGGTGTTCATCACGTGGAACTCAAGGTTCAGTTCGGCCGCCTTACGCATCGCGAACTGCATGTGTTCATGCCAAGTGTCCGTGCCATAGCGCACCGGCCCCGGCGGCATGTAAATCTCCACATCGAACATCTGCACGCCGCCCAAACCCTGCCGCTTGAAACTCTCCAGATCGGCAACGATGCCCTCCTTGGTCACATTGCCATTGACCCAATGCCACCAGCCCAGCGGACGCGCCTGGGTCGGTGGATTCGAAAATCCCTCGGCAAGGGGATCCTCCGTTTTCGCCGCGGCTTGACACCACGGCAGAAAGGCAAGCACCAGGAACGGCACACAGTGATCGTGCTTCATACAGTCCGTCAGATTGTATTTATTTGGGGTGCGCCTCGCGGATACACGACGGCGTTGGATGACCAACCGAAGCTAAGGCGACGTCCTCGCAGACAGAAGTTCGCGATTGGTCAACCGTTGAACCCTGGGCGACATCGGCCACCCGAATACCGGTCGGGTGCTCCTCTCTGCCTCCACCGGCACGCAGATGATCGCATTGCGGTACGGGACCGCACCCTTGATCTGGATTCGTTCCAATTCGTGGCTCAACCGTAAGTTTCCGGAAAGGCCAGCAGCGCTCACGAAGCGGGTAAAATCACCGTTACGCCGCCGCCGACAACGAGCCTCCGTCATCGTCAATGCAGTGACGCGTGGCCATTTCCTGGTGGATGATCTCTTCCGCGATCTCGTCAATCGAGAGCAGCGTGCAATCGCCGACCCGAACCGGTCCGAGCAGGGCGACATCGAGTTCGTTGAGCTCTGCGGAATCGCTGACCCAACGGACCGCAGCCATAACACGCATGGAAAGGGACCGGTCCCGTTCCATAAACCGGATCAGCAGGTGGCAGGCCGCCTCACGGTTGCGCATCGCCGAACGATACAGCGCGCAGCAGACCGAAAGACCCGTGGCCACATGAGTGGCTCGCACTCCGGTTCCACCCGCGTCACCCGGAAGGGTGCATTCCGCACCGGGAACCGTAGCTTCAATGCGAAATTGATCCGAGGCATGCATCCAGAACTCTTATCGACTTTCATTTGCCGTGATTGAGACCGACCTCCGTTCACGGCGGCGCCCCAGACGCGAACTCATCCCGCCCTTACGCATGCGGAGGTGAAGTGCGGTGTTTCAGCCGCAAGGGCTTGCGGACTCACCCCGAGTCGATGAATGTGGGCCACTTCAGTCAGTCATTTCAGAAATATTCTTAGCTGTGGCCGACCCGCTTTCCGGGAATCAGCCAATGGATCCCAGCGTGATGGGCTGGCGTTTGTCACGCCAATCCCTGATGAATAGCGTCGAGTGCGGTCGGGCTTCAGTTTTTTCCCCGAGCACTCCCACTGTCCCACCTCGACCATGAAAATCAAATCCGCCGAGTTTGTCACGAGCGCTCACACCCCGGAGGCCTTCCCTCAAACGTCCTTCCCGGAGTTTGCCGTGATTGGTCGGTCCAACGTGGGAAAGTCCTCCCTGATCAATCTCCTGACGGAGCGGAGCGGGCTTTCCAAGGTGTCGACCACGCCGGGAAAGACCGTCCTCGTCAACTTCTTCAAAATCAACGGGGCCTGGTTCCTCGTCGACTTGCCTGGATACGGTTTTGCCAAGGTGGCCAAGTCCCAGCGCGAGGAATTCAACGAACTGGTCGCCACCTCTATCGAGACCCGCCCGAATCTCGTCTGCCTGTTCGTCTTGATTGATTCGCGACTGCCCCCGCAGGCGATCGACCTGCAGTTCATCGATCAGCTCTCGAGTCTGGACGTCAATTATTCCCTGATCTTCACGAAAATTGACAAACAGTCGCCGACGCGGACGCGTGCTTCGATTGAGGCCTTTACCGCCCTCCTGCGCAAACGCCGCGCCGACCTGCCCCCCATCTTCACCACTTCCACGACCACCAAGGCCGGAAAGTCGGAGCTCCAAGGTGCCATCGAACAGCTCTGCACCCAGGCTCGCACCCAGCCCATCCTGAGAGCGGCCGCCTCCATGGGCATGAGTCCCCCCTCCGCCACAGATCCGGCGCGCGACGACGATGAAGAGACGTCCTGAAACGCCAAACCAGCATGAGTACGGTCGGTGAACTCGCACCCGCGGACGCGTCATCGAACCCAGTGACCTTGGAAGCCAACTGCATCTGACTCGTCCATGCCGACGCCTATGGTTGGAATCCGCGAAGTAGCTCGGAAAGCCTGCGTCCATGCGAGCACAGTTTCGCTCGCGTTGCGCAGTAGCCCGCGCGTGCACCCGACCACGCGTGACCACGTCGTCGAGGTCGCCCGCTCTTTGGGATATCGAAGTCTGCCCGGGGTGCGCCAGTTGATGTTTCAGCTGCGCACGGCCCGGGCTCCGGCCGCAACCCAGGCTGAACTGGCATTGATCAGCTGCGTCAACCGGGAGTTTCCCGTCGATGGAAATCCAATCGTCAAAGCCATTTTTCGCGGAGCCGCCAATGAAGCCGGCACACTTGGCTACCGGTTGGAGCGCTTCGTGCTCGGCCCGGGACGTATCTCCCAAACACGCCTGCGGCAGATCCTCGTCGCCCGAGGCATCCAGGGGTGCCTAGTCTATCCCGGTCAGTTTGTTCCCGAATCCGACCCTCAGGCTTGGGGGAATTTTGCGTGGGTCCGAATTGGCCACACCCTGCAACCACCGCGAATTCCCGAGGTGGTCAGCAATCATCTGCAATTGCTCAGGCTTGCGTTGGAACACGCCACCGCCCAGGGACAGCGTCGAATCGCCCTCGCGCTCACGCCCGCCTACGATCGCGTCACCCTTGGCGCATACGTGGCTGGCTTCCTCGAATGGCAACATCGCCGGCCCGCCGGAATCCGGTTTGAGCCGCTTCACCTGTCAGACGATCTTGATGCGGCCGCGTCCGGTCTCCGCTCCTTGGTGACGAAAGCGAAACCCGAGGTCGTCATTGTACCCAACGCCCGGGCCTTGTCGCCGGTGATGAAACGGGCCGGCCTCGTTCCGTCATCCCTGCCCCCGTGCATCTCCCTGCACGTCTCGCCGGGAGAACGTTGGTACGCCGGAATCGATCAACGCGACGCGCTGCTCGGTGCGATGGCCGTGCGTCAGCTCGATGGAGCGATCACCCGATTCCGAACCGGATTGGAGGCCGAACCCGCCGTCAC
>JAEUGZ010000071.1 GCA_016794725.1 Opitutaceae bacterium | reverse complement strand
CCGCCGACCACGGGCTCGCGGTGGGACAGCACGGCCTGATGGGAAAGCAAAACATGTACGATCATAGCTTGCGGGTTCCGTTTGTCGTGGTGGGTCCCGGCGTGAAAGCCAATCGTCGGATTGACGCCCCCATTCACCTGCAGGATGTGATGCCGACGACCCTTGAGCTGGCCGGAACGAAACGACCGGAACAGGTCTACTTTCAGAGTATCCTTCCCCTGCTGCGTGACGCGGTTTCGGCACCGCGCGAGTCCGAAATCTACGGGGCCTACCTGCAGGTGCAGCGCGCCTGGGTAAAGGATGGCTTCAAGCTCATCCTCTACCCGGCGGGACACGTGGTGCGTTTGTTTCAGGTGGCCGACGACCCCCACGAAATGAAGGACCTGGCGGCCGATCCGGCGCACCGCTCCACGCTCCGGCGACTGTTTGCAGGATTGGTTGCACGCCAGCGGCAGCTCGGCGATCCGCTCGACCTGGCCGCCGGATATCCCGAGCTGGCGCACGAGTGATCCGCGCCGCGGGTTCCGAAGCAATCTGCGGGCGTTTGACCCCTGCCGCCTCGTTTTTCTGAGCAGAGGTGCCCAGGCGGGGTCAACCTCGTATCCAGCATGGTGTCACGGCTATTTTCCCCCGAAGCGTATAGCCTGGGCTGCGTTAGCCGGGGTGTGGCTTTGGATTTGGGTTAATCCGTCGCTATTGCCCTGGGGTGCGGCTAGCGTGGAGAACTCAGGTTCTTGATTCATGCCTGCACGCTCACCCGTCTCCTTCCCGTTATCCTTTGGCCTTGTCCGGCCTTGGGTGCTGCCGTCCGGGCTTCGCGTGGAGAGCACAGAAGGGAATTCACGAAGGGGTGCTTAGCCGTTTGGGAGGCCTGAGTCAGGCTCGGAGTCGGCCGAAGGTCGGGTTGAGGCAATCTGACGGCATGAACCATGCTGGGTGCCACCCCGACATGTGTTTCGTCGAAGCGACCTCCGCGGAGATCATTATTTACCATGCAAAAGACCAAAAAATCAGTCGCGAAGCGCTTCAAGATCACCGCCACGGGCAAAATGATGCGCCGCACTCCCGGCTTCCGGCATCTCCTGAGCGCCAAGAGCACCAAGGCCAAACGCCGCGCCAGTCGCGACAAGCAGGTGGCTCCGGGGCACGCCGCGCCGTTGAAGCGTTGCCTGCCGTTTGGACTCTGACCACGGGTACGCTCAAGAAGGCCTCGCAGTGAACGCGCCCCGCAGCTTTGACGCCACGGTCCGGGTGGGCTGCAGCCTGACCTATCAGGCCTCCGGACCGGCCACGGTCTGCCTGATTCTCCGGCCGCTGCCGGACCGCGGGCACGCGGTCCTGTCCGAGGCGCTGACCCTGGGCAACAATCTGAGGTCGGAGACGTTCTTCGACAGCCACGGCAACTCGGTCATCCGGGTGCACCTGTATCCGGGCGAACATTATATCCGTCACGACGCGATCGTGGCGGTGGTGGCGAAGCCGGACAACCACGACCTCCTCTCCAACCAGGCCCAGTCGCCGTCGGACCTGCCGGGGGATCTGCTGCGCTATGTGCTGCCGAGTCGCTACTGCGATTCCGACAAGATGGCCAACTTTGCCTGGTCCAAGTTTGGCCACATCGAACACGGCTGGCCCCGGGTCCAGGCCATCAGCCAGTGGATCCATGACAACATCGAATACCGCTACATGTCGGGCCGTCCGGACCTGTCGGCGCTCGACGTGCTGCAGCGGGGCTATGGCGTGTGTCGCGATTTCGCGCACTTGGCGATCGCGCTGAACCGGACGTTCAACATCCCGTCCCGCTACGTCACCGGCCACCTGCCGGACATGGGGGTACCCGATCCGGACAATCACATGGATTTTCATGCCTACGCGGAGGTCTACCTCGGTGGCGTCTGGCATACGACGGATGCCCGCTTCCACATCCCGCGGATCGGGCGGATCAAGGTGTCCTGCGGCCAGGATGCCGTGGATGGCGCCTTCTCGACCATCTACGGCGGGGCCAACATGACCTACTTTCAAGTCTGGGCCTACCAGGTGGCGCGGGGCACGGTTGGAGTGGGGGATCCCCTCGACTTCTCCCGGCGGCTCGACAATCGGACCACTGTGACAACGGAGCGGCCCTTCTGGGTCGACGACTCGCCTCGCTGAACGTCCGTTTTCTGCGTTACCCGAAGCACGCGGGCCGGCCTGTCTCAGGCGCTGAGCAGCGCCCGGATCTCGAGCTCCGTCGCCACGCCGCGTTCCTCCAGGACCTTCAGGGCGAGCACGACCTGCGATTCGGTGGCGCTGCCGAGGACGGTGAGTCCCACCTGTTGAGCGCGCAGGTCGCTTTTGCGGGAGCCCGCGACAAAGGCGTCGAGGGCTCCGTTGACGGCCTGCTGGCTCGGGGTGATGAAGGCGGAAGGGCGGGCCACGGGAAAGGACAGGAACGTCAGAACCTCACTCGGCGGGAATGGACGGCTCGCCTTCGCCCGCCTCGGTGATGATGCATTCCGTGGCCAGCAGGAGACCGGCGATGGAGGCGGCATTCTGCAGGGCGGAACGCGTGACCTTGGTGGGATCGACGACTCCCCGCTTGACGAGGTCCTCGTAGACTCCGGTGGCGACATTGTAGCCAAAACCACCCTTGCCCTCGGCGACGCGGTTGGAAATCACGGAACCCTCCACGCCCGCGTTGGAGCACAGCATGCGAATGGGGGACACGATCGCGCGGCAGACGATGTCGGCGCCGATCGCCTCGTCGCCCTCCAGCTTCAGCCGGCGGATCGCCGGCAGGCAGCGCAGCAGGGCCACGCCTCCGCCGGGCACGACGCCTTCCTCGATCGCGGCACGCGTGGCGTGCAGGGCGTCGTCGACGCGGGCCTTGCGTTCCTTCATTTCCGCCTCGGTCGAGGCGCCGACGTGGATCACCGCGATGCCGCCGGCCAGCTTGGCCAGGCGTTCCTGCAGCTTCTCGCGGTCGTAGTCCGAGGTGGTTTCCTCGATTTCGCGACGGATCTGCTGCACGCGAGCCTGCACGGCGGCGGACTTGCCCGCGCCCTCGATCAGAGTGGTGTCTGTCTGGGTGACGGTGATCTGTTTGACGCGACCGAGATCGGCGGCGGTCAGGGTTTCAAGATTGATGCCGAGGTCATCGGTGATGAAGCGACCGCCGGTCAGGACCGCGATGTCCTCGAGCATGGCACGGCGACGATCGCCAAAGCCAGGGGACTTGACCGCGCAGACCTGCAGCGTGCCACGCAGCTTGTTGACCACGAGGGTGGTGAGCGCCTCGCCCTCGATGTCTTCGGCGATGATGAGCAGCGGCTTGCCGCCGGCTGAAATCGTCTGGAGCAGCGGCAGCAGGTCCTGCAAGCGTGAGATTTTCTTCTCGTGAATCAGGACGTACGCGTCCTCCAGCACGGTCCGCATCGAACCGGGATCCGTCATGAAGTAGGATGAGAGGTAGCCGCGGTCGAATTGCATGCCCTCGACGACGGTGAGGGTGGTCTCGATCGACTTGCCTTCTTCGACGGTGATCGTGCCGTCCTTGCCCACCTTGTCCATGGCGTCGGCGAGGATGTCGCCGATGGTGGTGTCACCATTCGCCGACAGCGTGGCCACCTGCCGGATTTCCTCCTGGGCGCCGACTTTCTTGGAGAGTTTTGTCAGTTCGCCGACCGCGGCGGCGACCGCCTTGTCGATGCCGCGCTTGAGCGTGAGCGGACTGCATCCGGAGGTGACGCTCTTCAGGCCCTCGCGATAGAGTGCCGCAGCCAATACGGTGGCCGTCGTGGTGCCGTCGCCGGCGTAGTCGGAAGTCTTGGACGCGACTTCCTTCACCATCTGGGCGCCCATGTTTTCAAATGGATCGGGCAGCTCAATGTGTTTCGCGACGGTGACCCCGTCCTTGGTCACGAGCGGCGAGCCGTAGGATCCGCCGAGCACGACATTGCGCCCCTTCGGTCCGAGCGTGACGGCCACGGCTCGGGAGAGCAGCTCGATGCCGCGGAGAAGTTTGTGGCGAGCCATCTCGTCGAAAAGAAGTTGTTTGGCTGCCATGGAGAAAAAACGGAAACGAAGGGTGCTGGAACAAGAACAGCTGATGCCTCCGAAGAGGGTGGGCCGGTGCTATCTGTCGATCGATCTATCTGCCCCGTCTTGACACACCTAACGACGGGCCAGTTCCTCGGGCGTCGCCAGGATATAGCTGATCTTACGCTCGGCGACCTCTCGCAAGGCGGTATCCTCGGGACTGAGCTTTTCGAGGGACTCGACCAGCGGACGGTATCCGCGACGCAGTTGTTTGACGCGGCGTGAGACCACGTTCACGAGGATGTTGGGATCGTCGATGACGGCGAGGGCGGCGCGAAGGTAGTCGTCTCTCATGGGAAAAGGAAGGAACAGATCCGGAGCAGTCGTCCTGCCCGCAGTACCGGAGCCCGCGGGTGGTCGCGCCGTGTACTCGGCGCGAGTTGGAGTTTAGAAAGTCGGACCGCCGAACGCGATGGAGATCGTACCTGCCGGAGGCAAAGATCGGCAATCGGCTCGCGGACCATGAGGTTCGGTGTCCCAACGACGTCAGTGACTGCGTCGGAGCGACCCGAATGGAGCAAAAAAAAGCGAAGAGTCCGGAGACCCTTCGCTCGAATCAGCGGGGTTGAACCCCGGGCCGCTTAGTAGCGGGAACCGCGAGCCTGGAAGGCGCCGGCCTTGCGGTCGGGGCTGCTGTAGGAGCGGTTGGACGAGCCCATCTCTTCCTTCGGGCGGGCTTCGTTGACGGTCAGAGCGCGGCCGCCGAGATCGGCACCGTTCATCTTTTCCGCGGCGTTCTTGCTTTCCTCTTCCGTGGAGAAGGTGACGAAGGCGAAGCCGCGCGGGCGACCGGTCATGCGATCCATGGCGACGTAAACGTCAGTCACGGAGCCGAATTGGCCGAAGGTCTCGCGGAGTTCCTGCTCGGTCGTCTGAAAGGACAAGTTACCGACATAGAGTTTGGAGTTCATAGTGTGAAGATTCGTAACCTGCGTCTGCTGAAAGCCTGTTCCCGGTTATCGGGTTTCGAATCATCACCTGAACTAAAAGCTCACCTGAGGACCCACCAGCCACTGTCACCTAACGTATCGTACGAAACGCTACTCTCCGGTGAAACTCCCGAAACGCAAGGGATATCGTAAAATTGTTCCGGCGACGCCTCTGAAACGCGTGCGTGGAGAGTCGTCGGAATTGAGACGATTTCGCTGCGATCAGCGCTTCTCGCCGGCCACGGTTCGCTGAAAAACTCTCCACTCGTAGGTTCCGAGTTTCAGGTCGCCGAGGTCGCTGGAGGCGGGCTCGGTCGTGCCGGGGAAGGGGAGGGCGCGGTAGGTGGCGCCGGGCGTGGCTGGGACGCGGGCGGAGACGGGGCGGCTGGAAAGGTTGATCACAACGATGAATTCCTCCTTCGCGTCCGCGCGGCGGAAGCTGACGACATCCTCGGGACGCGAGTTGGCCAGCCACTCGACCTGATGGGTCTGAAACGCAGGGTGGGCCTTGCGGACCCGAATGAGCTCGCGGTAGAGGTCGCGCAGCGGGGGACGTTCCTTGGGCTGCCAGAAGATTGGCAGCGGCTCGAACAGGGCGGGCGCGCCGGACTCGGTGGCATCGCCCACCTCCATGCCGTTGTAGAGCAGGGGCACGCCGTCGAGCGTGAACATCAGGACCGAGGCGGCGAGTGCCCCGCGGATGCCAAACCGCGCCACGGCGCGAGCCTCGTCGTGATTGTCGGAGATGCGCAGGTGGAGCGATCCTTTGGGGAACTTCGCCCGCGTCTCCTCCCAGGAGCGCTGGAGGGCCGTGGCGGGTTTTCCCTGGAGCAGGACCTCGTTGAGGGTGCCGTGAAACGGCCAGGCGTAGTCGAAATCAAACGCCTTGAGCAGGAGGTCGGGCTGGCTGGCCTCGGCCAGCATGAGGACGTCGGGTTTGACCGCCTCAAGTGCGGCCCGCGCCTCGTTCCAAAAGTCGACGGGCACCATGCCCGCGACATCACAACGAAATCCATCGATGCCAAACTCGGTCACCCAGTGCTTCAGCATGGTGATCATGTAGGAGCGCAGTCCGGGTGAGGCGTAGTTGAAACCGGCTACATCCGTCCAGTCCGCCACCGGAGGGATGATCTTGCCTGCGGCGTCGCGTTTGTAGAACTCGGGGTGCTGGGTGAGGAGGGCGTTGTCCCAGGCCGAGTGGTTCAGCACGACGTCGAGGATGACCTTCATGCCAAGGCCGTGGGCGGTGGAGACGAGTTTGCGGAGGTCTTTCGGCCCGCCGTAGTTCGGATGAATGCCGTAGTAGTCGCGCACGGCGTAGGGGCTGCCAATCGACCCTTTGCGCAGTTTTTTCCCAATCGGGTGGATCGGCATCAGCCAGACCACGTCGACTCCCAGTTCGCGGAGTTCGCCGAGGCGCGCGGTCATGCCGGCGAAATCGCCCGTGGACGAAAAGGCCCGGGGGAAAGCCTCGTAGACGACCGCCTGACGCAGCCAGTCCGAGGGTTGGCGGGCGGTTTCGCCGGAGAAATCCGGCGTCGCGGCAGTGGCTCCGATCAGACGGACAGTGAGCAGGCAGGCCAGCAGGGCGGGGAGGAGGGAACGAAGGGAGGACATGGGTGAGGCAAGAGAGGCTTGGGCTCAGTCCACCGGGCCGGTGCGTCGGCTGCCAATCGCCTTCGCCAGCACAAAACCTGAGAGGAAAGGAAAAATCCGAGGTACGCGGGTGTCGCCGGCCGTCCGGTCCGGGCGCAGAGGTGGGGGGCGGGGCGGGCTGCCCAGCTCCATCGGACACCGGACCTCAACCCCGCCTCCACGCGCCGAACCACGATTCCGCTTCCGTTGGAGGTGACCTCGCTGAGGCCGCGACGGGGCCGAAAGGTCCCGCCTCTCTTGACCGACTTTCTCACGCGAAGCCCGTCCCCGCGGGGAGGGCTCCTGGTGGGGATGTGGAAATCCGCGCGGCCTGGTTGACGACCCAGGGGTGGCGCGGCAGCATGGTTACATGCGTCGCTTTTCCGCATTCACCCTCCTCCTCTTGGTTTCCTTTGTGAGCCTGCACGCCGAATCTCTCCTCTCGATCCCGGTCACGGATATTGACGGCAAGACTGGCACGCTGGCTCCCTACCAGGGCCGCGTGCTCCTGATCGTCAACACCGCCTCCGAGTGTGGCTACACGCCGCAGTACGAGGGCTTGCAGTCTCTTTATACCAAGTACCGTGAGAAAGGACTGGTCGTGCTCGGTTTCCCCTGCAACCAGTTCGGCGGACAGGAGCCGGGCAGCGCGGCGGAGATCAAGAAGTTCTGCACGAGTTCGTTCCATGTGACCTTCCCGATGTTCGACAAAATCGATGTCAACGGCCCGAAGCGTCACCCGCTTTACGTGGCGCTGGCGGGGCCGACGTCCCCGGTTCCCGGGAACATCAAGTGGAATTTCAACAAGTTCCTGGTCGGCCGTGACGGCAAGATCCTCCGGCGCTTCGACTCCAGTGCGGCACCCGAATCTCCCGGCGTAGTGCAGGCGGTCGAAGCCGCATTGGCGGCGAAGCCCTGAGCCCAAGCCGGACCGTTGCGCATCGATCCCTGGTCACCCGCGGGGGGTGACCTTCGGTCCGTGGGCTTGGGTGATCGGCAGCGACCTCGGGTCGCTGCATCCTTTGGAACCCGCAGGGTGGATGCCTGGAGGGCGGTGCTCCGTCACCGCCGCGGGCACGCGCCACGCGCCACGCCGCCGGGACGTTCGCCACAGGCGGCGTCGTCGACTGGCACCGTCGCTTCCTCGGGTCGGGAGGCATTGGCGCGGGGACGGGCGCCAGGGTGCGCGCGGGCGTCCTGTGGACGATCGGGCTCAGGGCGCGCGCGGGCGTTACCTGAAAGATCGTGCGCCGGTGCGCGGTGATCGTCCCCCGGCGTCGTCGGAGCGACGCCCTCCAGGGGTGAGACCTTCGGTCAGGGGGCATGGGCGATTTGCAGCGACCTCGGGTCGCTGGGTCCCTCGTCACCCGCCAGGGGGTGACCTTCGGTCGGTGGGCT
>JAEUGZ010000332.1 GCA_016794725.1 Opitutaceae bacterium | reverse complement strand
CCGCTCCCACGGGCGTTGGCTCGATGGCGGGGGGCTCGCCCAGCCCGCGGGGCATGGGCGGGGCGTGCAGAGAAAGGCGGAGCGGGAGTCCCCCCGGCCTCGACGAGGCCAGCTCCAACGGGGGACGGATTGATGGAGGTGGTCTCGCCACGGGCTTCTTGCTGAGAAGGTGTGAAGAGGGGATCGCGAACTGTCAAAATTCGATTCCGACATTGTCCGGCGGAGCGCACCAGGCTACGGACGAAAACTTGCGGGCAGCGGTTACGAAGCTGATGCCACGTGCATCACCCACTCGGCAGGCATTGAAACGGGACCTTCCATGGCTCTTGCGAGAAGCGGGTGAGGGGATCCGGGCAGGAGGAAGTGCGCGCGCGAGTTTCACGTCGGGCAAAAGAAACCCGACTTTGCTGATAGCTGTGTCGATCCGTCGGTCCAAGCGGCCCCGCGAAATCGAGTTTGTGAGGTCGACGGGCCACGGGCGAGAGTGACCGAGAATCATGGACTACTCGCAAAGTCAGGGACGACGTCCACCACACAGCGAAATCCAATTGTCGCGCAGCGGTCGAGCCCGGGCCAGGTGAGCAGGAACTTCGCGCCAAAGGCTGCTCCCTGCACACCGGAGTCTGCATACCACTTCGAGCCGTTGAGGGTGTAGTAGGCGCCTCCGCGGATGATCGCAAAGCGGTTCACGCCATCGCTGCGTTCGCTTTCAGTCCACGACCACGTGTTGCCGCAGAGGTCAAAAAGCCCGAAAGGGGATCGTCCCAAGGGAAACTGCTTCACCGGCGTGGTGCCGGTTCGTGTGGTATTGCAGAGATCCGTGGCCTGGGGTGGAAGGGTCTCGCCCCAGGGGTAGCGGCGTTGCTCGAAGCCCTGCGCCGCGAGCTGCCATTCTTCCTCCGTGGGCAGTCGTTTGCCCGCCCAGCGGGCGTAGGCGCGGGCATCTTCCAGGTCGACGTAGACCACGGGGTGCTCTTCGTGGCCGGCCGGGGGTGCGCCATTGACCCAGTGCTTCAGGAAGTTCCGTTCGTGCACGGGTCGGTACCCGGAGGCGCGGAGGAAAGCAGCGTACTGACGGTTGGTCACGGGGGTGAGGTCCATCGCGTACGGGGCGAGCACGACGTCAAATTCACGTTGCGCGGCTTGGTGGTGCGGAAAGAAGTTGGGGATTTTGTCACGGGTGGACTCATACCAACCACATTCGCGCACCTGAAATTCGACCGCAGAGCGAAAACGTCCACCGGGGATGGCCACCATGTCAGGCGGCAGCGTCTCGAGCGAATAGGGTGTCGTTCGGGGAGGGATCCTGAGCCGGGTCTGGACGTCGACAGGCACGTTTGCATTCCAGTCCGCCTGCTCCTCGGTTGCGCGTTGCGCAGCCAGGAAGGCGTCGAAGTCCTCGCCCAAGCGGTCGCGCCGGGCGGCGAGCAGGCAGCCGATTCCCCGAGGGCGGATGAGGGTATGAGGCTGGGTGATCTCGCAACCGCGGATGAGATCCCAGACTTGTTCTCCCGGCCTGACCGTGAGGTCGGGCAACCCGGAGACCACCTCACCGGCGGTTCGATTGACCAGGGTCCAGACCCGGATCCCGGCGTGCTCCCAAAGGCTCGCAAAACTTTGAGGGTGCACGGTGGGCACGAGGGGAGTCCAACCTTCACTGGAAAAGAGTGAGGAAAACCGGCGCTGGATGGGCAGCATGGCTCTCATGATCGACTTCTCCCGCGGGCTGTAGCCGTTCCAGGTGCCGAAGATGTTGTCCCAGATCATCAGCCCGGTGCCGTTCATGAACGCGGTGTGGGTGAGGTGCGTCCGGTCCGGCTCCCAGCGGGCCACGTGGTGGAGCTGGTGGCGTCGCTCAAACCATTTGTTTCGGACGACGCCGGGAACTGCACTGTCTTCAAAGTCCTGCGCCCAGCTCATGTGGTGGTCAGCGATGCGCTCCAGGGGGAGCGACATTTCGCTTTCCAGCACCACACCGGCACGGACGGCGTCGAGCTTCGCGCGAAATTCGGCCGCGCCTTCCTTCATGGTGTCGAGGAACACGCCGTCGGCGCCGAGGGCACCGACCATCTCGGCGATCATTGTCACATCGTCCTCGGGTTCGCGCCGCGTCCGTTCGTCCCACGGATTGTAATTGATGAAGACTCGAAGACCCGCCCGGTGCAACTCGTCCACCGCAAGGCGCAAACCCGTCAGGCCGCCGGGCATGTCCCGATAGAAGTCGAACTGATTGCGCTCATCGAAGCCGATGCGCGGGTAGGCATGCCAGAGCACGACACTGTCAAAGCCGCCGAACTCCCTTCGGCCGGATTCAAGCCACTCCTGTAGGCGGAAACGACCCGCCCGCCAGTCATAGAAGCGCTCGTCCCCCAGCAGCAGGAAAGAGCAGGCATAGTTGCCCGGCACCCAGGCGAAGTCGGTTCGTTGGTAAAGGGCGTCGTTGTAGTTCAGCTCCTGGCGTGCCCGGGTGCGCCACGCGGTCAACTCGGTGACGAACGGGGGCCAAAGCAAGGGGTCCGCAGGCGCCTGGAGGAGAGTGGGGACGAGCATGGCGGCGTGAGGGATGATGGGGTGTCGAGCAATCGCCCGCCGGGCGGGTCGGGAGGAAGCGGCGGTGAAGTGGCCTGCGAGGTCCTGGAACGCGGGATCGAGCTTGTCAAAGGGCGGCTTGCTCACCCCGAGGACTTTGTTTTTGCATCCCCGGGGGTCGCCGCTGACTTCCTCGGGAACATTGTGGGTTCACCGTGTGACCGGTAACAATGTCAACCGGATGAACGAAGGGCGGGTTGTAGCTCAGGACACATCTGCTGTTGTCTCACGATACCCAAAGCGCTTCAGCCCGTTGAGGCGCTTCAATGCCCAGCCCACGCAGGAACCCACGCTACCCCCCCCCAGTCACCATGCATCCTCTGCAAAGAAAGTTGTTGGCCGGTCTGTTCAGTCTCGGCCTCGGCTCCGAATTCACCGTTCACCTGGCCGCCCAGGTCGCCCCGGCAACCAACGCCAAGGAAAAGTCGGGCGCCGCCTTGCAGGAGGACGCGCCGGTGAATCTATCGCCTTTCGTGGTGACATCGGAAAAGGACAACGGCTATGTCGCCACGAACAGTCTCGCCGGCAGCCGGCTCAATACGAAGCTGGCGGACACCCCGGCGTCCATTTCGGTGATGACCAAGGATTTTATCAATGACATCGCGGCGATCAGTGTCACCGGAGCGATGGAGTACGCCGTCAACGCCGGCAACGACATCAACGCCGGCAACACGGCCAATCGCGGTGATACTGGGAATGGGCTGATTGGGAATGATTTCAATTTTCAGGTGCGCGGCTATCGTCAGGCGACCCAGACCCGCGATTATTTCCGGACGGTGCTGGATGGTGACACCTACAACGTCGAACGTATCGACGTCGCCCGTGGACCCAACTCCCTCTTGTTTGGCGTGGGCGGCCCCAGCGGTGTCGTCAATACCACGACCAAACAGGCGGACCCGCGACGGACCTTCGGATCGATCACGACGCGCATTGGCAGTTTCGGCATGCAGCGCGCCACCCTGGATACGAATCTCGGTTTCCTGGATGGCAAATTCGGCGCGCGGGTGAACCTGCTCTATCAACAGGCGGACGGTTACCATGATTTTGAGTCGGACGATCAAAAGCGCGGAGCGGTTGCGCTGACGTGGCGGCCCACCCAGTCAACCACCCTTCGCGTCAGCGCAGAGAAGGGGTTCATTCACCAGAATCGCGTGCGTCCGTGGACCGCTTCGGACAACTACACCCGCTGGCGGGACGCGGGCCGCCCGATGTTCGCGTATGGCACGCCCCAGTCACCTGCAGGCAATCTAGCCCCCGTCCAGACCGACGCGGTCAGGAATGACCAGAACTATTCGCAGTCTCAGAACACGTCCAACCTCGGTGGTGTGAACAATGGTCTTTCAACCGACCAGTTCCTCACCGCCCAACTGGGCAACTATGGCCTGCTACTGGACGGTCCCCTCAGCGGAATTTCCTTCTTCTCGGGCGGCGACCGCTCGCTGGGCGGCGGCTTGGGCAGCAACCGGGGTGCCCGGTACTACCGTACATCGAACAACTACGGCAATCAGGCCGGTTTCGACACGCCCTTTCCCGTCACCGACGAGAGTGTTTATCCCCGCACCTCCAACCCGGCGGGCCCGGGGCAGTTTGTCGAGGTCGACTATCATCAGATTTCGGCCACCGTGGAGCAGCGCATTGGCAAGAACCTCTACCTTGAAGCCACTGCCAACCGTACGGTCCGAGAGTTCTACAATCAGACGACCCTCGGGTTCAGCCAGATTGCCCTCACCTATGATGCAACCTCCTACCTTCCGACATTCCGATCGGATGGCAGCTATGCCGCCACCCTGGGCGGTCCAACGACGACGGGGCAGGGGCGCGGCGCGCTCAACTTCGGTTCCACCTACCTCAATCTGCTGACAGGTACGGTTGAGCCCAATCCGCTCGGAGGTGGGTTGATTCCCAATCCGTATGCCGGCCAACAAATTATCACCTACAGTCCGTCCACCTCAAGTTCGACCACTACCCTCGACGACTACCGAATCAGCGCCACCTATTCCCTGGATCTCGGCAAGTTTGGAAAACACAACATGCTCGGGTTTGCGGCTCGAAACAACAACAAGGGGGACGCCGACGGCTACAGCCTGGGCAATCTCGACCCGGCACGACTGTCACCGAATGTGACGACCAACCTCCCCGCTCTCATCCGTCACATCGATGTGTTGAGCGGGCGACTGGAGGACCGAGGAATTCCCGACCCGTTTGCAAGTCCGGTCCGGGTGTCGAGCAATCTGATCCGAGGCGTGCAGAGTCAGGTCGCCGGCCAGCCCTACACACCCGAGTATTACACTCCCGGGCTCTATCTCAACAGTCTGACCAAGAGCTTCCGCACGACGGAATCGGCCGCCCTGGCCATGCAGAGTTCGTTTCTCGACGGCAGCCTGATCACCACCCTCGGTGGACGTCGTGACATCATCAAGGCCTACAACGAGGGCACGCAGGTCCGGGATGCGGCGACGCAAATCATCACCGGATTCGCGCCCGCCCATGCCCTCGTGCTCAATTCGGCCGGCAACACCTATTCAGCGGGTGCCGTGTACCACATTCCGTTGAAGCAGCTTCGCTGGCTCAGTGTCTTTGCGAACGAATCGACGAACTTCCAGGATCAGAACAACGCCACGCGATTTGAGGACGAGCAGGTCCGCCGGAATCTGGAAATCGGACCCCTCGAAGGCCTCGGTCGGGACTACGGAATCAAAGCCTCGCTCTTCGATGGTCGTATCAATGCCACGGTGACGCGTTACACGGTCGAGCAATCCAATGTGGCGGTCGGCGTCGGCTCCAGCTCGGTCGTCAACTTCATCAATGCCATCTGGACCACGATCCAGAACAACGGGCCGAGCACCACGCAGACCGATGTGCAGAATCCGTCAGGTCACCGCGTTGGCGGCAACGATACCCGGGGACAGACCTCGGAAGGTTGGGAGCTCGAGGTGACCGCCAATCCCACCAAAGAGTGGCGCGTGTCCTTCAACATCAGTAAATCCGACAACGTCCTGTCTGATTTGGGGGGCAATCTGTCGGCCTATATCGAGAAACACCGCGCGACCTGGGCGGCAAAGTCCTCGCTGGTCTACGATCCGACCCTGCAGCCAGGCAACCTCAACAATGCTGGAGGCTCCAACAACATTGGCGCCCTCATCTACGAACTGGATCACGTGTATGTGCCGTTTGCGAAGGCCAACGAGGGGTTGTCCGAGATCAATATCCGGCCCTGGAACGCCAATCTGTTCACAGCCTACCGCTTCAGCCGGGGACCGATCAAGAACCTGACCTTGGGCGGCGGCGTCAATTACAAGGGGCCGGAAATCATCGGATTCAAGCCAGCCACGCTGACCGACCCAACGATCAAGGTCTACAAGGGCCACATTTACTACCTGGTGAACGCCATGGCCGCCTACGATCTCCGGTTGCGCAAGGAGACCAGCGTGCGGCTTCAGGTCAACGTGAACAACCTGCTCGATTTTGACGACCTGCAGGTGCTGAGCTCCAACTACAACGCCGCAACGAACTCGATCGGCAAGTGGTACTACCACCTGCAGCCGCGCACCTACAGTGTGTCGGCGACCTACAGCTTCTGACCGAAGCCTGATCGGCGGGCTGGTTGACACGCGAGGCGCGGAACTTCCGCGCCTCGCGTTTTCGTTTTTCGCACCGAGCCGACGAATCAAACCATTTTCCGGAGTTGAAGACAGTCGATGCCTTCATAAACCACGGTTCCCGCGGCCGCGCATGCGCGCAAATGCAAGAGTACTCCGAGGTCGGCGTCGGTTGGAGGTGGGGCGCCGACCCCGCAGGAATGGGCGTCGCATGAAGAAATCGGACCACGATAGGGACCGATCGGTCCCGACGCGGCCTCAGCGAGGCCACCTATCAACGGAAGGGAAAGGAGCTCTCTCGATCCTTCAATGGACGCGCACGCGCAGTCACAGGACGGATCAACCCGGACACAAAGCGGTTGTGCCAATGCCTCAGGGCGACGAGTTCTCGCTGGCAGACGGTAGGGCAGCCATGTCAGT
>JAEUGZ010000043.1 GCA_016794725.1 Opitutaceae bacterium | reverse complement strand
CCACTCGCAGCCGCAAGGGCTACTGGCGCATGAGCAGTAACAGCATCGTGCAGGCCGCGCTCACCAACGCGTGGTTGCACGAGCAAGGGGTGCCCGACCTGAGGGCTCAGTGGATCGCGATGCACTACGGCAACGACCGCGCTGCCGCCTGACGGAACCGCCCGGTGCCGAGCGGCACGCCGGGTGGTGTGGGACCTGTGGCCGATTGAGCTAACCCCTCAGTCGGTCACGGGGACCCGATTAGCCACTTTGTGGTCGGGAATGCCTAGCCTGGCTAGCGAGTGAAAAGTGGACCCGTGAGAGTGCAACTAGGCTAAAGCAGCAAAGAAGAAAGAGCGGTGCGACTGGTGAGGAGCCCCAGAAATTGCTGTGTGCAAAATTCACGCCGGCAGAAATCGTGCGAAGCTGCTCAGCTGAGAATTCGCCGTGTGTGCGGGCGTATTCGTAGACAGCTTCTGGAGCCGACATGGTCTTGGGCTTACCTTGCGCAGTCGCCATCTGAATGAGTGCGACGGCTGGCATCGCGAGCCCCAGAAGCGCGCATAGAACGGCAATCGTCGTATGGTAGCGTGGCGAGTTCATATTTTTCGGCTAACAGTGTTATTAGCCGACACCCAGTGTCGCTTTTTCTGCGGGATTGGGAAGTGACGGGAACGGAGATGAAATGGAGCGAGCTTGGAATGAGTTCATGGCCAGGAGCTTGCTCGGGTGGGAATTCATGTGGGAGTCTGGGTGTCGCTTTTGTCGCACTGCAATCGGCGCGTAAAGCGTCACCGATTCGGATGAGTGTCGCTTTTGTAGCATGGCGGTTGAAAGGGACGTGTCAGTGCGTAAATGAGTGGCGGCAGTTTTCTGTTCTGAGCGAGGGGGTTAAGGCGAAACACCCCTGAATTGGGGTTTTTTAGGGCGGTTTTGGACGTGAGTTCTTGTGCGCGAATTCCGTCACTCGGGAACTTGAGCGAAGACCACAAGACCGATGGTGAGAGGGAGCCTGTCCATTTCCCTGACTGGGCGGTGGTCCTTTCGACCGCGGGGTTCCCCGAGACCGAAGTGGAAGCCTATCGTCGGGCGATCATCCGTTTCCTGGCCGATTGTCGAAAGCTTCGTTGTCCGGTCTGCGTCGTCACGTGTCGGACCTACCTTCGCGGCCTGGAGGGGCGGCATCCTGAGGCGTATCCGCTGGCGCGCGAGGCGTTGCGCTGGTTTGTGCGCACGGGGAGAGTGCGTGGGAGCGGTCAGTCCCACGGGTCAGGCGTCGGCGGGCCGAGCCCTGGACCCAAACGAGCGGTTTCTGGTCAGAGGGCGGCAGGGGAGCCGGGCGAGGGCGAACCGGGGTACGGTTCAGCCCATCCGCTGGGAGATTGGAGCGAGCTTCCGTGGGAGCAGCGGCTAATCACCGCAATCCGCAAACGCCATCTGCTGTGGCGGACCGAACAGACGTATCGCCAGTGGGCTCATCGGTTTACCCGCCACCTGTCGCCTGTCACCCCGGAGACGGCTGACAAGGGTCATGTGGAAGCGTTCCTGACGGACCTCGCCGTGCGGCTGCGGTGCAGTCCTTCGACCCAAAAGCAGGCCCTTAATGCCTTGGTGTTCTTCATTCAGGAGGGGCTCGGGCGGCAGCTGGGTGAGATTGAGTTTGCCTACGCGGCCCGGCGTCGGCGTGTGCCGGTCGTCCTCAGTCGAGGAGAGTGTTCACAGCTTTTCGCGAAGCTGACGGGTACCGCCCAACTGCTCGCGGAATTGGCCTACGGCTCGGGTCTGCGAAACCTCGAATTGCTGCGGCTCAGGGTCCAGGATCTCGACCTGGCCCGAGGAAGGCTGATCGTGCGGGCGGGCAAGGGTGACAAAGACCGCGTCACCGTTTTGCCGCTGCGGCTCACGGATCGTCTGAGCGCTCATCTCGACCGACTCAGACCGCTTTTCGCGGCGGATCGTGCGGCCGAGGTGGCCGGGGTCTGGCTCCCACCGGCCCTTGCCAGAAAGTACCCGGCTGCGGGGATCTCTTGGGAATGGCAGTGGCTGTTTCCTTCCCGTGAGGTTTCGCGCGATCCCGCCACGGGACTGGTGCGGCGTCACCACCTGCTCGAACGCAGCTTTCAACGGGATATCCAATGGGCGGCCAGGGCGGCTGGTATCGACAAACGCGTGACGCCGCATGTGTTGCGGCACTCGTTCGCGACGCATCTCCTGGAGTCAGGCACCGACATCCGCACGGTTCAGGAATTGCTCGGACACACCGATGTGCGCACGACACAAATCTACCTGCATGTCATGCAAAAGCCAGGGATCGGGGTGAAGCGCGCCGGGGGCGCGAAGTTCGAAGGGCGAAGAGTGAAGTTCGAAAGAGTGCGGCCACTTTTGGGACCGCTGACCACTTCCACCGCTTTCCGATTTCACCCTTCGCCCTTCGAACTTCGCACTTCGACCTTCACTCTTCACACTTCACCGCTCCGCGGTGCACGCTGCCGCCATCGGGGTGCAGGGGGCCTTTGCCGGGGTGCGCCTCGGATGGGGGGGGAAGGTGATAGGAATCGGCGATCGGCAGACCGCGGAGCGGCCAGGGGAGGATCGCGACGTTGTGGACCCGTCGGGACACCTCTGGCGCTCTTGCAAAGAAATATCATCCAGCTTCGGTAAGACAAGCGTTCAGCGGCCGAAAAGCGCAAACCGTTGGGGACGTGGGTTGGGGCTCTGCCGGGGGGCTGGCAAGTGGAGGGAGGGTGCGGTCGGTTAAGGCGCCGGCACGAAACGCGTTCCGCGTTCCGCTACTTTCGGAGTGGGGACGGGCGGCTGAGTGTCGGCACGAAACGGGGTTCCCCGTTCCGCTACGTCGGAGAGGAAGCTTGGGTGGGTGAATGCTGGATGAGATAAGGATTAGGGAATCCAGAATTCGGAATTCAGAAATCCGGAGTTCCGTCACGGTTGCTTCGCGCCTTGGCGGTTTAGCGTGAGACGGTTTGGGACGGACGGATTTCGGGTACGAAACGCGTTCCGCTACTTTCGGCGGGACGGGCGGCTGATCTTCGGCACGAAACGCGTTCCGCGTTCCGCTACTTTCGGCGGGGCGGGCGGGTGAGTGTCGGCACGAAACGGGGTTCCCCGTTCCGCTACGTCGGAGAGGGAGCTTGGGTGGGTGATCTTCGGCACGAAACGGGGTTTCCCGTTCCGCTACAGCGGGGAGTGGGCAGAAAAACGCCCCTCGGCCGGCGGGCGGCGGAGGGGCGGGGGAAGAACGGAGCGGGGTTCGTTTACTGGAACTTGTAGTCCACGCGCAGGGTGAACGAGCGGCCGCGGGGGTCGGCGACGCGGGGCTCCCAACTGCTGCCGGCACCGGTGTTGCTGTCGTAGGCGACGGAGAAGGGCGGGTCGGTGTTGAGGATGTTTTTGATGCCCGCAATGATCGTGATGTTTTTGATGCCGCGGTAGGTGACGCTGAGGTTGTACGTCTGGTAGGCATCCACATTCGGATTCCAGTTCACGGGCTTGATTGTGCCGTTGGCCACGCCGGGGAGGACCTGGTCCACGTAGCCGCCTCGGTACATCTGGTGAAGCATGCCGGTCCAGTTGCCCTTGCGGTAGCTGATGAAGGCCGTGTGCTTGATGCGGATACCGAGGTCGCCCGAACGCGTCCACTGGCCCACTTCGCTGGCGCCGAAGGGCGCGTTGGGCAGGAGGCGGGATTTCTTTTCCAGCAGGTAGGAGAGGTCGAATCCGCCGGAAATCTTGCCGCGCAGGGCATCGGTGTCACCCCGGACGCCGAATTCCAACCCCTTGGTCACCGTCTCACCACTATTGACCCAGCGGGTGTCCACGCCGAGCAGGGCGCCCGAGGAGTCTCTCAGGAAGCGGTCCTTGAACAGGTCGTAGTTCCGCGCGAGCTGCGTGAGACTGAGGATCTGGACCTGGCCGTCGCGCTCGACCGACCACCAGTCGACATTGGCGCTGATGTGGCGATTCGGCGCAAAGACCACGCCCGCCGAGTACATGGTGGCCTCTTCGGGCTGAAGGTCGGCCTTGCCGCCGCTGATGATGTCGGGTTTGACCGCGGGGGCGGTGGGTGTGATCAGGCCGTTGGTGCCGAGTGCCGGATCAGGGAAATCGTTGCCGGTGTAGGTGGTCCGGGTGGTCGGGTCGAACATCTGCTTGAAGGTCGGGACCCGGAAGCCGGTGCTGTAGGAACTCCTAACCAGGAACTTGTCGGACGGCGCAAACCGCAGCGAGACCTTGGGGTTGGTCGAGCGGCCGAAGCCCGTGTATTCGTCCACGCGCACGGCGGGATTCAGATCCAGGCCCTTGATGATCGGGACCTGAAGTTCGGCGAACGCGGACTTGATCGTGCGCTTGAGGGTGCCGGCCGTAGCGAGGGCGTTGTCAAACGGCGCGTTGAAGACGAGGGCTTCCACGGTGTTGGCGTTGGGCCGCTGGTCGCCCGCGAAGAAGTACTTTTCCTGGCGCCAGTCGAGGCCGGCCGCCGCCATCATTTCACCGGCCGGGAGCTTGAACAGCGGACCGGAGGCGGTGAAGTCGGCGTTTTCTGAGGTGAAGGTGCCGCCGTACAGCTTGACGCCGCGGGCGCTGATCTTGTCCAGGGCGGCGAGGGCCTCCGGCGTCTGCGTATAGGAGAACGGATTGAGCACGCCCGTGTTGATCAGGTTGGCGAAGGCCTGGTAGTAGAAATAGCCGTTGAGCAGCTCGGAGCTGCTTTCGCTCTCCGACCGGGTTGCCCCGAGGCGGTAGTCCCAGTTGTCGAGAAACGAGAGCGGTCCCTCCAGTCCGACAAGGAAACGCTGGGTGTCGCTCTGGGTGTCGATTTCACGGTTGCCGGCGGGCGTGGCGCGCCAGCGGAAGGCCAGCGGCTGTCCGCGGTTGGCCTCGAGGGCGGGGAAATAGGCCACCAGGGCGTTGAACACCCGGTTGTAGTCCGATCCCGTGCTCGGGTAGGCGAGGTGCCGGAAGGGGTTGGGGACCGCGGTGCCGTTGGGCAGGGTGGTGTTCGACGTGTTGACCGCGCTGGTGATCTGGTTGGCGGAGAAACTCTTGGTCGACTCGGAGCGACCCAGCACGGCTTCGGCGATCAGGCGGTGTTCACCGAGTTTCAGCGTGCCGCGCGTGACAAGGTTGGTGTTGCGCACCGGCTGCTGCAGCACGGCGGCGCGACCGGTGTCCCAAGCCGCGGCGTACTTGGCCGAGGGTGTGGCCCAGAGTAGTTCATCGTACGGCGCCATGCCGTCGAGCCCCGCGTAGCCGACGCCGCCGGGCAGATCGACAATGTTGATGCCGCCGCTCATCCGCACGGACGGATTCTGCGGATCGGCCGGGCCGGTGCTGCGCCCGGTGTTGTCGATGTTGTCACGGCTGAGCGCCGTGTAGAGCGTGGTCAGCGGAAAGAGCGTGGCGATTGGCGTGCCGCGTGTATCCACCGAGAGGCCACGATCCGGCTGAAAGGTGTTGACGAAGTCGCGCTGGTCGCCGCGCAGCATCTTGTGGTCGGCCACGGCCAGCGACGCCATGATGTTGAACTTGTCCTTGTCGAGGTCACCGATGCCGCCGAGCAGGGAGAACCGGTGGATGTTGCCGCCGCCGTCCTCGGTGATGTCGGTGGCCGCGCTGGCGACGACGCCCTGATAGTTGGTCTTGAGGATGAAATTGATCACGCCGCCCACGGCGTCGGTGCCGTAGGTGGCCGAGGCGCCATCTTTCAGGGTTTCCACCCGGTCGATGGCGGCGAAGGGGATCGAGTTCAGGTCGACCACGCCGCCGTTCAGGCCGTGGGAGGCCACCCGGCGTCCGTTCAGGAGGATCAGCGTGGCGCCGGCGCCTTGGCCGCGCAGATTCGCGGAGGTGGCGCCGTTGTTGCCGCGCGCGGCACCGGAAACGACATCGGAGTTGCTCGCGAGGTTGTCCAGGCCGTTGCCGTTGATGTTCATCGACATGATCAGCTGCTCGGCACTGGCGATGCCCTGCTGCTCGATCTCCTCGATGGTGATGGTCTGGATGGGCAGTGCGCTTTCCCCGGCGATGCGTTTGATCAGCGAACCGGTGACAACGAACTTCTCCAGTTTGACTTCCTGTTCAGGTTTAAGCGCCGCAGCCGGCGGTGTGACCGATTGCGCGAGGGCCAGCGGGAGCGCGGTCAAGGCCCCGATGATCGACGACAGGGCCGCCGGTTTTCGTAGTGTACGTGTAGTCATGGGTCTGGGTTGATTTTGGGAGTGACACGGCGGGGTGCCGTGGTGACAGGGGTGGTTAAGGCAATAAAGTTGCCGGTATAACCTTGCACGTTGAGTGCCAGAAGGGACGGGAATAGCCTCAAAGTCAGGCCCAGAACGAGAATTGTCGTAAGAAAAGGCCCATTGATCGCGTGCAGGGGAGATTTGGTCGCTTTTGACCAAGGGGTTCCCGCGGACTCGTGGGCGGCGCGGATCCCACGGGTTCACCCTCGATCCAAGCAGCGATCCCCGGAGGAGGCGCTCGATCGCTGGGAGGTGAATCTCAAATGCAGATGCAAATGATGGATGGCACTTTGTGCGAAAAAACTAGGAATTTTTCTTAGGTTGTTCCGGGATTGAGACGACAGGTTCACCACCGTGAGCACCTGCTTATCTGATTCCCCCACGTTGCCTCGCGAACGCATCCTGACCATTTCCCGGACGCTGCCGGCTGATATCCGGGTGCTGTCCAAACTGACCGAGCTGCTGCAGAATATGGACAGCGAGCTCGACGAGGTGGCTGAGCTGCTGCGAGGCGATGTGACCCTTGCCGCGAAGATTGTCCGCGTCAGCAACAGCGCCATGTTTGGCGGTGGACGCGCGATTGCGACGATTGAAGAGGCGGTGCAGTGCGTCGGTTTTGGGCAGATCCTGAAATTGGTGGGCACGGCGACGGCCGGCCGCTTGAGCGAGAACACCCTGCAGTGTTACGACATCAGTGCGAAGCTGCTCCGGGACAACATGCTGTATGGCGCATTTGCCGCCGAAGCCCTGGCTCGGCCGGCTGGCATCGACCCGCGGCTGGCGTACAGCGCGGCGCTCCTGCGCTCGGTGGGATTGATGGTGTTGGACCGAGTGGGGAGGGGCGACTCCGCTACGGCGCCGCTCTATTCTGCCACCCGCTGGCCCGACTACCTCAGTTGGGAGAAGAGAGTGTTTGGTATCTCCAGTTGTGAAGTCACCGCCCTCCTCCTCGACGAGTGGAATTTTCCGGCCGACATGGGTGCGGCCATCCGTGCCCATTATGTGTCCGATCCGGGCGACACGGCGAATCCGCTGGGTGTCCTGATCAATGTCGCCAATGGCATGGCGCGCTTTGTCAGTCGCAGCTTCCAGGGCGAAGACAACCTGTGGACGATCACTCCGGAGAAGCTCGCTGCCGTGAATCTGACCGAGGCCGATTTCGAGCCCGCCATCGTGAAAACCGAGTCGGCATTCAACGCCGCCATGCAGGCCCTGGGTGCCTGAGCGGGTGGCTTCAGTGCGGAGCGGGTTAAAGGGTGGGTCTGTATCGATAAAAGGGACATAGCTTACCCGAATCGGCCCAGCGGTGCGGAGACTCGAACCGGATCCCGCACGGGACGCGGTGCGAAGCTGGCCCGTTCGAGGTGGGGTCGCAGATCCCGCGGGGAGTGGCGTCGCTTCAAGAAACCGGACGACGGAGGCGGGACCGGTTGGTCCCGTCGCGGCCTCGGCGAGGCCACCTCCAACCGGAGGGATGGCTGCGGCGTCGGTACGTTCTTGGTGAACGCAACGCGCAACCGGCGTCGTCGGAGCGACGCCCTCCATCAATCCAACACTCACCGAGGTGGCCACTACCTCGTTATTTCTCAAAGTTGGCGCCCATAGGTCGCAGATCCCGCGGGGAGGGGCGTCGCGTGAAGAAGCCGGACGACGGAGGCGGGACCGGTTGGTCCCGTCGCGGCCTCGGCGAGGCCACCTCCAACCGGAGGAAGGGCGGCGGCGTCGGAGTTGTCAGCTTTAGGTAAGATATGGCACTTATGGCCTCTTACCCTCAGAGCGGAGTGTTTCTTGCGACGAACAACGGGCGATAGGCGGCGCGGTGGACCCAGGCCAGATAACCCACGAGGACGATAAAGATGCAGACCATACCGAGTCCTGAGTGCTCGAGGGCGGCATGAAAGACGAACGCGTTGACCAGAAACGGCGCGAACAGGACCAGCGCCAGAGGCACAAACCGGTTGCTCACCAGCAGCAGTCCCACCGTCAGGTGGGTCACGCCGATCAGTGGGAGCATGTAGCCGCTGTTCATGAGCGCCGTGATAAAGGCTGTGGCCTTTTCGGGCAGTGGGGTCGGCGGTGGCGGGATGAAGTTGAAGAACGCGTTCAGCCCAAAGATGACGAGCGGAAGGCCAAGGAGCAGCCGCGCGGTCGCAGGGAGAAAGCGGGTGAGGCGCGGTTTGGGTTTCGTCGTGCCGGCGGTGGAAGGGGGGACGTTCATGGCGGCCAGGGGATCGGGGGCGGGAGGAAGTGAGCCTACCGTTTGTCGTCGGGCGAACGGTGCGAGGAAGAAGGGGTGGGAAGGGTGTCCGCTGCGACAAAGAGCGTCAGGAGGAGGATGACAAGGAGGGCGGGGAGCATGGGTGGTGGTTCATAGAACAGTCGACCGGCGATCCCGCTTTTGGACAGCGGCGGACGCTTTTTTCGAAACAATCCGTCCGGAACGCCCGCAGGGATCGACGGAAATTTGGCCTGACCTCGCGGGGATGTGTGTTATCTCCGAGGGCCTTCGATCGCCCCATGCTTCTCCCTGCCGCCGTCCTTCGGTTCTGTCTGCTCCCCGTGGTGCTTGGGCTGACGCCCCTCGTGCGCGCCGAGAACTCGGTTGTGTCCCGCGAGTTCATCTTCGAGTCGGCGCCGTATCCGCAGGTCCATGCTTCGACCCTCGCGGAAACACCGCAGGGGCTGGTTGCGGCCTGGTTTGGCGGCACGCGCGAGAAGGACCCTGATGTGGGGATCTGGTTTTCCCGCCACGAGGGTGGAGCGTGGAACACGCCGGTGGAAGTCGCGAATGGCATCCAGTTCCGGCGGCCCGGGGGCGAAGTTCAGCGGCACCCGACGTGGAATCCGGTTTTGTTTCTGCCGGCCCGGGGACCTTTGTTGCTCTTCTACAAAGTCGGCCCCACGCCGGAACCCTGGTGGGGTATGCTGACCGAATCCGCGGATGGCGGACGGACCTGGACGACACCGCGCCGGCTCCCGGAGGGTATCCTCGGGCCGATCAAGAACAAACCGGTCCAGCTTTCCAACGGCGACATCCTTTGCCCGGTGAGCAATGAGACACCGGAAAAGCCAAGCAAGTGGTCGGTTCATTTTGAGCGCACCCGCGACCTCGGCAAGACCTGGGAGCTGATCGGTCCGGTCAACGATGGCGTCGCCATCCAGGCCATCCAGCCGAGTCTCCTCTTCCTGGGCGGCGAACGTCTGCTGGCGATCGGGCGCACGCGGCAGAATCGCATTTTCGAAATCGTTTCGAATGACGCGGGAACAACCTGGGCGCCGATGACGCTGGGAAACCTGCCGAATCCGAACTCGGGGACGGACGCGGTCACCCTCAAGGACGGACGTCACCTGATCGTCTACAACCATGTGCCGGGTGAGCCCGGCAAGTGGGGAGGCAAACGCACGCCCTTGAATGTGGCGGTATCGCGGGACGGCCGGGTCTGGCAGGCGGCCCTCGTCCTGGAACATGAGCCGGGTGAATACAGTTATCCGGCGATCATCCAGGCGAGCGACGGCAAGGTCCACATCCTCTACACGTGGAAACGGCAGCGCATCAAGCATGTGGTGGTGGATCCGGTGGGTCTCGTGGGGCGAGATTTTGTCGGAGGCGATTGGCCGCAGTGATGTCGGCGGCGGAAAGCGGATCGTCTGTTCATTTGCGATTGGTTCGGTCTTGGGCCATCGAGCGCTGCAAGCTGCCTACGTCGAGGTCATTGCATTGACCTTGAGCGCGGGAGTAACCGTGCGGAGGCGGAGGCCGTCCTATGCTATGAATCCACCTTGGGCCTTCCTGCTGAAATGGCGCCGGGTGGAGATACTTATGATGGATAATGTTAGCCTTTTGAAATCAGAGACTTGGGGAGATTGCGGCGCGGTGGAACTTGCGCCACCGCCCCCGGGTCAATAGGTTGTTCCGGTCTATTTTTTCGTCCCACTTTGCCTATGAATACCACCTCTCTTTCCCTCTCGATCGTGCTGGCCACGGCGGCGGTCGCCGGCCTGCGCGCGCAAGCGCCGACTCCGGCGGAAGCGGCGGCGGCTTCGGCTCCCGTGATCACGCAAATGCAGACCCCGTCGCCGGCGGCGCCGGTTCAGGCTGGGGCTCCCAATCAGATCGTGCATGCGCCGCGTCTTCCGACCGCCAAGGAGCTGTCGGATGCGGCGGCGGCGCAGGGACTCACGTTGGAGCGGATCGAGCAGAGCGATACCCGCGTGCTCGCGGTCTTCAAGTACCCGAATGGCACGACGAATACGGTGGCGTATCAGGTGATCCCCCCTGCCGGCGCCTCCACTGCCCAGGTGGTTGTCCGGGAAAGTCCGGATGTGGTGTACCGCCGGGCACCGCGAGTGGTCTACTATGACGACTATCCCCGCTACTATCCGTATCCCTACTACTGGTACCCGCCGGTTTCGGTCCATCTCGGCATTGGGGGTGGCTACTACGGCCGCGGCCGGGGTCACTCCCACCGCTGAGCGTTCAACACGGATGACGGACGGAATGGGTGCCGGGTGTGTTTGAATCACGTGTCATGAAGACAAAACTCTTTTTGGTTTCAGGGGTCGCCGTTGCGACACTCCTTTCCGGTTGTGTGGGCTCCGGCCCGCGCACCGAGCAAGGTGCGGTGACTGGAGGGACCCTCGGCGCGATCGCCGGTGCGGTGATTGGTCACAACAGCCGGGGTGGAGACACCCTGGGTGGCGCGATCATTGGCGGGGTGGCAGGTGCGATGGCCGGCGGAGCGCTCGGCAACAGTGTCGACCATCGCGAAGGAACCATCTACGGGTCGCAACCGCAGCCGCGGTACCGCACCATGCCGGAGCCGCCTGCTCCGCCGCCCCCCCAGGGAGGCGATGTCATGACGGCACCTCCGGCGCCGAACGCAATCTGGGTCCCGGGCTACTGGTCATGGGATGGCCGGGGCTATAGCTGGCTCAAGGGCCGATGGGAAATTCCGCCGCCCGCGACCAGCACCTACGTGGCTGCGCATTGGGAGCAGCGCGGAGGCGCCTACGTCTTTGTCCAGCCCTACTGGCAGTAGGACGAGAGCGGCTCGTTGCGCCGCGGCTTGAGGGCAGTTTCTCTCCCGCGGCCTGACCGCACGAGAAGCGTCGCATACCCGGTGCCTCGCCTCTCTGGCAAAAGATTTGCCAGCCCTGCCAGGTGTTGCCATCGCGTGGG
>JAEUGZ010000032.1 GCA_016794725.1 Opitutaceae bacterium | reverse complement strand
TCCCATGTCCGCGCCCGCACAACGCCGCATCATTTTCCAGCACATCGACGAACCGGGGTACACCAACGACCTGGCGTGCTACGTCCGAAATGGCGGATACGAGACCTTCAAAAAGTCGGTCACCCGCAAACCCGAGGAGCTGATCGATGAGGTCAAGAAATCGGGCCTGCGTGGACGCGGTGGCGCGGGTTTTCCCTGTGGCGTCAAGTGGAGCCTGGTCGACCGCAAGAGCGGCAAGCCGATCTACCTGGTGGTCAATGCCGACGAGTCCGAGCCGGGCACGTTCAAGGATCGCTACATCATCCACCAGGATCCGCACCAGTTGATCGAGGGGATCATGATCTCCTCCTTCGCGAATAACGTGAAGCAGGCCTACATCTACATCCGGGGCGAGTTTCCTCACGGAGCCCGCATCCTGGAAAAGGCCATCGCGGAAGCCCGGGCGGCGAACCTCGTCGGCCCCAATGTGCTCGGCACTGGCTACAGCTGCGAAATCTATGTCCACCGCGGCGCGGGGGCCTACATTTGCGGTGAAGAAACCGGATTGATCGAGTCCCTCGAGGGCAAACGTCCGTATCCGCGGATCAAACCCCCTTATTTCCCGGCCGTGCTCGGGCTCTACCAGTGCCCGACCATCGTCAACAACGTCGAAACCCTCTGCCATGTGAAGTACATCGCGGAGATTGGCGGCGAGGCCTACGCCAAGATCGGCACGCCGAACAACACGGGCACGCGCATCCTCTGCGTGTCCGGACACGTGCAGCGGCCGGGCTACTACGAATACGAAGTCGGCAAGATCACCCTGGGACAGCTGCTCTACGACGTCTGCGGCGGTCCACTTCCCGGCCGGACCTTCAAGGCGGTCATCCCCGGCGGCTCGTCGGCCAAGATCCTCAAGGTTGGAGAGCGGTTCAAGGGCAAGCGCAAGGTCGGGGCCGACATGGTCGACTACGACTGGGGCATTGAGGATGTGCCGATGGACTTTGATTGCCTGGCGATGATCGGCTCGATGGGCGGCTCCGGTGGCGTGATCGTGATGGACGACTCCGTCGACATGGTGGCGGCCCTCGCCAACATCAACGCCTTCTACGCCCACGAGAGCTGCGGCCAGTGCACGCCCTGCCGCGAAGGGTCGCTCTGGATGAAGAAGATTTCCTCCCGCATGATCCATGGCGACGCCCGTCCGGAGGATGGCGCGCTGCTCAAGAGCGTGGCGGATCAGATCGCCGGCCGCACGATCTGCGCCTTCGGCGAGGCCTGTTCGTGGCCGACCCAGAGCTTCATCGCCAAGTTCGGCGACGAGTTCAAAGCCTACCCGCAAACCAAGAAGGCGCCCAAGGGCGAGAACGCCCTCGAGTTGGTGTAAGCGAACCGCAATGGAATCCAGAATCCAGAATCCAGAAGTCAGAAGGGCGGCCGCGAAGTCGTTCGAAGACTTGATCGTGTGGCAGAAGGCGCACGCATGGGTTCTATCGACGTATCGAATGAGCGAGCGTTTTCCCCAGAAGGAGACCTATGCCCTGACCTCGCAATTGCGTCGGGCGGCGATGTCGGTGCCTGCGAACATTGCGGAGGGATTCAAGAAGCGAGGGGTCCGCGACAAGTTGCGCTATTTCAACATCGCCCAAGGTTCGCTGGAGGAGTCGCGCTACTATTTCATTCTCGCTCGCGACCTCGGGTACGCAGTTATCGGCGATGAAATGGATCGCCTCGAAGAAGTGAGTCGCCTGCTCGAAGCCTACTCCAGCACCATTGTGAATTCTGAATTCTGAATTCCTCGGATTCTTCCTCCATGATCCAGCCTGCCAAACCCGACCTCGTCACCGTCAACGTCGACGGCAAAGACATTGCCGTGCCAAAGGGCACGAATGTGATCGAAGCCGCCCGGCTGGTGGGGGTGGACATCCCGCACTACTGCTACCATCCGAAACTGAGTGTGGTCGGCAACTGCCGGATGTGTCTGATCGAAATGGGCATGCCCGCGGTCGACCCGGCCACGAAGGCTCCGGTGATGGATCCGGCGACGGGCAAGCAGAAGATCAACTGGATCCCGCGTCCCCAGATCGGCTGTGCGACCAATGCGTCCCCTGGGCTGCACATCCGGACGCAGACGCCGCAAATCAAGGACTGCCGCGAAGGGGTGATGGAGTTCCTCCTCATCAATCATCCGCTCGACTGCCCGATTTGCGATCAGGCCGGCGAGTGCAAGCTGCAGGAGCAGTCGACCGGCTACGGCCGGGGTTACTCGCGCTTCATCGAGAACAAGAACGTCAAGCCGAAGCGGACCCAACTCGGGCCGCGCGTCACGCTGGACGACGAGCGCTGCATCCTCTGTTCGCGGTGTATCCGTTTCTCCAAGGAAATCGCGAAGGATGATGTGCTCGGTTTCATCGATCGCGGCAGCTATTCGACGCTGACCTGCTATCCCGGGAAGAAACTCGAGAACAACTACTCGCTCAATACGGTGGATATCTGCCCGGTCGGCGCGCTGACCTCGACGGATTTCCGCTTCAAGATGCGCGTCTGGTTCCTGAAACAGACGAACAGCATCGACACCGAATCCTCCGTCGGCGCGAACACCGTGGTGTGGTCGCGCGAAGGCACCATTTACCGGATCACCCCGCGTCGCAACGACGAGGTCAATGACACCTGGATGGCGGACAGCGGCCGGCTTTTGTACAAGGCGGTCAAGTCTCCGGCCCGGCTGGTGTCGACCGAGGCACTCGATGCCCTGATCGCTCAGGCCGAGAAAGTGCTCAAGGGCATTGCCGGCACGGTGGCGGTGGTCGGCTCCGGCCAGAGCACGGTGGAGGAGCAGTTCCTCACCCGCCGTCTCGCCGAGGCGCTCAAGGCCCCGGTCTCACTGGTCTCGCGCACCGGGGAAGGGGACCGCATCCTCGTGTCGGCGGACCGCAATCCCAATGTCCGCGGTGCCCTGGTCACCGGATTGATTTCCACGTTGCCTTTGGCCCGGCTGACGGCACTGGCCGCCGCGATTGATGCCGGAACCATCAAGACGGTGGTCTCGGTGGGCGAGGACCTCGTTGCCGCCGGCCTGACCGCCGCGCAACTGGCCAAGGTCACGATTGTCTACCTCGGCACCCAGGCCAACGCCACGAGCGTGGCGGCCAAGGTGGTTCTGCCGACCCAGACCGTGTTTGAAAAGGCGGGCACCTTCGTCAACCAGCAGTTCCGTCTCCAGAAGTTTGCCCGGGCGGTGCCGGGCCTGGCGGGTACGTTCGACGACCTTGCGGTGCTGTCCCGCCTGATCAGCGCCGTCGGTGGCACGGCAGTGAACCCCGAGCTGAACGGCCTGTGGACACTGTTGACGGCGGAGGTTCCGGCGTTGAGCACCGTCACTTACCGCACGTTGCCGGAAACGGGACTCCTTCTGGACGCCACCCCGTGGCAGGCGCTGCCGTTTGTCGAAGGCGAAACCCTGCACTACAAACCGGCCAAGGCCGAGGCGCTGAAAAGCTGAGGGACTGAACGATGGACTTCTCGTTTTACTTCGATCTCCCGCTGGCGCTGCGGCTCCTGCTGCAAGGCACGGCCGTCATTTTGGTGCTCTTCCCGCTCGCGGCGGCGTGCTCCATGGCGGAGCGCAAGATTTCGGCCTGGATTCAGGGCCGGCCGGGCCCGAATCGGACCATGCCTCCGATCATGGCCTACGTGCCGATCCTCGCACCCATCCTGAGAAACCTCGGCCTGTTCCAGCTCGCGGCGGACGGCGGCAAGTTCGTGTTCAAGGAAGATCCGGTTCCGGGACACGTGAACAAGTTCTACTTTATTCTCGCGCCGATCCTCTCGATGATCCCGGCGTTGACGACGATCACGGTGGTGCCGTTTGGCGCCTACCTGAACCAGGCCGGCGCCTGGGTGCCGATCGTCCTCGCCAACCTCGACGTCGGACTGCTGGCCGTGTTTGCCGTCTCCTCGCTGGGTGTCTATTCGATCATCCTCGCCGGCTGGGCCTCTAATTCGAAGTACCCCTTCCTCGGCGGCGTGCGCGCCTCGGCCCAGTTGATCTCGTATGAGCTCTCCATGACGCTGTCGGTGCTGCCGGTGTTCCTCTGGGTCAATGCCCCGGGCGGCAGCGGCACCCTCAGCCTCTTCGACGTCGTGCAGAGCCAGAGCCAGCCGGGACTCTGGGGTGGGGCCTGGTACGTCTTCCTCATGCCGGTGTCGGCGTTCATTTTCCTCGTCGCCCTCTTTGCCGAGACGAACCGCCAGCCGTTTGACATGCCGGAGTCGGAAGCCGACCTCGTCGGCGGTTTCCACACCGAGTACGGCGCCTTCAAGTGGTCGCTCTTCTTCGTGGCCGAGTACTGCCACATGATCGTTGGCTCGGGCATCTTCGTCCTGCTCTTCCTCGGCGGCTGGAATCCCCTCCCGTGGGTGCCGCTGGAGTCCCTGATCCGGGCGGTCGGACTCGAGGGGCATCCCCTGCTCACCGGTGCGCTGGCGGTGGCCCTCTTCCTCGGCAAGGTCGTTTTCTTCATCTTCTTTTTCATGTGGGTCCGCTGGACGCTGCCGCGCTTCCGCTATGACCAGGTGATGAAGATTGGCTGGCAGAAGCTGCTGCCGCTCTCGATTGGCAACCTCATCGCCTACGCGCTCATCATCGCGTGGCTCGAACGGTCCTGACCCGTAGCCG
>JAEUGZ010000002.1 GCA_016794725.1 Opitutaceae bacterium | reverse complement strand
GACCAGCGGGCATTCGCGGTTTCCTGTTTATCAGAGCAACCGTGACCAGGTGATTGGAGTGGTGGCGGTGAAGGCGATTTGGGCCAACAGTGCCTTCGGCCTGTCGACCCACCTGCGCAATCTCGTCGCTCCCGCCCTGACGGTGCCGGTCACGATGACGGCGATCCAGCTCCTTGAGCAGTTCAAGAAGACGGGACAGCACCTCGCCCTGGTGGCGGATGAATTTGGAGCGATTGAAGGTCTGGTGACCCTGCTTGACGTGCTGACGGCCATCGTGGGCGACCTGCCGGAGCGAGGACGCCAGAATCAACCGGAAGCGCGCCGTCGCGAGGATGGATCGCTCCTTGTGGATGCCACCCTGCCGACGGTGCAGGTGAAGTCCCTGTTGGATTTGGATGAACTGGCCGGTGAGTCGGAGGCGAATTTCCAGACTTTGGCGGGATTTGTCATGACCCAGTTTGGCCGCATTCCGCAGGAGGGCGATTATTTCAACTATGCCGGCTGGCGATTTGAGGTGGTGGACATGGACCGTCAGCGCATCGACAAGATGCTCGTGGCCAAGATCCCGCCCTCCGTGCGTCCGTTGGAGCGTGAGGCGGGGTGAGTCCGATCAACGTACCCTGCGGGTAACGTGCGGGTAACTTCGAACAACTTCGGTTTGCCAACCTGCGCCGTCCGGTTGACGGTGCGCGTGCGATGAGCGACGCATGCAAGCCGATCCCTTCACCCGCCGCCCCTCCCGGGTCCACGGCTCCCTCCTCCTTTCCGCCGAGGACCAAGCCGCTCTTCAGCACGATCACGACCGAAGACTGGAAGCACTCGCTCGCCTCAGCGCGGCTGCGGAGGGCGTCGGCTTCGGAACGGATCCGGACGACGATCTCGTCCTCTCAGCCGAAGATGGACTGAGCCTGCTCGCTGGCGCGGACGCGGTCTGGGCCGAGCTGGACGCGGCGTTGGCGGAGTTTCGATCCCTGCTGCCTGTGGTGCCGCTTGGCTCGTTTGGGTTTCCCGAGGAGTCCGAAGATCCCTTTGGCGAAGGCAGTCCCCGGTTGCGTCGCATTGGCAGCGGCGTCGAGGCCTCGGCGTTTCAGAGCGAGGATGGCTCAATTTACAAGTTCTTCCTGCCGCGGGAAGGGGGCAGGATTGGCGGAAGCTTTTCCTTTGTCCGGGGCGGCGACGATGTGGCCTGGATGGCGGAGGCCAGTCTTGGCAGCTATCGCGACTTGCTTCAGAAGCTCCAATTGATCCTCGCGCTGGGCGGCATGCCGACCGAGGTCGTGGCGGTCACTCCCGAAGGCGTGCTGGTGGTCAAGCAGAGTTGGGGCGAGCGCCTGCCGGAGGACACGGACACGTCGACCCTGCTCCCGTCGGAGCTCATTCCGATTCCGGCCCGCTTTCTCCGCGCGCGACGGGATCACCCGAGGCTCTTTTTCTGGAAAGGCGGCTCCTGGCTCGTGGCGGACCTGCACGCGAAGAACATGGTGAGGGCCGTCGACCGCACCCTCCGCGTGATTGATCTCCTGGCGGCGCCGCTGCCGATCGAGCGGTTTGAGGCGGACCCGCTGCTCCGCCAGTGGCTGACGCGAGTCCGCCACGACCCCAAAGCTGGGGTGCTTCCGGACGTGGCGGACGAAGACCTCTGAACGGCGAGGTAACCTGGCTCAGCTTCCCGACTTCGCGAGGAAGTTGAGGATGTCCTCGGCCTGCTTGGTCGTGGAACCACTGTGGTCGGCGTAGACTATCTTGCCATCCTTGATCAAGTAGGCCTGCCGCTTGGACATCGGTAGCAAAGCGTTCTTGGCGCCGAACGCGGTGATGACCTTCATCTCCTTGTCGGCGAGCAGGGTGAACGGCAGGTTGTACTTTTCCTTAAAGGCTTTCTGCGCCTCGACGCTGTCGGCACTCACGCCGATGATGGCGACACCCTTGCTGGTCAGATCGGCGTAGGCGTCGCGCAGCGAGCAGCCCTGCTTGGTGCAACCCGGAGTGTCGGCCTTGGGATAGAAATAGACCAACGTGTAGCGGTTGCTCTTGTAGACGGTGGCAAGATCGAGCGACTTGCCGGCCTCCGTCGTGGAGGTGAGGGTGGGGGCGGCGGTGCCGACTTCGAGGGGATCAGCAGAGGCGGAGAAAGGGAGCATGGCGGAGCCGAGGAGGACAACGAGAAGCGTGCGGAGGTGGGACATAAACTCTGCAGCGTAGTGGAGGTGGACGCTTTCGCAAGTGCGACGGTCATGTCCCGACTCGGCGAGGACGCCTGGCGGAGGAGGATCTAGGCGAACTGCAGAGTCACTCCCGGCATGGGTTTATGAAATCAGACGATGAAAAACGGAGCTTGCTTTCCTCACAACGAGCGCTTTTGGTCCAGTCCAGTCGTTAGAGAACAGCGTTAGATGACAGTATCTGGTGAGTCGTTAGCCGAGCGGAAGCTTGGAGGATGATTTCGAAACCCGACGGTCGGGAACGGACTGGCAGCAGACGGGTGATCTACGAAACATCAACATGGGT
>JAEUGZ010000321.1 GCA_016794725.1 Opitutaceae bacterium | reverse complement strand
AACCATGATCAGGTCTTTTTCCAGAGTGAACAGCACCCGATAGCCGCCTACCCGCAGACGGTACCTCCCCGTCTGACCGGACAATTTCTTAACGTCGCCTTGCAGATCCGTTTGCATGGCCTCCAATTTCTGGCCGATGCGCTGCCGTTGCTCCCTCGGCAGCGCCCGGAGCTGCTCCAAGGCTTCATCAGCAATGTGCAGTCGGAAATGCACAGGTCATTCCCATGCGACTTTTCAAGGGGTAGTCGAGACTGGAGTTTGTGGGTATCAACTGCGCAATGGATCACCGCTGAAGATGGGCCCGCAATCACCGTGCGCACCCTCTGTTCCAGACCCGGATTCTTATTCGTCGATCCGAGGTGGACCACCCCCAGCGGCAAAGGTGGAATCGGGAAGCGCGAGGGCTCGAGACCGCCTCGGCGCCGGAACGCTCGGCGGCGGCAGCGCGGAATCCAAAAAAGTGGAGCGATGCCGCCGGGCAACCGTGAGGGCAACCGAGCGCAGCGCAACGACGAAGGAGAGGAGCGCAGCTGCCTGTTCGGGCCGCGGGCGGCCCAACGCCCCGACCCCTCGGGGCGAGCCTACGGTCTCTGCGAGCGTGTGGCCATGCGGCCCCTCTGAAGCGACCGAAGGGAGGAATCGACCAACGGGCTGCCCCCATGGATTGAATCCTCTGCGCCCTCTGTGAGCTCCTGTTCAAACTTCCGATCAGGAAAAGGCGTTCAACAGGAGGACAAAGAGCACGCAGAGAACCGTCCCGTGTTATGCCCGCCAAGTCACCGCCTCTCTCAAAACAAGCCATCGATCAGGTGGGCGACCCCGTTGGTATGGGCCTCCGTGGCTCTGCCAAAACGTATCCAAACTTTTGTTACTGATCCCGCTCCAGCATCAGGGTGGCGTGACGGGCAATGGGCGGGGTCGAAATCTTCGCCGGGCCTCCGGGGTGGTGCCAAACGGTGGCTTCTTTGGGTTTCCCTTGTTCCAGGTCCCACCAGGTGAGGGTCCAGTTTCCGGCCGGCAGCGTGTCAATCACCAGGGTCCCGGTCGCGGGGGCTCCGGGTTTCGCCGCGTGCACGGAGAGCCGGTGCCAGAGGTACACCATGACAAAGCGGTCGCTGCGACGCCCGGTGGCAGCAAGGGCGGGCACGGTTTGGTCGAGGTCAACGTGGTGGAGCCGAAAGGCGTCGGGTCCCTGATTGAGGAGCAGCACCTCGCTGCGCCCCGCCGGCACCGGCAGCGTGAGGGTGGCCGGTCGCAACGGGCGCTGCGGGCGCACCGGCTCTGCCTCCCAGGTCCGAGAAACCACTGGCTCGCCCTCGTGCCGGAGCAGCACGGTGGCCCCGCGGGGCCCAACATCCGTGAGGTGGAACTGCAGGTTGCCCGGTCGCTCACGCTGCAGGCGCAAGGTGAGGCGGTCGGTCCTGCCCTGAGTCAGCAGCTCCGGCTCGGCCACCACGTACTCCGGAACATCGGCCAGCACCGCCGGCTCTCTTCCTTCGGTCGTGACCTCGATCACGGCCGGTCCACGCAACGCCCAATGGAATCCAGCCCCGAGCTGATGCGGAACCCGTTGGCCCGTTTCCACGAACGGGTCGAACGCTCGCAGGGAATCGAGTCGCTCCGCCAGCCTCGCCTCCCGCACAAAGCGCCCCACCGAAGCCAACTCGCCCCAGCGCGGGTGGTCGAGCAGTCGCTGCCAGTACCAGGTTTGGGCGGGCAACGCGTGATCCGCCATCAATCCGCTCCACAGCACCGGCACCAGCCCGGCGCCCGACTCCTTGTCGCCCGGACTCAGGTAGGCTTGGTGATCATCTCCGATCTCTCCGTAAAACAGAGGTTTGTCGGGGGGAAGATCGATCAGCGGGAAGCGACGCACATGCGATAGTCCATTCACTGGATACACGTGGGGCTGGTAGTAGTCCATGGAGCGCCAGAGCGGACCCACCGGCGCCTCGCTCAGGCTCGTCGTCACCAGGTGGCTGTGCGGATCGTTCCTCCGCAGCCAGGCCGCCATCTCATCATGCCAGCGCACCACCTCGGCCTCCGCGCGCTGGAGGCGCCATGCGTCAGTGAAATTGACTTCGTTGAAGAGCTCCCACGCCATGACCGCCGGGGAGTGGCCGTAACGCGCCGTCAAATAACGAAGTTTGGTGCGGGTGTGGCGCCGGGCCTCCGGCGCGGTGAAGAAGTCAGCCGGTCGCTGCAAAAAGCCGCCCTGAGCCACAGCCCACGGGTGGGTGGCCCAGACGGGATTGACCTCGGTGCTGAGTTGACCGTGGGAGAAGACCACGACCTGGACCGCAACCCCGGCCCGCTCGGCCAGGTCGAGAATCCGGTCCCAGCGACGCGCCACCGCGAGGTCAAGGTGTCCCGCGGCCGGCGAGGCGCCCCGCTCCGGCGGGAGCCAGCTCAAGTCCAGCTCCGCCCAGGGTGCCATCCAGACCCTCGTCCAGTTGAGTCCCGCCGCCTGGCACTGCGAAAAGGCGTGCGCATAGAACGCATCGCTACCCCACGCCAGGTTGAGGCCAAAGGGCAGATAGGGCTCGCGCTCGCCCCGCACAAAGCCCCGCCGGTTCGCCGGATCGACCCGGATCGCCGGCGCTGACAGGTCGTCGGTACGAGTGATTGCACGGGGACCGGTGACTTGGATCGGAAGCGGTTTTCCCGCAACCCCGCCGGCCAGCCCTTCACTCCGCTCCTCCACGCGCAGCAGCCGGTAGGTGCCCGGCCATCGTGCCGCGACCCGGACCTTCCAGGTTTCGCCTCCGTCATAAAACGCGGGAAACGAGCGGCTGCTCCCATCCGGCAGGGCGAGGTCGGCCCACAGGTCGCGGGCAAACGCCTCCGGGCCAGGCGTTGAAACCGAAAAGGTAAACTCCACCGGAGCCGCAGCCAGGACCATCCCCGTCAGCCACGGCAGCAGCCCCCAGCCCAGCCAGGAGCGGAATAAGCGCTGTCGGAAACAAAGGGTCAGGAAACGCACGGAAAGGAGGGCTTCACCCAGTCTAGCCTCTCAAGGACGGTCCGGCCATGAGAATGGGTGCGGTAAATTTGAGAGTCCTTGCTGTCCCCGAGGCGGTTGACGGGCCGGTTCACCCAGCCTATTCCTGGGTTCCTCCCGCCCTTTCGCCCGTCCTCCGTCCTACGTCCGCGCCGTGAGCCACCCTCCGACCCCCAGCACTGCCTCGAGCCGGTCCTTCCTGCCTTACTGCCTGTTGTCGCCCGCCAAGACTCCCTTCATGCTCCTTGCCATGCTGTCATCCGCCTTCCGGAAAAGTCACCTCGGTTTCATTCTGCTCGGCGCGACGCCGGCCGTCACGCCGACCGGCGCCGGCGCCGCACCGGCCGAACGTGCGGTGCTGCCCTTTCCCTCTCTGCCCCCGCGGCCGGTTCCGGCCACGGTCATGCAGCAGATCTACGAGGAGGTGCGCACCCCTCACAAGGTCGGCGTCATCCTCAAGGGCGAGCCCGGCGAGATGATCGACTGCCCGAATGTCTTCCGGCATGAGGGACGCTGGTACATGGTGTATGTGGCGATCCGTGATAAGGTGGGCTACCAGACCTACCTGGCGCGGAGCGACGACCTGGTGCGCTGGGAAAAGCTCGGGCGCATCCTCTCGTTCAGCCAGGGCACTTGGGATGCCTGGCAGGCCGACGCCGGGCTCGCACTCTACGACCTGCGTTGGGACGGTGCCGACCACCAGCTGGGCCGTCACGACGGCAAGTTCTGGATGTCCTACATCGGCGGCGCGCTGCAGGGTTACGAAACCGATCCGCTCTCCATCGGCATGGTGTGGAGCCGACAGCCGGTCGCAGTGGCTGAATGGAACCGCATCCCCGAGAATCCCATCCTCTCCACGGCCCAGCCGGACATCAGGGGCTTCGAAAACGCCACGCTCTACAAGAGCGCGATCATCCACGACGAGAAGCGTTCCCTCGGCTGGCCGTACATCATGTACTACAACGGCAAGACCCGGCAGACGACCAATCACGAGGCCATCGGCATGGCGGTATCCAAGGATATGATCACGTGGACTCGGCTCGGCGCCGAACCGGTGATCGACAACGCCCCGGGGAAACCCGCCATCTCCGGCGACCCCCAGATCGCCCGCATCGGTGATGTCTGGGTCATGTTCTACTTTGGGTTTCGCTGGAAGCCGCACGCCTTTGACACCTTTGCCTGCTCCTATGACCTCGTGCAGTGGACGAAGTGGGACGGCGCGAACCTGATCGAACCCAGCGAACCCTATGACAAGACGTTCGCCCACAAGCCGTGGTTGATCAAACACGAGGGCGTGGTCTACCATTTCTACTGCGCGGTCGGCGATCAGGGACGCGTCATCGCCCTCGCCACCTCCCGCCCCCTGCCCGCCGGGATCACCCCGACCCCATGAGCGCCTTCGTCGTGCGCGCCTCCTGCGCGGCCGCGGCGATCCTCCTGCTGCAGTCGTCCCACTTGTCGGCCCAACCTCGTCCAGAATCCCACGTGGTCTGGCTGGATCAGCCCGCCACCCTGCTGGTCGAAGGCACACCCCTCGGCAATGGACGCCTGGGCGCCACCGTGTTTGGCCATCCGGCAGCCGAACGGGTTGTGCTCAATGAGAATGGACTCTGGTCCGGTTCCCCCCAGGAAGCGGACCGCCCGGACGCCGCGCGCGTCCTGCCCGAGATCCGGCGGTTGCTGCTCGCGGGACGCAACGCCGAAGCGGAGGCCCTCGTCAATGCCCACTTCACCTGCGCTGGCCCCGGGTCCGGCAAAGGAGCAGGAGCCAACGTCCCCTTTGGTTGCTACCAAACGCTGGGAGATCTGCTCCTGAATTTCTCCCATCCCGGCGCGCAGACCCCGGTCTCCGAGTATCGCCGGCAGCTCGATCTGCGGGACGCCACGGCTCGCGTCACGTTTCGGCAAAACGGCATCCGCCACGAGCGCGAGGCGTGGGTGAGCGCTCCCGACCAGGTGGTGGTGGTGCGCCTCCGCACCGACCAGCCGCACGCGCTTTCCCTCTCCGCCCGGCTGTCGCGGGCCGAGCGGGCCGCGGTGACGGCCCCCGGAGGCAACGAACTGTTGCTCTCGGGCCAGCTCAATGACGGACGCGAGGGCGGCACGGGCGTGCGTTTCGCCGCCCTCCTCCACGCCGAGGTACGCGGCGGATCGTGTACGGTGGAGGGGGACCAGCTGGTCATCCGCGACGCGGACGAGGTCGAACTGCGCCTGTCGGCCGCCTCCGACATCCGCACCTTTGCCGGCCGCGGAGTGACCGACGCCGGCGCCACCGCCCGGCACGACCTCGATCTGGCAAAAGGAAAAGACTACGCGACGCTGCGTCGCGACCACGTGGCCGACTACCAGCGGTGGTTCAACCGGGTCAGCCTCGAACTGGGTGCCCCTGATTCAGCGGCTGCCGCGCTGCCCACCCCGCAACGGCTCCAACGCTTTCAGACCGGCGTCCCGGATCCTTCGCTCGCCGCGCTCTACTTTCACTTCGGTCGTTATCTGCTCATCTCCTCCTCGCGCCCCGGCGGCCTGCCGGCCAATCTCCAGGGCATCTGGGCGGACCAGATTCAGACCCCGTGGAACGGCGACTGGCACCTGAATATCAACGCCCAGATGAACTACTGGCCGGCGGAGGTCTGCAATCTCTCCGAACTGCACCAACCCCTGTTCGACCTCATCGCCTCGCTCGAAACCCCGGGACGCAAAACCGCCCAGGCCTACTACGGAGCCCGCGGCTGGGTCGCCTTCCTTCTCGCCAATCCATGGGGCTTCACTTCGCCGGGAGAGTCCGCCAGCTGGGGTTCGACGGTCTCCTGTTCAGCCTGGCTCTGCCAGCACCTGTGGGACCACTACCTGTTCACCCACGACGAGGCCTTCCTGCGCCGGGTGTATCCGCTGCTCAAGGGCGCCGGAGTGTTCTACCTCGACATGCTGATCGAGGATCCGCGGAACGGCTGGTGGGTGACCGCCCCTTCGAATTCTCCTGAAAACGCCTTCCTGCTTCCCGACGGTTCCAAGGCTCACGTCTGCCTCGGCCCCACCGCCGACATGCAGCTGCTGCGGTACCTGTTCGACGCCTGCATTGAGGCCTCGGAGCGCCTTGACCTAGATCCTGAGCTGCGCCGGGACTGGACCGCGAAGCGCGCCAAACTCGCGCCCACCCGGATCGGCGAAGACGGCCGTGTCCTCGAATGGCTCGATCCGGTGCCCGAGGCCGACCCGCAGCACCGGCACATCGCCCATCTCTGGGGGCTCTATCCGGGTCACGAGATCACACCCGACGCCACTCCGGCGCTCGCCGCGGCGTCGGAAAAAACCCTGCAGGTGCGGGGCGATGGCGGCACCGGCTGGAGCCTGGCCTACAAACTGGCGCTCTGGGCGAGGCTCGGTCGCGGCGACCGGGCCCATGACCTGCTCACGGCCCACCTCAAGCCGGCCGCCACCGCCGGTGATCGCCGCCAGTGGACCGGCGGAACGTATCCCAACCTCTGGGACGCTCATCCCCCGTTCCAGATCGACGGCAACTTCGGCGGCACCGCCGCAATCGCGGAAATGCTCGTGCAGAGCCGCGTCCTCAACGACGGCATCGCACCAGCGGCGGAGCTGCAGCTGCTTCCGGCGCTGCCGACCCAGTGGCCCGACGGCGGTGTTCGCGGACTGCGCACGCGCGGGGGCTTCGAAGTGGACTTGAGCTGGGACCACGGCGCCTTGACCCAGGCCGTGATCCGCAGTGTGGGCGGCCGCACCGCGCAGATTCGCTTCCGCGGGGAAACCCGCTCCATCTCCCTCGCGCCCGGCCAGTCCGCGACCCTCGCGTTTCGCGCCACCCGGCCCTGAGCGACCGACGGCCACGGGCTCCCACCCTCACTCTGCACCCGGCGCCCCGGAGGTTTTCAACGCCTGCTCGGTGCGGCGTCGCCAGGTGTTGGCCAGGATGGAACCGGAAATGTTCATCCAGGGACTGAACACGGCGGCCGCGAGTCCGACGGTCGCAAGTTTGCCCATTGCCCCCGCCAGACCGGACGCCATGCCACCAGTCTGCAGCCCCACCTCGATCGCGACGGTGCGACACGAGGCCGTGTCCAACCCGCCGGCACGAGCCAGCCAGTAGCCAAACAGGTAGCCGGCCGCATTGTGCAGCATCGCCACGAGGATGAGGACTCCACCCACCAACAGCAGGTGGTTGCGTCCCGCGGCCGTGGTCACGGTGGTGAAGTAAACAATTCCCGCCATGGAAAGGAGCGGCATGATGCGATCGAGCGACGGCAGCCAACGGGTCACGCCGTGGTAGATCACTCCGAACACCACCGCCCCGCAGGCAAAACCGAAGACTTCCCACCCCAGTCGGCCGCTTTCACCCACCGCCAGGCCAAGGCGCTCCACGCCACCCAAGGCGACAAAGCCCACGCCCACCGCCGCCACCCCGGCACCGATAACCACGTTCCGGCGCGCCCGCGCCGAGGCCGTCTTGAGGTAGTCGTGCAACAGGGCCGCCCCGATCGGCACAATCACAATCTTGATGATCTCCACCATCATCGGGGTGAACCGTACGTCCACCAGTCGGCCCGCCAGGACCTTCATCCAAAGCGGCGTCATGATCGGAGCGATGAGCGTGGTGATAGCGGTGGCGGTGATCGAGAGTGCCAGATTGGCCTTGGCGATGAAGCACATCACGTTCGAGGCCAGTCCGCTCGAGCAGCAGCCAATCAGAATCACCCCGGCGGCAATCTCATCGGGCAACGAAAAGAGCCTGGTCAGCGCCCAGCCGGACAGCGGCATGATCAGAAACTGACTGCCCACCGCCACGATCACACCCCAGGGCATCTTCATCACTCCGACAAAATCGCGCAGGCTCATCTGCGTGCCCATGCCGAACATCACCAACTGCACCACCACGAGCACCACCCATTTGTTGCGCAGATCGAGGTCACCCCAGCGGACAAAGGCCCCGGGATAAACCATCGCTGCCACCACCGCCGCCAGGATCCATGCCGTGTATTGGTAACCCTTGACGCCCGCGTAGGCTCCGAGTCCCAGCGCCAGGGCGACCGCCGCGGTCACCGCCGCCGGCTGCCAGACCTCGGGCCGATTCAGGGCGATTCCAGCCATCACACCCACCAACCCGAGCGGAACCACACCCACCAGACAGCATCGGCGGAGCAGGTTCATGCGGTGCGGGAGGGTATCGCGAACACCGATGCCAGGTAGTCAATCGCGAGCGGAGGGCTGGCGAGAATCGGACACCGCCGCTCGGCTTCCGTCAGGCTCTCGACCACACGCGCCATCGAGGCCTGCGCCAGCACCACGACGTCGACCTGCGACGAGAGCTCCCGCAGGGCCGTCGCCACCCGGGCATCATGTTCGGCTCCATTTCCGTTCATCAACGCCTCAAACGCGCCTTCACACAGCCGCGAGACCAGCTCGACCTCGCGTCCTGCGACGAGTGCGCGACGCCGGACGAGATCGGCCGTGGGATGAAGCGTCGTCGGCAAAGTCGCAATCACCCCCACCTTTCGCCCCATGCGCACCGCCTGGTCCACCATCGGTTGATCGACCCGCAACACCGGCACCCCCGCAAACGGAGCCGAAGCTTCCACCGCCGGGCCGATCGAGGAGCAGGTGACCAGCACATAGTCGGCCCCGCCCGCCTCGGCCGAGGTGATGTAGGAACCGACCCGCCTCGCAATGTCGGCGGTCAGGGCCCCTTTCGCCCCGATGGCGCGGACCAGGCTGTCGTCCACAATGTTAAAGGTATCCACATCGGGCAACTTGGCCTTGCACAGTTGTGCAAAGACGGGAACCAGGGTGGCCGAGGTGTGCACAAGCCCGAGAGTCGTTCGTTTCATAAGGTTCAAAGTTTTCCCCGCCGCACGGCGTCAAAATAGTCGGCCGCGCCGACCTGTCCGCCCTTGAAATTGACCTCCAGCCCGTCCACGGGTGATCCCGGGGCCCGGGCGCGGCAGAGCGGGGCGCCGGGAGCCAGCGGGGCGATCATTTCCATCGATTCCAACCCCAGCGCACGCGCGGCTTGACTGGAGGAATCGCCTCCGGCCAGCAGGACCCGCCGCACGCCAGCCGACTCCACCGCCATCTTCGCCAGGCGACCCAGGCGTGCACCCAGCCGCGCCGATTCCGCTGCGGCGATACCGCGAGCCACCTCGCCCCGGCTGGTGTGAACCACCACGGATCGCCCTTCCCGGAGCGCGGCCAGCATGGTCTGCGCCTCGCTCGCATTGTCCCAGCCTTCCGCGGCAGCCACCACATCCACCGCCACACAGGCAAACCCCGCCGCCAGCGCCTGATCGATCTGTCCGGCGGTGACCGGAGAGCAACTGCCCGAGACCACCAGCAACGGCTGACAGGTACCCGGGTCGGGCCAGTCATGAACAGGTCGGGCGATTCCCGCGGAGGTCCATGCCTGACCCAAGGCCATTTCAATGCCGGAGGACCCCACCGAAAACCGGGTCGCTCCGGCTTCTCTGTCTCCGTCCAGCACCGCACCAATCCGCGCCAGGTGGCCCGCGTCAAACGCATCGTACAGCACCACCTCCGCGCCCGCCGCCACCACGGCATCCCGTTGCGCGCGGACCTGGTCGACCGTGCCCGCCACCGCCAGCAGATCGACCAGACCGACTCGCAGGGCAGTCTGGCGTCCGAGATGAAGGCGCAGATCGCTCTCATCGGCCGGCGTCACGGGGTGCCGGCTCATCGACGGATGCCGATCCAGGCGGTAGATCTCTCCCGTACTCCCAATCCCCATACGGGCGAACAGGTGACCGAACAGGCAATAGCGTCCCAGGGCCGGAGCGGCGACCAGCAACGGCACGGACTGCGACTGAAACACCTCGCGTCCGACTTCAATCGCCCGCCCGATGCTGCCCACGGCCGGAGAGGAATCAAAGGTCGAGCAGACCTTGTAATGCACGTGGGCGGGACCCAGTGCCGCCAGGGCGTGAAACGCGGGACGCAGGGCCGCTTCCATGGGACCAGGCGGCAGCGAGCGCGTCAGTCCCGCGACCCCGATTGCCTGCAGGCCCTCATAACGGCGAAGCGTCTCCGGTGAAGGCGGCTCAAGGAAGAGCGCGGCTTTCAATCCGGCCCGTCCGAGAAATTCGAGCGCATCCGTCGATCCCGTAAAATCGTCTCCCACGTAGGCGAGGAGCAGTCGCGAAGGAGAGGCCATGGATCACCCCGACTTGCCAAACTTCGCCACCGAAACCGCCAGCTCCGGGTAAGTCTGCACCGCCTCGGCGACGGTCAGTCCCTGCACCGCCGCCTCCCACCACACGCGCAAGGCACGCACACCCGCCGCAGCTCCATCGGGATGGGCCATGATGCCGCCTCCCGCCATGTAAAGGAGATCCACCGTTCGCGTGAGACGAAAGGTCTCGGGCGCCTGTCCTCCCCATTGGCCGGACGACACGACAGGCAGGACGGTCCCTCCGAGGAACGGACGCAGGCAGGCGGTGATCGAGCGCACCACCGACTCATCAGGCTCCCAGAATTTGTTGGCGATGCCATTGACGTGGAGCTGGTCCACTCCCGCCAGCCGCCAGAGTTTCTGGTAGGCGGCAAATTCCATTCCCAGCATCGGATGCCGGTTCAGCATGCCCCAGCCATTGCGGTGGCCATGCACCGAGAGCGCCCCCTGATCGGTCACTTTCTTGGTCCCGGCCAGTCCCACGCTGTTCAGGCTGACCATCACCCCGGTGCCGCCCGCGCGCACCACTTTGTCATAGTGACGCAGCATGGGGTCGAGTTCGTCGCTGATGTTGAAGGCCACCATGACCTTCTTGCCCGTGCGGTCCGCATGCGCGTTCACCACCCGCATAATGGCATCGACCCGCGCATCGAAGGGAGAGTGCGGGGGATTGGCCATCAGTTCGTCATCCTTGACAAAGTCGATGCCGGCCTCGGCCAGGGTCGCCACCATCGCGGCGGTTTGCTCGGGGCTGAGCCCAATGCTCGGCTTGATGATGGTGCCGATCAGCGGCCGCCCCGTCACCCCCGTCAACCGGCGCGTGCCCTCCACCCCGAAGCGCGGACCGCGAAACGCGGCGGCGAACGACGGCGGCACATCGAAATCAAGGAGACGCAGGCCGGAGAACTGCGCGAGTTCGTAGAGATTGCCCTGCAGGGTCGAGACCAGGGTTGGCAGGTTGCAGCCAAAGTTCTCGATCGACCAGGACACGCTCACCCGCGCCTGCTGGTAGTCAGCGGCCGGAGACCGCCCGGTGGGCAGCGAGGGTGAGGGCACCGCGCCCAACGGCTCGATGTGTTCCACCCGCGCGGCGAACCGCTGCTTCAACTCCTCGGTCTCGCCCGGCACCGCCACAAATGTCCCGGATGATTGCTCGCCGGCGAGCGTCGCGGCGGCCCGATCCACCGGGAGCGGTGTCTCGATGAGGTAGGTGGCGGTGACGCGTTCCATGGCTCTAGATCCGATTGATCCGCTCCAAGGCCTCGACCGTCGGTTCCATGCCGGCGCCCGGCGCCTCCGGCGCGACGAAGTGTCCGTCCTGGATCTGAGCCGGATGCCGCATCCAATCACGCAACCAGGGAATGTACTCCAGCAAGGCACATCCAGGATGCGCGAAACAGAGGTGCTGGTGCACCTGGCACATGTCACCCACATGTGGGACCACCGGGAGACTGTAGCTGTGGGCCAGATCGGCGACCTGCCACCACTCGGTGATGCCGGCGAGGCGGACCACGTCGGGCTGCACGTAGTGAACCGCGCCCGCGTGGATGAAATCGCGGAACTGGTGCGCGAGGTAAAGTTGCTCTCCCAGCGCGATCGGCGTGTCGATCGCCTGCGCCAGGCGCGCATGGCCTCCGACGTCATCGAAGGCAATGGGCTCCTCCAGCCACACGACGTCGAACTCCCGCAGGCGACGTCCGATTTGGACCGCCAGGGGCAGGTTCCATTTGCCATTCGCATCGGTCATGATCCGAACCGAGGGTCCCAGGGCGGACCGCACCGCTCCGAGCCGGCGCAGGTCCTCATTGGCATCCGCCGAACCCAGTTTGATCTTCACGGCCCGGTATCCATCCTGCTCCACCAGCCGGCGGCAGTCCGAGACCAGTTGCTCGATCGGCCAGTTCAGCCAGCCACCATCGGTGTTGTACGCCTCGACTCGTTTCCTCGACGAACCGCCGAGCAATTTCCAGAGTGGTAGACCGGCGGCCTTCGCTTTCAGGTCCCACAGCGCGATATCAATCGCGCCCAGCGCGAGGTGGGTGATGCCCGAGCGGCCCACCCACAGGACCGGCGAGTGCTTGTGGAGCTTTTCCCAGAGGTACCGGACCTCCCGGGGATCCTCGCCGACCAGCAGCGGCCCAAAGGCCTCGGTCGCGCACTGCACAATCAGCCGGTCGGTCGGCAGGTGGGCATGGGTACCGGAGAAGCCGTACCCCACCAGTCCGTTGTCCGCATGGATGGCCACACCCGGGGCCCCCCAGTGCGTGATGCTGTGCGTGCTGTCCGCGATTCCCCCGCGCGTGACCGGTGCGTGCAGGATGATCGGCGTGAGGTGGGTGATCTTCATGGGTCGTTCAGAGGGTGCTGACGAAATGATAGGAGCCGGACCGCGCTTCGCAGATCGCAAATCCCGATTCGCGAGCGACCACCGCAAGTCCATCAGTATCCGGGTCCGCCCCGGCGGCACAAGGAATGGCAATCCGCGCCGATGTGTTTGGCGGCACGGTGACATCCCAGACCAGTCGATTCGCCTCGCGTCTCCAGGCACTGCGGATTTCGCCGTGCTGGGTTCGATAGGAGCCGCGGGCATGATCCAGTCCCTCGCCGACGTAGGGCCGCAGGACAAAGCGTCGAAATCCGGGAACATCCGGATCGAGTTCGATTCCGAGGACGTGACGGAAGAACCACTCTCCGACCGATCCGAGCGAGTAGTGATTGAACGAATTCATCTGCGGGTTGAAGAAGCCCTCCTCGTGAGTCCAGCCGTTCCAGCGCTCCCAGATCGTGGTGGCGCCGTGCTTCACGGGGTACAGCCAGGACGGGAACGTGTCCTGCAGCAGCAGCCGGTAGGCGACGTCGCTGTGCCCGGTGAGCGTGAGCGTGGGATTGAGGTGGCTGATGCCAATGAACCCGGTGCTGAGGTGCCACCCGAGGTCCCGGATGTTGGCCACGAGCCGCTCCGCCGCCGGGGCCCGGGCCTCCGGGGGAAGCAAATCAAACGCCAGTGCGACCAGGTAGGCCGTTTGCTGATCGACCGTGAGGCGTCCGTCCTCGCGGAGAAACTCCGCCTGGAACGCCGCCCGCACCCGCTCGAACATCGTCCGGAACCGGATGGCCTCGGCCTCGCGCCCCAACTCCCGCGCCATACGGGACAGCTTGGCTGCGTCATCCGCCCAGTAGGCGGTGGCCAGGAGATTCTTCATTGGCGAGTGGGTCCTGAACGTGGTGTCCGTTGGGATACAGAGCCAGTCGCCGTAGTTGTTGAACAGTTGATTGACGCGAAGGCCTTCCGGATTGTGGCGCTCGATCCAGTCCACCCAGGCGGTCATCGCCCGCCAGTGGCGTTCCAGGATGCGACGGTCTCCGTACATCCGCCACAGGGTCCAGGGAACAATGACGCCCGCATCGCCCCAGCCCGCGGCGCCGCAGAGTTGATCGAGGCCGACAAAATTCAGGTCCTCGCGCAGGCGCGGAGCCACATCCGGAAAGACGCCGTCCGGAGTCTGCGCATCCTCGACGTCAACCATCCACTTGGTGAAGAAGGCCGCCACGTCCATGTTGTAGGTCGCGGTCCGGAGGAACACCTGCGCATCTCCCATCCAGCCGAGGCGTTCGTCACGCTGCGACCACAGTCCGTTCAGCCAGATGCGATTGACTCCGGGATGCGAACACTCGAAGTGCCCGGCGGGCGGCGTGGCGGAGTGGATGACGCAGGCCGTGATGGCATCGGGCAGCGGCGAACCGGGCAGTCCCGTCAGCTCCACGTACTGAAAACCGTGGAAAGTGAAGGTGGGCTCCCAGACTTCGATCCCGCCACCCCGGCACACATAGACATCCGTCGCCTTGGCGCGACGCAGGTTTTCGGTGTAGAGCGTGCCATCCGGATTCAGGCGCTCGCCGTGACGCAGCTGCACCCGGGTCCCGGCGGGCGCGTCGACCTTGAGTCGAACCCAGCCGGAGAGGTTCTGGCCAAGATCATAGATGAAGATCCCCGGCGCCACTTCGGCGCGTGAGTCCGGTGTGAGCGTCTGGGTAATGCGGACGGGTTCGGAACGCTGCGCGACCAAAAGCGCCGGCGGGGGCGCGACCTCCCGGGCGGAAATCCAATCGCGAGGGGTGCGGCGGGCATCGTACGTCTCACCCATCTGAAAGTCGGAGGCGAGTATCGCTCCTGTGGCGCACTGCCACGACCCATCGGTTCCAAGGATCAGTCGTTCGCCGCTCGTGAGTTCAACCTCAAGCTGGACCAGCAGGCTGTTCTCGAGGGAACCGTAGCGTCCGCGCTGCTCCTGCCAGCCCACGTAGCCGCTCCACCAGCCATCGCCCAGGACGGCGGTGAGCTCCTGGGGACCGGTTCCGAGCAAGGCGGTCACGTCGTAGGTACGACAATGAATACGCTTCAGGTAGTCCGTCCACTCGGGTGCAAAGAGGTCCTCGCCCACCCGCTGTCCCCCGATCCTGAGCTCGAAGATGCCATGCGCGCTGGCATACACCGTCGCGCGTAGGACTCCAAGGACTCCAGTCGGCAGTCCAAATTGGCGGCGGAAAACGACGGGCGTGCCGGGAGTCGTCAGCGTCGGCGCCTGAACCTCCGGACTGCGCGCATAGAGCACGGGATCCGCCGCGATCCAACGGGCCTGCCAGTCGGCGGGTGCCAGCAACCCCATCGTCCAGCAGGCAGGAGCCGAACGGTGCGAAACGACCTCCGCCCCCGGGGAATCGCTCGTGAGCCAGGACTCGACGTCCCAGTGACAGGCATCGCGCGACGCCAGCGGCTGTCCCCCGTAGACAATCTGTGTGGTGGAATCACTCTCCACCTTGCCCGAGTCCCAGCGATCGGCCTCGCCCCGCGCCAGCAGGTTGGCGGAGCTGGCGACGCGGATGCGATAGGCCACCTGTCGCGCGCCCCGCGCGGGCAGCCTCACCTGCCAGCTCAAACGCGGGTGAAGTTCGTCCATCCCGAGCGGATCGACGAGGTACTCGCAACGCAGGTGGGCAACCATGGGTTCACTCATGAGGGGTGTCGGCGCGAACGCAGTCCGGGCGGATCGAGGTCAGGAACGCTCGGCCTGGATCTGCTCCAGCGACTTGCCGGAGGTGTCAGGCATGAAGAAATAACCCACCACACCACTGATCGCGAGAAACAGGGTGAGCAGGCCGGCGATCTGCTGGATGCCGGCATGGGCAAGCGCCGGCACAAAGAAACTCCAGATGCCGAGAATGGTGCGGGCGACTCCAAAGGTGAATCCCTGGGCGGTGCCGCGCAGCATGGTCGGAAAGAGCTCCTGGCTGAAGACCTTGTAGAACGCCTCGCCGGAGAGCGCCGAGCTGATCGAGAACAACAGGATGTTGAGCACGACAGACAGGATCGTGAATGGCATGAAGAGGAACAGTCCGTAGGCGGCCACCTGCATGATTGCGCCGACACCCCAGATCAGCTTGCGCGTTTTGTAGTCGCGATCGGAATACCGCATGAAGATCGTGACCGTCACGATCATCGTGATGATGAAGTTGCCGCTGGCGAGGCCGACGCTCATGGCCTGGCTGCCGGCGTCGAGCGTGCGGATGATGTACGGATTGAAGAGTCCCGCCGTGCCGGCCGCGAGGTTCCAGAAAAGGTAGATCGTCGCGGTCCAGATGATGGCGCGCAGGTTTGCGCCGGTGAAGAGCTGTGCCAGCTTCCGGCCGCCGCTCTGGACCGACTTGGCGGCCTGGGTCCAGCGCACGGACTCGGAGAGGCCCCGGCGCATCGCCCAGGTGACCACCGCCACCACAAACAGGTGCAGGAAGATGATCCGGATCCCGAGCAGCCCCAGCGGCGCGAGCGCCAGCGCCAGCCAGAGGACGATGACGGGACCGAGACACCACGCGACCTGGGTGAAGCCGAGCAACCGGCCCCGCGCCTTGTCCGGAGCAAACTCGCCGACGAGCGCCAGCGACGTGGGCACATCCGCCCCCACCGCCACGCCCACGATGAACGTGCCGATGAAGAGCATCTCGGGGTTGACCGCCAGCGCCACCAGCAGGATGCCGAAAGCGTAGACCATGAGGTCGTATTGGTAGATGCGCTTGCGGCCCAGCTTGTCCCCAAGCCAGCCGCCGATCAGGGCGCCGAGGGCGCACCCGAGGGCGTTGGGGCCGATGGCGGCAAGGATGCCGACGGCACCGTCGGTCAGGCCGAATTCCTTTTGGAGGATGGCCAGACCGGCGCCCAGGGCGACGATCGAGCCGGCATCGAGGTAGGAGGCCATGCCCGCGAGGGCCGACCATTTCCACTGCTGCCGGGTAATCGCGCCAGTGTCGCTGGCCGGGGGAGACGAGGGGGTATCACTCATAGGGAGAGTCTGGATGGGGGAGCCAAGCAAAACCGATCAACGGGCCGGAAGCCAAACGCTCATTTCAGTATCTCCGCGGGTTCCCCACGCATAGTAGGGCACCACTTTGAGTGAGAACGGCTGCGGGGCCTGCCGGGACGCGGGCCGGTAGAGCTC
>JAEUGZ010000584.1 GCA_016794725.1 Opitutaceae bacterium | reverse complement strand
CCCGGGACATGACCATGAGGTTGTGGTCGATCAATTCCTGAATGTGAAATTCCATCTCCCGTTTCGCCGCCACAGGGTCGGCCTGGAGAATCGCCTGATAAATGTCTTCGTGCTTGGCCAGCACCGCTCGTCGGCGGGCATCCGAAGTGGCCTTGGGAACACTTCCGGTCCGGGGAGAGGTCGGAGTCGCCAGCACCCGATTGATGAGGTGGAGCCGCAGAATCTCCTTTTTCATCAGTTCATTTTTCGCCGCCGTCATAATCGCGATGTGAAATCGCACGTCTTCCCGCACCAAATCGGCAAGGAAAGGCTGCTCACCCTCCGATTCGACGATCCGTTCGGTCAATCGACGCATGGCTTCCAGCGCGAACTGGATCTCATGCAAATCCGCTTCACTTCGATGGCGCGCAGCCAGCCCCGCAGCATGCGTCTCCAACGCGAGACGCAGATCGCACATCTCGCGAAACTCCTTCAACTGCATTGTCTTAACACTTGCTCCAAGATGAGCTTGAATCGAAACAAGCCCATCCGTCTCCAGTTTCCGGAGCGCATCGCGCACCGGTGTCCGGCTGACGCCGATTTCGGCCGCCAGGACCTCGGTCATGAGCGCCTTACCTGGGGGAAACTCACCGCTGAGTATCTTCTTCCGAACGTAGTCGTAAGCGACATCGGTGTTTACACTCTTCATGGCGCAATAATAATACGTTCGTATACACGAAAAACAACTGCCAAGTTGTGGTCAGGCCCACTTGCTTGAACCGATCCGATCGGTTCTCCCGCTCTGGTGTCGCCTTTGGGAGTTGATATGCCCGCGAGAATCGTGGTGTCCCCGCTCGCGACGGATTCGCCGGGAGCGCAGACGCGCATGCGTGATCTCAAACCCGCTCGAAGGGCGGTGTCGGGTGGACGGTGGAGTCGCCGAACCGGCGGGATCGAGCGTCGCGCGTACACAGTGGAAAGCGGAGGCGCGACCGCGACTGCGGGACCACCTCCACTTGAAATGCCGGGTTTAGCCAAATTGGCCGGAATACCCTTCCTTACCCCACCGTTCGCCGGAGAGGCCGTCTCAATGCACGCTCCCAAATCAAAGTCTATGTCCGACTCCACCGAGGCCAATCTGGAGTCGCGTCCAATGCCATCGGCGCGCGATGTATACACGTCAGAACCCGCGTCCGATCACAGGGGCCGCCGCACTACTCTGACACCCACCAATCGCCGCGCATCCGAACGGCTAGGAGGAATACGCCAGCTCTTCCGGGGTGAGATCGCGCGCGAGCACACCGCTTTCAGCCCGGGTCAGCAACATGACATTGTGGTCGATCATTTCCTGCAGGTGGAACTCCATCTCTCGTTTGGCTTCGAGTGCGTTCCCCTTCGCGATCGCCTGAAAGATATCGTTGTGTTTGGCCTGAACCTCACGGCGGCGAATGTCGCTCTCCGCTTTCTTGGCCGCAACGGCTCCGGGCGCCAGCGGAACGGTCAGGACGCGATTGATCAGGTGGAGCCGCAGAATCTCCTTCTTCATCAGATCGTTTTTCGCCGCCGACATGATCGCGATGTGAAACCGGGCATCTTCTCGGGCCAACTCCCCGAGCAACGGCTGCTCGGTCTCCGCCGCGATCACCCCATCGGTCAATCGCCGCATGGCTTCAAGCGCGAATTGGATTTCCTGCAAATCAGCCTCGTTCCGGTACCGGGCCGCCAGACCCGCCGCGTGGCTCTCCAAGGCCAGCCGGAGGTCGCACATTTCACGGAACTCCTTCAACTGCATTTTTTTAACGCTCGCACCTAAGTGTGCCTGGATTGAAACGAGGCCGTCCGTCTCCAACTTGCGGAGCGCGTCTCGCACGGGCGTGCGACTGACCCCGATCTCCGTCGCCAGCACCTCGGTCATGAGTGCTTTGCCCGGAAAAAATTCACCACTCAGAATCTTCTTGCGGATGTAGTCATAGGCGACGTCGGTGTTCACACTCTTCATTGGCAGGTGCTCTAGCACACAGAAAACACATGCGCAACGTTCGGGACAGCAAAGTCCGGCCCACCTACGGTCGTGCCAGCGCCGATCTGTCGAGGGGGGAGGCGCGATCACGCAAGTTCCCGTCCGACGACCACCACGCGGGACAAGGCTTCTCCCGCCTCCCCGCGGGACCACCGACGACCCCCAAAGGGGATGATTTTGACCGGGACACGCCGGTGTTCCCTACCCCCGAGTGTCCAGCACTCGCGCGCCTTGCTTTCTCGTCAGGGCGAGCAGTCCAAGGCTGAGCAGAGCGGCGAGCGTGCCAAAGGCAAAGCTCGCTCGAAATCCGAACGCATCGGTCAGACTGCCATGGAGTGCGGGGGCGAAACTGCTCACGGGCGAAACCAATGAAAGAAGCGCGAGGTTTCGGGTCGCGTGGGACGCGTTCGAAATCGAAATGACATAGTTGATGAAGTAAACGGTCCCCAATTCACCCGCCCCCATCAATCCGAAGGCCAACAGATAACCGTGGCCTGAGGAAACAAAGGGCCATGCCATTCCCAGCCCGACAAACACCACGGTCGCCACCAACGCACTGCGTGCCCCCATCCGCGCCGCCATTGAACCGAGCCCGAAACCGGCCAGGGACTTGAATCCAAATCGCATCGCCATGATGAGACCCGCCATCTCCAGGGGCGTGCGGCCCACGGCTTCACGGGTGTAAAGCGAAAGATTGGTGATTCCTCCGATCGCACAGTACCAAAGGAGGTAGGCAATCCAGGCAATGACCAGCCGGCGGTCAGCAACGAACGCTCCAAGACTGACCCGCATGAAGGCCAGAAACGAGGGGGCAGGTTCATCGGAAACGTCGGCCAGCCGAAAGCGTCTCACCAGCAAGGCGCACAGGCCCATGCACGGCAGCGCGACCAGGTAGAGCACTCCGAAAGTGTGGGGGTAGACAATTCCGGCGACCTTGCCTGCCAGGAGCATCTGGGCGAACAACGAACCCACGACCGCCGCCACGGGTCCGAATCCAAAGGCAAACTTGAGCGCGCGCGCCCGGCCGGCTTCGGTCGTGCCGCGCGCCAGGCACTTCAGCAGGAAGAGACTGATGATGCTGTTCACCACTCCGAGGATCAACCCCTGGCCAATCACCACCGTGATCCGCAACCAATTCGGCGCCGGCAAGAAGACCACCGCGCACACCAGAAGCAGGGAGAAAGCCACCACGGTGTAGCCGATCTGCACCAAGCGTTGCTCAAGCCGGGCCGGGACTAGCCACGCGCAAAACAGCGGAACCACCGCTCCGAAGAGGTAGGTCGAAACGGGCAGGTTCGATACCGTGGCACTCGCGCCCAACTTGTCACAAAACGCCGCCTGCACCACGCCCACATAAAGGACCGGTGCGGAGAAATAGGTCAGCAACTGCGCGAAGACAAAGAGCAGGCCATTGCGCCGCTCGACGGCAGGATCGATTGCCGGTGAGGTGGATCGATCACGCACGGGCACCCTCCGCTGCGTCGGAATCGCACCGGCTGCGGCCCTCCGTTTGTGCGCAGGTCGGCACGGTCATGGCTCCAGCCAGAACGAATAGAGGTCGGCCTGCTGGAGATGAAACCGAAGCCGAACCCGTTGTCCGCGTAGTTCGGACAGGTTGCGGCCGGGCCAGGTCACCTCGGCGCGAACGTGGTCGCCGGTCACCGCCACTCCTTGTCCCGCCTCCCATCCGGGCAGGACCTTCCGTCCGTCCGGAGTGGTGACCTCCACGCGCAGCTGGCCAGCCGCCACTGCGTTCACATACAAGCGCCCACCCTCAAGAACCACCGGCCGGGTGTCGAAATACCCGGCTTGTTCACTGGCACTGAGTGACACGAATCCGTCGACCCGGAGTTTAGCGAGATGGATCGCGCCGCGGTATTCATTCACTACGCGCGGCACGTTTGGTCGGTGACGCACATCGATGCCCGAGTAATAAAACCACAGCTCATCGCCCCGACGAATGGGATGCGACGATGCCATGATCTGCCCGGTATCAAGCACGCCCGGACCCATCTCGGAAATGGGGATGAAGTGGGTGCGATCGCCAACCCGTGTCCAGGCGCGGAGATCGCGAGAGCAGGCGAGTTTGGGTGAATTGATGCCGTCCTGATTGCCCCGCGGCAGGGGAATGCGACCACTCGACTCGAAATAGTTCGGCAGGCCAATAAACAGGCCTTCGTAACGGAACACGGCCATATTGTAGATCTCGACGTTGTATTCGGCCGGACGATCAATCGTCGGCCGCCAAAGACGGGGGTTGGCTTGAACCTCACGGAGGTAGCGGGCACCGAGTTCCTGGTCCTGTGCATCGGCGTGATAGATGAGCTCGGGCTTGGTCCATTGTTCGAAGTCCGGACTGAGGCTCAGATACACCGAACGACCGAAGGGTCCGCCGTGCTTCACAGTCAGAATGTACTGCCGGGTCACCTCATCCCAGTTCAGGTGTGACTCGTCCTGGCTCGGAATCGCCGGAACATCGAGCTTCGTAAAAGTGAAGCCGTCCGCTGAGACAATCGGCTTCCGGCCGCGCGGGCCAATCATCCCCTTGTAGCGGCGCGCCGGCGGCGCCTGGGGATCGATGATGACATGCTGGGTGAACGCGGCTGGGTCGCCATCGACCATCACGACGTTATTGTTCCGATCACCCTGCAGCTCAACGAGCCCAAGGATCGGTTTCTCCCAGACAAGGCCGTCCTTCGACCTCGCAAAGCCCGATCCGCCGGCGCCGTTGCCATCGTCACCAAATCGAATGTACCAGGCTTTCCACACCTGCTCCTGTTCATCCCATGACGGGGCATCCCGCAGCTGGATCGCAACGCCATCGCTTGGCCGATCCGCTCGTATGACCGGATTGCCTTCGTACTTGCGCGGCGGGTGGATCACCCGACTTGCACCACTGAGGTCACCAAGGATGAAATCGTCGAGGAACAGCTGACGTTCACCGGGACGCAGGACCACCGCGTCGATCGCCAGGTCGGCCTCCGCCCGATTTGCCTGGGCCATCGCCGAGAGTGCCGTCAACACCGTCAGCCCAACGAACACAAACGAGGCCTTTCTCATGACGATGGGTGGGGTCAATCAGTGAAATCAGCGACCGAATTCACTTGGCCCTCAGTGTGACCGCATAGAGCCGCGGTTCCTTGTCGCTGTCGTTGTCCCTTTCGAGATTGATCCTGAAACGCACAGTCCGCCCGGCAAGCGCCGATAGATCATTTTCGGGCCAAGCAACCGCACAGTCGAGGCCACCTGTCTGCTTCATGCGTCCTCCCTTCTCTCCAGCGTAGGCCGGCAGCAGCTCAAAACGCTCGTCGGCGATGTCCACGGACATGCGCGCCGTGTGGTCTGCGTTCAAATACACGCGGGATCCCTGGGCCGGCAATCGGATCGGGGCGGACCACACCGAACCGCGCTCCGGGGCGTCACCGCCAGGAGTCCGCGGACGCCCGCCAAAACCCGCGCCGGCATTCTGCGGCAGGGGGTGCAGACCCAGCGAGCCCCAACGGTCGCGCGGAAGCACCGCCAGCCCGACCTCGCCGGAGTACCCCATGCCGTACTCCGCGTTCAACCAGCGACCAAAGTAGATCCGGGTTTCGTCACCCACGTTGAGGATGCCGTTTCCGGACTGGGCAAGAATGGTGGGATAGGTCTTGCCGGGAACCGGGGTCGCCGGGGTGTCGAGACGGGAGACATAGATGTGTCCCTTGACCGGCTCGCGGAAGTGCATGCCGTCATTGCTGATGACCAGTCCCAGATCGCAGGAAATCTTGCCGTAACCAAACCAGCCCCACTGCTTTTGCGAGCTCTCGTCTCCAGGCGCATTGTGCCAGAGACCGTAGAGACCCACGCAGACACTGCCGAAGCTGGCCGCACCCACCCCGAGGTGCACCTGATCATACGACTTCGTCTGACCGCGTTCAGCCGGATCAGCCGGCTCGGGCAGGAGGAATGCCCGGGTGTCGCCAGGAAGCCAGCGATCGAAGTTGGGGGAAAGGACCGCGCGTCCCTGCCGCCCGCCGCGATGCCCGCCCTCGCTGAATGTCAGGCGCTGGCCATGGACAAACCACAGGTCGTTGAATTTGAAGAGCGACGCGGTCTCAAGGAACTGGTCGATCGCGAACTCGGGCGCCGTGCTCCAGCGCACCCCGTCGGAACTCGTGGCCGTGCGAAACACCCAGGTTTTCCCGTTGTGGGCGTTGTAGACCATCTTGTAGCGACGCTTGACATCCGGATCGGTCTCGTCCCTGACCACATGCACACCTTCAATCAGCGCGTCCGGCAGCGCCACCGCGTTGTTGTGTTTACTTCCCCGATACTCGACCTGACCCAGATCGGGCTTGGTCCAGGTCACGCCATCCGCGCTCTCGGCATAGCAGACTGGTCCCTGCTGCAGATTCTTCAGATCGGCGCGGCGCGCGTCACCGGGCTCCTTCATGCCGACGGCGTAGTACCACATCCGGTACTTCCCGTGGTCGTGCAGAACCGCCCCGTAGAAATGGGCCGCCACCTGATCCGGCGCCCGGGGATCGTCCTTGCTCGGCGCGAGCACCGGTTCCTTGCGGTAAACCGGTTTGGCGAGGTGCTCGACCACGTTTTCGCGCAGCGGCAGCAAGTGGTCGTCAATCGCAAGGAGAAGCACCTGCCCCTCGACCCGGACGCCGGTGGACGGGAGGTAGAAGTCGCGCGGTCCGGGTTCGGCCGCGAGTCCGCCGACCAGGAAGACAAAGGCCCCCGCCATCATCATCGGCCACTGGAAAAATCGAGCCATCGGTCGGAGGCGGAGCGTCATGGGGGCGGGGAGGTGGAAGACCACTTGGGGAAAAGTCGACTAGTTGCTGGTGAGGTAGAGGGCGAAGAGCCGGGGCTCGACCAGTTGGTTCCGTTTCAGACGGATGCGAAAGCGGACGGTTTGCCCGGCCAGGGAATCGAGACCGCCTTGCGACCAGGTGACCGGACAATCGAGCCCGTCCGCCCTGATCACCCCGCTTCGTTCGCCCGAGAATCCGGGTAGCAACCGGAATTGGGGATCCGCGATTTCGACACTCATTCCGCGGACTCCCTCGGCGTTAAGGGTCAGCGAAGCGCCCGCCCGCCCAAGGGTGACAGGCGCGGTCCACACTGCACCCTCGGTCGCCCGGGGAAAGAGGCCCAACGCGCCCCAACGATCCCGCGGAAGCGTGGCCAGCCCGATCTCGGCGTAGTAGTCCTCGAGCTTTTCGGCGTTCACCCAGCGTCCATGATAGATGCGGGTCTCGTCGCCCACATTCAGGATTCCATTGCCCGACTGCTGGAGGATTTGCTGGTGACGAACCCCCGGGATGACCGCCGCAGGTGACGCGTTGCGCGACAGGTACACATGGCCCTTGACCGGCTCGCGGAAGTGCTGGCCGTCGGTGGATACGACGAGACCAAAGTCACCGGTCGTGGTGCCGCGTCCGAATCGATCGCCCGGCCTCGGCTGTGCGTTCCACTGACTGTAGAGGCCCACCAACACATTGCCCTGGCTGAACGCTCCGACTCCCAGGTGGACCTGCAGACCGGCTCGGTCGAGTCCCCGCTCATTCGGATCGGCGGGTTCGGGCAGGAGGAAGGACTCACCCCCTTCTTGCATCCACGTGTTGAAGTCGGTTGACACCCAGACATAGCCCTGGCGCCCGGCGCGATGGCCGCCTTCGCTCGCCGCGCGGGTGTATTGTGCATTGATGAAAAACAGGCCGCCATGCTGGTAAAATGATGACGGCTCAAGGCCCGCGTTGATCGGTGAATTGGGACCGGGCTTCCAGGTGATGCCGTCGGCACTTGTGGCGGTGCGCACCGACATGAACTGCGTGCTCACATGCCGGTTCTCGTACACCATCTTGTAACGTCGAGTGGGGTCCGGATCCAGGTCGTCTCGAAGTACGAATGTCCCCTGCGTCTCCGTGTCCGGCAGGGCGATCGCGTTATTGTTGCTCCCTCCCCCATGCACGACCTGCCCCAGATTCGGCTTCGTCCAGTGAAGTCCATCCACGCTCTCCGCGTAGCAAACCGGCCCTTCCTTCAGCTTCGTCGTATCCAAGTCCTTGTCATTTGGCACCCCCGCCCACCCGACGCCGTAGTACCACATGCGAAATTTTCCGCCCTCCTGCAGCACGGTGCCGTAAAAGTGCGTGGCGACACCATCGGTGGCCTGGGGATTGTCGCGGCTGGGAGTCAGCACCGGCTCGGCCCGCACCTTCGGTTTGGACAGGTAGAGGCAGAGGCTGCCCCGCAGCGGCAATGCATAGTCGTCAATCGCCAGCAGCGTCAGCCGCTTCCCGGTGTAGGTGCCAATCGTCAGCCCCGCCGGGGACGGGTCGGCGGCCTGCAGGTGTCCGCAGCACGCAAGGAAAAGCGCGCCGACCCACCGCTGCAGACAGCGGTGCCGCCACCGGGAACACGTGGCGGCGAAAGCCGCGGATTGGATCAGTTGCGCTGCCGAGGAAGAAAGTGACATGCGTGGATCAGCCTTCGGGAGAAAGGGAGCGACGGGAGACTCAGGCCAGGTGGGCGGGCAGCAGCTCCGGAGTGTGCTTGCGACACCACGCAATCACCCGTTTGACATGCGCCTCGGTCGCGCTGCGGTAGGGGGACTGACACCGCAGACCAACTACGCCGCCGCCAGCCACCCGTTGCACACGATCCACCGCGGAATCCCACAGACCTTCCGTTTTTACCATCGGAATCAGAGCCTCGTGGAGGTATCGCTTCATCGCATCCGCCAGCGGCTTCGCCTCGTCGAGTCGTCCGGCTGCGCAGAGGGTGTAGAGCTCGACCACTTTCGCGGCGTTGAATCCCGTGATTGAACAGTATCCCCCCTTCCCACCGGCCGGAAGTTTCTCGTAAAAGTCCTCGCCGCCAAAGATCGCCAAGTCAGGCGCTTCCTTGAGCGCGGCCTGGAGGGCGGGAATGTCGAGTCCGGTGTCCTTCGTCCCAATGAAGGTGGGAAACGAGCGGGCCAGCTCACCGAGAAACTCCGGGCCAATCTTCCGTTTGGAACGTCCGGTCAGGTAGAGCACAATCGGCGTCTTGCCCGCTTCGGCGACCACCTCGGCAACGAAGCGTTTCACCTCGTCGTCCTTCAGTTCCAGCCAGAACGGCAGCGCGATCTGGAGCGCATCGGCCTTGGCACGTCGCGCCACACGGATCCGGCGGCAGACGGTGCGGGTGCTCAGGGCCGAGACCCCGATCTGTACCGGAAGGCCGAGCGCATGCGCCTCATCACAGACAATCTGAGTGACCTTTTCGAAGGTCTCATCGTCCTGCGCGTAAAACTCGCCGGTCGTGCCGCCAGTGTACACACCGTTGACGCCCGTGCCGCCGTAGCCGCGCACCTCTTTGGCAAGCCGCCGGAGGTCCACTTCATCGCGGTCGGTCCAGGGCAGGATCAGGGCACACCACACGCCTTTCAGGGAGGCGCGGGTCAACGGGGCGAGCTTGGCGGGTTTTTTCTTGAGACTCATGGGAACGGAATGCTTCGAGGTGAGAGGTGAGGCGGAAATGATCAGGCCCACGGCGCGCGGCCGTCGGCGGGGAGGTGCTGGAGGCGGAAGAACGCGACGGCATTGTCCCTGAGAATGAGGCGTTTCGCGGCATCCGGGATTTCCGCCGTTTCAATGCGGGTGCGTTGCATCGCCACATCATAAAGCGGCGTGTCACTCCCAAAGAGGAGCCTTTCCGGTCCCAGCTCCTTGACCGCCCACTCGACCAGACCAGGCAGAATGCTGCGCGCACTCGACGTATCCACCCAGAGGTTGGCCTGTTTCGCCGCCTGAACGGCCCGCACCTGCAGGTCCACCCGTCCTTGCGCCCCTGCCCCATTGCCAAGATGGGCGAGCAGCACCCGCGCGCCAGGATGTCGGTCGGCGAACGGCACAAAATCAGCCGGCAGGCTGTTGGGACACCCGCTGTGCGTCATGACCGGGGCGCCCGTTTCCTCAAAGAAGGCAAACAACTCCTCGCCATGATCCGCGATCCGGTAAGCATGCTCCTCGGGATGGATCTTGATGCCGACGCACCACGGCGACTTCAGCATCGTGCGCGCCTGGTCATAGGTGCGCGGCTGGAGCGGATTCACGATCACATACTGCAGCAGCCCCGGCACCGTGGGCACTTCCCGGAACGCGACCTCGTTGGCAACGGCGACGTCAACAGTCCGGCCCCGCGGCAGCAGGCCGGCCAGAGGCGAGGCAATGGTCCATCGTACTCCGCAGGCGCCCGCCCGCCTCACCACCAGTCCAGCATCGCCGCTGGAGAAGGCCGTGATGAGGGGGTCGGCGTTGAGGTAACGACCATAGTGGGCGTGACTGTCGATGGCAGGAGTGTCGCTGAAGGTCATGCGGGGACTTACCAAGGATCGCCGTCCATCGAACCTGGGCCGGTTCGATCGGACTTCAGGGTTTCGGAAGAAAATCCAGCGAGACCGCGTGAGCGCGAGCGCGCCCAACCGAGGCCACACCTTTATTGTTTACTCACGTATACATACGTATGACGGTTTTTCGCTGTCAAGCGACAACCCAGTTGAAAGGAGCGCGCTCTCTTGCGATCCAACGACTCGCGTTCACTCCCTCTTTTTCCGGCACCAGCACCCGTTCCGTTTCCGCTTATGTCCCTCCCTTCTGATCGTCGTAGCTTCCTCAAAGCGACCTTCGCCGGCGGCCTCTGTGGCCTGGCCAAACCCGCTGCCAGTTGGGCCGCGGCGCCGGCCGGCCCCACTGACTGGCTTAAGACGGCACGGGCCGAAATTCCCGCCCTCAGGGACACCGGCTATTTTCAAACGGGGGCATTCGGTCCCTCTCCGCAGCGGGTCATGGACCGAACTCAGGCGCTGTTGGAGCTCCAGAATCGCTGCCCCGCCCACCCGGAAATCATCGGTCAATTGAAGGAGGCGGAAACCGCCTGCCGACGATTGCTCGCCGAGACCGTGGGCGCCAAGACGACCGAGGTGGCCATGACCGCGAACACCACCGCCGGACTTAACACCGTGCTCTGGTCCATCGACTGGAAGGCCGGCGATGAGATCATCATCGGTGACCAGGAGCACCCCGCGTTGCTTCTGCCGGTTTACAATCTGCAGCGGCGGTTCGGAGTGGTCATGAAGACGTCACCCGTGGGCCGTTACGAGGAGGTCGTCAGCGAAGTGCTCAAACGAATTACGTCCCGCACGCGACTCGTCGCGATGAGCCATGTCGCGCGCGGTAGCGGCAGCGTGGTGCCCGCCGCCGCCCTGTCCATGGCCCTGCGCGAGCGAGGAGTGCCCCTGTTGCTCGACGGAGCCCAGGGACCGGGCAACGTGGCGGTCGACTTCCATGCCATCGGCTGTGATTACTACAGCCTCTGTGGACACAAGTGGCTGCTCGGTCCCAAAAGCACTGGGGCCCTGTTGATCCGTGAAGACGTGCTGGCGGCCACCCCGGTCTCCTGGACCGGCTCCGGCGCGCAATCCTCCATGGACGAGGAAGGTCACTCGGAATGGCAGCCCGACGCGCGTCGCTACGAATTTTCCACCCGCTTTCTCGCGGGCATGGGGGGCTGGCACACGTCACTCGAGTGGTTCGCCCAGCTCGGCTGGCCGCGCGTTCGGGAACGCATGGCGCAGCTCTCCGCCGACGCAAACGAACAAATTCTGCGACAACCGGGTCTCGAACTGGTTTCGCCCACCGACGCTGCCTTGCGCAATGGGATCGTGGTGCTCCGAGTCCCTCCCGGACACAAGGGCTCGGACCTCTACGATCGGCTGCGCACCAACGACCGGATCCTTGTCTCCCCCGTCAGCCAGCCGCGAGACCTGCGGATTTGCCTGCACTTCTTCAATTCCGAAGCGGAGATCGACCGGCTGTTGGCAAAGCTCCGGGTCTATTGCTCCTGAGCCGGCGCACCGGATCGCCGGGACACGTCTCCCGGCTGCGGCGGGGCGATTCGCCCTACTTGAATTGGAGCGAGAACAGATCGGCGTCGCGCATGACAAACCGCAACCGGATGGGCTTGCCGACGAGCCGTGACAGTGGCGAGCGGTCGGTCCGCCCCTGCGGATGCTTCCAGTCGACCGCCTCGGCAATCTTGTCCCCGAAAATCAGAGGCGACTCCTCCAGCAGGAAACCGGGCAGCGGCTGGCCTTCGCTGTTCTGGATCTCCACGCGGATGCTGCCGCTCGCGGAGGTCGAATAGTTCAGCACGAGACTGGAGCCGGTGAACGTGAAGGGTTTTGTCACCAACTCACCGCCCGGATATCCCGCGTGGGCGGATACAAATCCGTCGGTGCGTACGGTCAGGCGCTCGAGGCGGTTGCTGGGAAACGTGTAGTCGCGCTCGACATAGAAGGAAATCTCCTCGGGCCCCGTGGCCAGCAGTCCGGCTGCCGGAGTGTTGGCGCGGTGCGCCCAATTGCGTTCATGTAATCCGGGCCGGAGAAATGCCTCCTCGAAGCGGTGCCACTTCACGCCGTCGCGGGAACTCATGAAGACGGCATCGGACGTTCCGGGACTGCTGGACGCCATCTCCGGAAAGTAGGTCTTCCATGGCATGAATCGGCGGGGCAAGGCCAGGTAGAGGTGCGGAGCCCGAAAGTACGGCGTGGTCGCGTTGGTGTAGAGATTGGCCGGAGGAGCATCGCCAAAATCCCCCCACTCGCCCGCCGTCCAGGTGAGAAAGTCCTTGGAACGCGCGCACTTGATCGACCGGACGCCGTGAATGAAGTCGCGGTAGATCGCGACATACTCCTGCCGCGGGGAGTCCCAGAAGACGAGGTTCAGCGAGTCGAAGGCTCCATCGGTGATGATCGGCTCCTCACGCAGTTTGCGCCAACGGATTCCGTCCGCAGAGACGAACGCGATCAGGATCGGTTTGCGTTTGTCGCCATCGTAGTTGCTGCTCGCGACCGCCTTGTAGCGCTGGTCCGCCGGAGCGGCGGGGTTCTCGTCCTTGAACGGGGCAAAATTATGGGAACCGCGGTCGACCCAGATGATGTTGTTGTCCTTCGATCCGTTGAACTCATGCAGCCCAAGGTTGGGACGGGTCCAGGTGATTCCATCCTTGCTCTCGGCATAACAGGTGAACTGCGGATGGGTCGGCACGGGGATTTCGTCCGGCTTCACCGTGGCCTTGATGGTATAGCCTGGGTCGCTGCTACCCCGGTAGTACATCCGGTAGCGGTCGCCATCCTTGAAGACGGAGGTGTACCCGCTGGTCACACCCTCCCAGGGCCGGTCAAAGTGGAAGACCGTTCCCATCGATTGGGGAGTCTGCTGCTGGAGACGAACTCCCTCCAGGCGGTCGATCAGAAAGTCGTCGACCATCAGCTCCAGCCGCGAGCCCAACGCAAGGGGCGGAGCGGCCGGACTCGTGGCCACTGCCCGGACAACGGGCGTGAACCACAGGGCGCTGGCGAGTGCGAACAAACCAAGGGACCGGCCTCGATCGGCCGACGGAGCAGGGATGGGTTTCATGGTTGGAAAGGGAGAATCTTGCCGGGGTTGACCGTCACCGGCGGTTCGATGCCAGCCGGGACACTTCAGGCGATAGACCGCGAAGTGACCCGAACGAACACGAATCCAGAAGGAGACAGGAGGAGTCGAGAACCTGAATTGAATTCACCCAACAGGGTACCGATCTCTCGCCACCCGCGGTGCCCGGTTTCATGCGTGTCGATTCGTGTCAATTGGTGGTTCAACGGAGTGCTTTCGGTTCACGCGAGTCGTGTCACAGGGCGATGTCGTGGACCCGGGCATACCAATAGCCCAGGGAATGGAATGCGAACGAGTCGCCCTGCAGCACGTTGAGCATCCACCGCAGTTCAGCCGGCATCACGCCTTCCGGATCGGTGAACCACTTCAGGTGCTCCTTGGTCACGGACGAATAAACCTGGTGCAGCCGGCGACGCGGAGCGTCCGCGTCACCCGGAAAATGGCGGATCAGGATTGCACTGGTGAATCCCTGCCTCTCCCGGGTGCCAAGCCAGCAGATCGGCAGGGTCGCGTTCTGCAGCAGATACGAAGTGCGCCAGTGGGCCCGCGGCTTGATCATGGTCGGAAGTTTTTCCCAGGCCCCGGTCAGGGCGTTCACCCGGATGAAGTAGTAGCTCTCGAGACTCTCGCGCTGACCGATCAGTGAGTACTCCCACCAGGCCCGCATGCCACGCAAGTAACGGTCTCGATTCGCAGGCTCGAGCTGCGCCAACAGTTCGGCGCCCATGACAATCTGCACATGGAACGAGCGGTCCTCGGTGCTGATGTAATTGGGCCGACCGAGGCCGACCGCCGTCTCTCGCGGGGTCGGCACGGCGCCGTAGAGGGCATCGAGGCGTTTGAATTCTTCGAGGCACTCCGGCTCGCCGGTGATCTCGTAGGCCAGCCGATGAATGACCGCCCACGTGAACATGTGCCGCTGGGCCCGGGGGTACGACTCCTCCAGGTTCCACACCTCGCCAAAGAAGTTGATCCGGTAGGCGGTCCTCCAGCGACGCGACACTTCACTGAACATCTGCTTGATTCGGGTCTGGAGCTCCGGGGGCGCCACCTTGAAATAGTGATACAGACCGAAGAGCGGTCCAAAATGCTGCTCGGTGCTCGTGTGATCCGTCGCCTGGCCGTAGTACGGCTTGCAGAAGAAGCCGGATTGCGGACCGCGCGCGGCAGGGGTTGAATCGACGATGCCCGCGCGCTGCGCCGGACCCGACTGGGATGGATCGTGTTGCTCGGTGAGCCGGTAGTTCGCGTCGAGCGAATTGAAGGCCCTGCGGGCAAAGGCGAGCGCCTCGGGATCCTGGGTTGCCTGATACCGGAAACATTGCGCGGCCAGAAAGAGTCCGGATATGAACGAACTGTTTTCGTAGCTCATCCAGGCATGCGGCTCGGGACCCATCATGGTGGAGTCGGTCGGCCGGAAATCCGCCGGAATGAACGGACGCTCCTCCCGCCAGTTCATGTGGGAGTACATCAGTCCAGCGGGATCATAGTACCGCTCGTGCACAAACCGATCCAACCGGGCAATCCGCTCCGCCACCGTTGGCAACTGATCCAGCCCGGCAAGCGACACCTGGCTGTCGCCGGACATGGCACTGGCTCGCCCGAATGCCACCCCTAAGCCGACCACAGCCAGCAAACACCACAAATGGCGGGGAAAAAGGAGAGATGCACGCGGCTTCATGAACTGGCGTCGGTTCGACATGGGGACGGATCCCGAATTCAGCGGCGATGGAGCAAGATCAGTGACACCAACAGACGAGCGCAAAGGGGATTTCGCTTGAAGGCGCCGCCTTCCAAACGCCCCTCCTACCCGATTCGGGTCCGCTGCCAGCAGGCCTCCAGGCAAAAACCAGAGGCCTGCCGCAATCACCGGGGCGCCTACCAGACGTAGGTCACGCCAAGACGAGCCTGCAGCGGCTCGGCGGTCTGGACCAATCCGGTCGCGGCAATCGCAACGATGTACCGCTCATCGGTCAGGTTATCGAGATTGAGCTGAAACTCCCAATTCTTGCCAT
>JAEUGZ010000550.1 GCA_016794725.1 Opitutaceae bacterium | reverse complement strand
CCGGCGGTGGACGGAGGCCGTGTCGCGCGATTGATGGACGTGCTGGAACGCAATGGTGTCGAGATCGAGCGCATCACCTCACCCGTCACCCTGCACCTCACGTTCGACTACTTTGGCAATCCGCCCGCTCGACGCGACCTGCCGACCGGAACGCTCGTGGTTGATCTCGCCCAGCCCCAGGGTCGCGTGGCCAAGGCCCTGCTGGAATTAGAAACCCCGCAGGACCAGGCGTTTCTCGACCGCCAGGAGCAGAAACGGCAACGCAACGAAAAGCGCGGCGACAAGGCCGCCAAGGAAGACTACGAGTTTTATGACTTCACCGCGTGGTCACTGCCGCTCGCCTTCGGAGTTGAGGCCTATTGGACAGGGGAAGGCACGCCTTTGCCAACCCAGCGCGTCACCGGAGGATGGAAACCGGAGCCCAAACCTGCGCCGGCACGGGCGACCACAGCCTACCTGTTCACGCCGGAAACGGAGGCCGGGTATCGTCTGGCTTTGAGCTTGCTCAGCGACGGTTATCGCGTTTCTGCGGCCACCCGACCGATTCGGGGCGCCAAGCGCTCCTTCCCCCGCGGAACCTTTGTGGTCAGGGTGGAGCGCAATGCCCGTTCCCTGCACGAGAAGGTGGTGGAGCTGGCTCAAGGGTTGGGCGTTGAAGTGACGGCACTCGATACGGCGTACACGGACGAAGGGATCACGGGAGTGGGTTCGGGTGCGGTGGTCTCCCTTCAGCGTCCCCAGATCGCACTGGTGGTGGGTGAACCGACCCGGCCGACCAGCTATGGCACGTTGCGCGCGGTGCTGGAGCGCGTCTACGGGATCGACTTTGTCCCTCTTTCCGTTTCAGCACTGCGGTCCACGCGGTTGAGTGAATTCAATGTGGTGATCCTGCCGGATGGCTCGCCCGGCGGATACGAGGAGACCCTGGGCGAAGGTGGAGTGGCCAAATTGAAGTCCTGGGTGGAGCAGGGCGGCACCTTGATCGCCGTCGCGGGAGCTGCGGAATTCGCCACGATGAAGGGGGTCAAGTTGACGAGTGCCAGCCTGATTGGTCGGGACGAAGCGTCCGACGATGAGGCCGACGATTCAGCTCCGGCCGTTGCCGAGGATCATCCCGGTCCTGCGTCGGATGCGAATCACCCCGCTCCGGCTTCCGTGGCCGCCGCCGAACCTGCCGCGACTGCGACGCCGGCGAAAGAAAAGCCGGCGGAAAAGGCCAAGCCGAAGAAGCCGCTGCCCGTTCCCGGCGCCATCCTCAGGGTCAAAGTGGATCGGTTTCACTTCCTGTCCTTTGGATTCGAACAGGACAACGTGCCTTTGCTGGTCGAGGGGGACACCTTCTTCAAAACGAGCAAGACCGGCACCAACGTGCTCACGTTCGAAACGGCGGAACCGACGCAGACCCTTCGCCTGGCCGGATTTGTCTGGAAGGACAACACTGAGCCGCTTCTGCATGGCACGGCCGCCCTGATTGAAGAGCCGCTGGGTGACGGCCACGTCATCCTATTTTCCAACGAGCCTGGGCAGCGCATGATCTGGCACGCCACCACCCGCCTGCTCATGAACGGGGTGCTCTACGGACCGTCCATCAATCACCTCTCGACCGGGTATTGATGGAGTAGGGAGTACACCGGGGTGGGCGTCCTTGCCGGCCCGTGTCGGTAGGCGAAACTCGCAGCGGTCGACGCGCACCGCGCACGCGGCGGCCGGAGTCGGACGTTCGCTAACCCGGCCCCTTGGCAAACGCCACCTTGAGGGCCGCCGCCACATTGGGTGGAACAAAGTGATTCACGTCTCCCCCAAAGCGGGCCACCTGCTTGACCAAGGTTGAGCTGCAATAGCTGAACTGCTCGTTGGGCATGACGAAGAGCGTTTCAATCTCCGGCTGCAGGTGGCGGTTCATGAGCGCCATATTGAACTCAAACTCAAAATCCGAAAGTGCCCGGAGACCGCGGATGATCGCATCCGCTTTCTGGGCCATGGCGAACTCCATGAGCAGGCCGCCGAAGGACGTCACGGCGACGTTCGGATAGGACGCGATGTTCGCGGAGAGCATCTCCAGTCGCTGCGCGATCGGAAAGAGGGGACCCTTTCCCGGGTTGTGCGCGACCGCGACCGTGACGCGGTCGAAGATCTTCGCTGCGCGCGACAGCACATCGAGATGGCCGTAGGTGATGGGATCGAAGGTGCCGGGGTAGATGCAGTGACGCATGGATTGGGATGGCCGACGCCGTCGAGATGGACCCAACGCGGGCGCCAAAGCAAGGGTAACCGGACCCGGATGCGGCGGCGGCCGCAACCCTATTCCGGGCGGGGGCGTGGGTCCGGGCGCGAGTTCGCGACCAGTTGCTTTCATTGGAAAACGTGCTACCTCCAACGGTGGCCCCGGAGGCTGGTTCCGGCCCGTCCCCCCCTCTCACCCATGCCCGTGCCCCGCCCGTCCCTCCGTGACATTGCGCGCAAACTGAACGTGTCCCACGTCACGGTTTCCATGGCCCTGCGTAACCATCCGCGCATTTCGGCGGCGCGGTGTGAGGAGGTCCAGCGCGTTTCGCGGGAGATGGGTTACCGTCCAGACCCGATGCTCTCTTCGCTCATCGCCTACCGGCAGAGCAAGCAGGTGAAACCGATCGCGGCGACACTCGCCTGGATCAATCGGTGGCCGGATCCCAGAGCCTTGCGGCGGCAAGGAGAGTTCAATGCCTACTGGGAAGGTGCGACGGAAGCAGCGGATCGGCTGGGTTACCGCGTCGAGGAATTTGTGGTCACCCCTGACCTCACTGCTGCCCGCCTGAACAAGATCCTGCAGGCCCGCTCTGTCTTTGGCCTGCTGATTCCGCCGCATCCGGCGCCGATTCAATGGAGTTCCTTTGCGATCGACTGGCCGAAGTTCGCCATCGTCCGTTTTGGGTTCTCGGCCCTGGACCTGAAGGCCCACATGATCGGAAACGACCAGATGCGGAGCGGGGAACTCGCCGTGCGCCGGGCCCACGATCTGGGGTATCGCCGGATGGGATACCTTACGTGCTCGGGTTTTGACTCCACGACTGATGGCAATTTTCGCGTGGGATTTCAACGGGGACTCGAGACCGTGGCCGTGCGGTGCCATCCCAAACCGCTCGTGCTCGAAGGTCGGCTTGAGCAGCGGCTCCCCAAGGACCTGGCGGCGATGCGCGCCTGGCTGCATCGCTGGAAACCCGACGCCATCCTGACCTCCGAACCCGCACTCCCGGAGGTGCTGCGACAGTTCGGCCTTCGGGTTCCCGACTCCCTCGGCCTCTTTGCCACGACCGTGCGTGATTGCGGGACGATTGATGCCGGACTCGACCAGAATCCGATGGAGATCGGCCGAGTCGCGGCCAAGACCTTGATCGAGCTGGTGAATCAGCAGGAGCTCGGCAATCCCTTGCTCTGCCGTCGTGTCCTCGTCGAAGGCAGCTGGGTCAATGGCAAATCGCTGCCTCCCCGCGTGACCTGATTCCGACAGCGGGGGCCGCAGAACTCAGGGCAGATCGTAGTGACAGGACACCGTGTGTCCCTCCGCGCCGGGGGCCGGTCGAAGCGCGGGCACTTCGGCGCGGCACCGATCCGTTGCGTGCGGGCAGCGCGGGTGAAATGGACAGCCGCTGGGCGGATTGATGGGAGAAGGGACGTCGCCCGTCAGCACGATGCGTTTCTGACGGTGGCGGGGATTGGGCTGCGGGATGGCCGAGATGAGGGCGCGGGTGTACGGGTGGCGCGCGTTCTTGTAGATGTCGTCAGCGTCGGCCAATTCGACGATCCGGCCGAGGTACATGATGGCCACCTGATCGGAAACGTGTTTCACCACCGCCAGGTTGTGTGCGATGAACAGGTAGCTCAGCCCCATCTCCCGTTGCAGGTCGAGCATCAGGTTGAGGACCTGGCTCTGGATGGAGACGTCGAGTGCCGAGACCGGTTCGTCGCAGACGATGAGCTTGGGCTCGAGTGCGATCGCGCGGGCGATTCCGATCCGCTGCCGCTGGCCGCCCGAGAACTCGAAGGGGTAACGCTCCGCTGCATTCGCCGGCAGGCCCACCTTGTCGAGCAACTCAAGCACTTTGCGCCGCCGCCACGGAGCATCGCCCATCCCATGGATGAGGAACGGTTCGGAGAGAATCTCACCCACCATGTGCCGCGCGTTGAGCGACTCCACCGGATCCTGGAAGATCATCTGCAGATTGCGCCGGTGAGGCTTCAGTCTGCCAGGTGAAAGCGAAGCGAGTTCGGTATCGAGAAACCGGATGGTGCCGGAGGTGGGCTGGTGAAGCCGGACAATGCACTTTCCCAGGGTGGATTTTCCACAGCCGGACTCGCCGACCAGTCCAATGGTCCGTCCGGCGGGCAGGGAGAGGCTGACGCCATCGACCGCGCGGCACACTTTGCGGGCCCGCTGAAAGACTCCCTCCTTGACGGGGAAATGCATGCGCAGGTCCTGGACTCGAAGTAGCGGTGCGGTCATGGCGAAACGGGAAGTCCAGGAAGTTCGCGCCAACGGTGGCAGGCGGACTGGTGTTCAGGAGAGACAGACTCCAGCGCCGGTTGGGTGACGCAGGCGTCGATGCGATAGGGGCATCGATTCTGAAAGCGGCAGCCGGCCGGCAGGTCCGCGAGACTCGGAACCATGCCTTCAATGATGTTTAGACGAGTCTTGCGCGGTGTCGTCAATCGCGGAATGGAGTTGAGCAGGCCCCGGGTGTAGGGGTGCGAGGGATTCGAGAACAGCGCATCGACTGGACCCGATTCGGCGATGCGACCGGCGTACATCACGACCACGTCGTCGCACATGTCGGCGATCACTCCCAGGTCGTGGGTGATGAGGATGATCCCCATGCCCATTTCATCCTGAAGTGACTGCATCAATTCGAGGATCTGCGCCTGGATGGTGACGTCGAGGGCGGTGGTCGGCTCATCGGCGATGACGACATCCGGTTTGCAGGCCAGAGCCATGGCGATGACGACCCGCTGGCGCATTCCACCCGACAGCTGGTGTGGATACTCTCCCACGCGCACTTCGGGCGAGGGAATGCCAACCTTGCGCAGCATGTCGATGGAGAGCTGGAGCGCCTCGCGCTTGTCGCGGGTGCGATGAAGCAGGAACACTTCGCTCAATTGGCGCCCAATGCTGTGCACCGGATTCAGCGCCGTCATGGGCTCCTGGAAGATCATCCCGATCCGCCCTCCCCGGATCCGGCGCATCTCCTCGGTGGGGAGCGTGGCCAGGTCCATTCCGTCGAACAGGATCCTGCCGCTGCGAATCCGCCCCATCGGTTGCGGCAGCAAGCGCATGATCGAGAGGGCGGTGACACTTTTACCGCAACCCGATTCGCCGACGATGCCGAGGGTGCGGCCGCGATGCACCGGGAAACTGACTCCATCGACCGCGGTCAAGGTGCCGGCGTCGGTGTCGAAGGTTGTGACGAGGTCACGGACTTCGAGTACCACGCTGCCGGGCGGGGGTGGAGGCGGGGGAGGCGGGGCCACGGATTGC
>JAEUGZ010000517.1 GCA_016794725.1 Opitutaceae bacterium | reverse complement strand
TCGACGCCGGTTGCGCGTTGCGTTCACCCAGAACGTACGGCCGTAGAGGAGCAGGGTTCGTTCCCCGGCGTCGACGGAGCGACGCCCTCCACCCGAACCAATCCGGTATGCATATCCTCGATCGAATGGAGGGCGCGCGACACCGGGATTGGTGGTTCCAATGCTGGGTTTCGGCGTTGGTTTGCCGTCCCAGGCTTCCACTACGGGCTGTTCACTCGGATTTCGACCCAGGTGACTTGCTGCCCTTCGGCCGGTGAGAGGAGCTCCAGCCCGACGACGTTGGCGCCGTTGCGAAGGTCGTCCGGAGAACAGGGAAACTGCCAGGCCCGGGCGGTGGCGCTCAGGCCGGACAGGCTGGCGAGGGGCTCGCCCGCGGGGAGTTCGCGTCCATTCACACCCACGCGCAGGCGAACTTGCGCCACGCCTTCGCGCTCGGCCAGACCGATCACCACCGAAGCCCTCGTATCTCCCGCACGCCGCGTGGCGGCCAGGGTGACCGTTGCGGTGCCCGCGCCCTTCAGCTCGACGGGCAATTGGACGCCATTCGGAAAACCCACGGGCACGGTGTCCCGGTAGGTCAACGGATGCCGCCGCGGGGCTCTGGCGAGCACGGATTCGCCCAATCCCTCGCGGATCACCCTTGCATAGTCTTCCGCTGAGACCGGCCGTGTCTGGCTGTCCATCCAGTTGAACAGGTACAGCGCGTCCGCACCACGCTGACGGGCCGACGCTGCGAAACCGCGGAGCGTGGCGAGGTCGTTGGCCACCGGTTTTGCCTGCGGCCAGGGACGAAGGTTGTGCTCAAACCCCGGCGCAACGGTCACCGCCGACGCGCGATCACCGAGCCGCTCGTGCCAGAGTTCGAGGGGAATATCAAAGTCCGAGGTCGACCAGAAAGGACAGGGCACAATCAGGTCCACCCACCCGCGCTTCGCCCAGTCGACCGCGTCCATGCCCAGCCCGGCCGCCGCATCGGGGTGTGCGGGGACGCGAACGCCCAACCGGATGGGATGCCCCCGCCGCTGAGCCCACGCTTCGGTCAGTTGCCGCACCTCCCGCACCACACCGGCGAGGATCTCCTTCTCCTCCGCTTCCTTGCCCGGGGTCAGGTGAAAGCCGAACCGCATCCAGTCCAGCTCGAGCCCGTCGGCATCGTACCGCTCCAACAGTTCCCGCACCAGAGCCAGCTGATGTTCCCGCACGGCGGGATGGGCGTAGTTCATGGCCTGATTCACCCAGGGCACCGCCGGGCCCCCGGGCAGGCGCCGCAATTCAGGGTGCTGGCGCCAGAATTCGGAATGAAGGAAACTCTCCGGTTCGTCGGCCACATGCACGTCGTTCATGCGCATCGACACCCACGGGGATATGCCGTGGTGGCGGCACCGTGCGATCCAGATCGCGTAGGGGTCGAGCCCGGCGGCATCCAGGCGTTTGGCATTCAGCGGCCACAGTCCGGTCGGAACCACCCCGTTCACCGGCTCCCAGATCGCATCGCGGACGGCGCTGCGATAGCTGGTGCGCATGGAATTGGGATTGAGAAACAGGTGGGTCACCGCACTGCCCGCGTATCCATCAATCAACGCCTCCACTCCCTGGCGCGTCATCGCCTCCGCCGGGCGCGAACCAAAAAAGTGACTGTTGTCCTCATTGACGATCAAGGCGTCGCGCAATCCCGGCGGAGCCGCCCCGGCCGCATTTCCGAAACCGAGTGCGACCAGCAGTCCGCATCCGGCCAGCACCCCAAGCCCTTGCCGCCATCCTGAAAAAAGGTGAACCATGACCGAGGACGTTGGCCAGGAGCCGATTGGGGGCGAGAATTTCCTGTCGCCGGCTCGACGAACACTCCGTTCAGTCCGCCCCCGGGAAAACGGGGATTGGCATCGGGGCGCGCGCCGAGCATGAAGTTCCCTTCGGACCGCCTCCGCATGCCTTCGCCGTCTCCCGTGCCCGACCTGTTTCTGACCCACATCAACCTGGAGCTGGGATCCAATGAAGGGGTGGGCGCGCTGGCGGAGTTGTTTTCCGGGCTGGAACCGCTGCCCGCGGTGACCGACCGCCAGCGGCTCTGGAACGACCTGCTGGGCCGACAAAAGGCGGGGCCGGTCGCGTTCAGCGCACTCGTCGCCCTTCCCCACGCCCGTAGCGCGGGAGTGTCCGAAATCCTCATGCTGGCCGGCCGGCATGCCACCGGCATCGCCTTTGACGCGGAGCATCCCAACATCCGCCTGGTGTTTCTGATCGTGACGCCGAAGGACCAGGCTGCGGCATACCTGCAGAAAGTTGCCACCCTGGCCCGGGCTCTTCGGCAGCCGGATCGGATCGCGGCCCTGCTGACCGCCGCCAACGGAGACGATTTTCAACGGATCCTGGCAGGTGACGCGGTGCCGTCATGAACGAGCCCGCCGCGTCCAACCCACCCAGTCACGCCGCCCTGCGCTGGCGGCTTTGGTTGCTCGAACGGCTGGCTCCGAGCGACTGGCAGGTCACGCTGGCGTGGGCGGCCCTGATTGGAATCGGCGGCGGGCTCAGCTCGATTCTGTTTCGTGAAGCGGTGCATGGTCTGCATCTGCTGCTGACCGGTTCGCCCGCCGGCATGGTCGAGTCGTTCACCCACCTGGAGCCCTGGCGTCGCTGCCTGATCCCGGCGCTCGGTGGATTCCTGGCGGGAGCGATCCTGTTGATTGGACGGCGACTGACCCCGGGCAAATCCACCACCGACTACATGGAGGCAATCGCGCTGGGGGATGGCAAGGTGCCGTTCCGGACCAGCCTGATCAAGAGCACGGCCGCCCTCTTTGCCATCGCCGCCGGCGGTTCGATCGGACGCGAGGGCCCCATGGTGCAACTCGCCGCGGTCATTGCCTCCCGCGTGGGCCAATGGCGTTCCTTCTCCACGCCACGCCTGCGCCTGCTCGTTGCCTGCGGAGGCGCCGCCGGCATCGCCTCGGCCTACAACGCCCCGATCGGCGGTGCGTTTTTTGTCGCGGAGATCATCCTCGGAACGATCGCGATGGAGAGCCTCGGCCCGCTGGTGGTCGCGGCGGTGGCCGCGACCCTGACGGTGCGCATCCTGCAGGACGCGCACACGCTCTACCAGGTCCCCCACTTCACGCTGCACTCGCTTTGGGAAATTCTGCCGTACCTGGGGCTCGGCGTGCTCGCCGGGCTGGTGGCGCCCCTCTTTCTGCGCCTGCTTCGCCGGGCCGAAAAGCTCTTCGACCAGATGTCACTTCCCCTCCTCGCCCGGCTCACGCTCGGGGGACTGATTGTCGGAGTGATCGCCGTGTGGGTGCCGGAAGTATGTGGAAACGGATACAGCATGGTCGTGGCCATTCTCAACGGGAATGTGCTCTGGTCCGCCTTGCTGCTGATTGTGGTCTGCAAGGGCCTCGCGACGGGCGCGAGCGTGGGCTCGGGCGCTCCCGGCGGCGTGTTCACTCCGACGCTCTTCATGGGAGCCAGCCTCGGTTTCCTGGTCGGTTCGGGCGCACATGCCCTGGCGCCTGCCGCCGCTTCCGATCCCAAGGCCTTCGCTCTCGTCGGCATGGGTGCTTTTCTCGCCGCCGCCAGCCATGCGCCCGTGATGGCAATCATCCTCCTGTTTGAGATGACGCTGAGCTACGACATCATCCTTCCGCTGATGCTGGCCAGCACGGTCGCCTATTTCACCGCCCGCCAGTATGAGGGCGAGTCGCTCTACGGGGACTTCATGCGCCGGCGCGAAGCCCATGACCCGGACCGCACCCTGCCTCCGATTGTCTTGTCCGATCTGCTGCGGCCCCAGCCCGCCGTGGTCACCCTCGCGGCTCCCTTCTCCGAAATCGCCCGCGTCTTCATTCAAGCCCAGATCGACCACCTCTACGTGGTCGACCACCAGGGTCGGCTGGCCGGTGTGATCTCGTTGCACGACATCAAGCCTTACCTCGGACAACCCGACCTTGCGGCCTGCGTGATTGCCGCCGACATTCTCAGGGAAAGCGTCCCTTCCCTCAACCGATCGACGTCATTGGCGGAAGCCCTGGCGACGTTCGCCCGGAGCGAATTCGAACGCCTGCCCGTGGTCGCGACCGATGGCAGCCTCCGGATCGAGGGCACCGTGGCGAAAAACGATCTCCTGCTCGCGCTCGCCGAGTCCGGAGCGACTGCCAAAGGAGCAACCCGAAAGTCCGCGGACCTGCGTTGAAGCGGCCCGGCTCGCCTCCCTCCTTTTCATGTCAATCTCCGCCCATCGCCTGTGGCTCGGCGTCCTCGCCCTCTTCTTTGTCGGAGCCGGAGCCAATCACTTTCTCAACCCCGAACCGTACCTCGCAATGATGCCTCCCTACCTTCCCTGGCACGGACCGCTCGTCATGATCAGCGGCGTGGCGGAAGTGCTCGGTGGATTGGGTATCTTGATCCCGGTGACGCGGAGGGCGGCCGGATTCGGCCTGATTCTGCTGCTGGTCGCCATCTTCCCAGCCAACCTCGAGGTCGCCCTTCACGGGTGGCCGGGCACAACCCTGCCCGGCTGGGTCCTTTGGCTGCGACTGCCCTTGCAGATCGTTTTGATTTTCTGGGTAGATCGGATCTGCCTCCGCCGTCCCTCGCTGCCAAATCAAGCCGCGGGATGATCCCAAGCTAAGCCGAATCTCGGTCCATCGGAGGCGCAGGCGCCCCATCCCCCACCGGCGGCCGCGAAGCGGCATCCAGGACCGATTGGAACACCCCGGTCGCGGAGGAAACCCACCTGCCCTGCGCACCGGCCGGTCAGGCACGAGATAGCGCTTTCCACCGCCGGCATCCTCGCGCCTGATAAGGCCATGTCTCCGAGTGTCATTGGCCAGCGCTGTGTCAGCGAACGCGAACCTGAGCTGGGGCTCGGGCTTGTGATCAGTGTCGACCGGAGCCGGATTGGCGTGCGCTTTCCCGTCTCCGGTGAACAGCGGCTCTACTCCCTCGGCACGGGCGTGCTGAAGCGGGTGCAGTTTCAAGTGGGGGAAAACGTGGCCCTGCGCGCCGGCGGAACCCTGACCATCGAGGCGGTCAGGGAGGAAGGCGGCCTGCTGTCCTACACCGGTGGGGCGCAGACGGTGCGCGAAGATGCGCTCTCCGACCTGACGCGCATCACCCTGCCCCAGGAGCGGCTGATGGCGGGACAGGCTGAACCGAACGAGGTCTTCGACCTGCGTCTGCGCACGTTGAAGGCCCAGGCTCGCTTTCGTCAGTCGGAGGTGCGCGGCTATCTCGGGGGACGCCTCGAGCTGATCCCGCATCAATTCTACATCCTCGACCAGGTGGCACGCCGCCCGATCCCGCGCGTGCTGCTGGCCGACGAAGTGGGCCTGGGAAAAACCATCGAGGCCTGCCTCATCCTGCAGCGGCTCCTGCTCACCGGCCAGGCCAAGCGGGTCCTGATCCTCGTGCCCGAGTCACTGACCCACCAGTGGTTCGTCGAGCTGCTCCGGCGGTTCAATCTCTGGTTCAGCCTTTACGATGAGGCGCGGTGCGTGGCGTGCGAGGAAAGCGACCCCGGACAGAATCCCTTCCTCGCCACCCAGCTGGCCATCTGCAGCACGAGCTTCCTCGCGCCCCTGTCGGCGTCACCGGCCGCGATGAATTTCTCCGCACCCGAGGTTGCGGTCCGTGGCGGCGAAACGAACCCCAACGTCGAAGGGGATGACCACGACGATGACGAGACGGAGGACGGTGTGCCCGGTGAAGCGACGTCACCGGGCCGGGGGGAGCAGGCCATCGCAGCCGGCTGGGATGTCGTGGTGGTGGATGAGGCCCATCACCTGGAATGGAGTGAGACGCAGGCAAGTCCGGCTTACCACCTGGTCGAACAGCTGGCGCAACGGTGTCCCGGTTTGCTCCTCCTGACCGCGACCCCGACCCAGCTCGGCGTGGAAGGCCACTTCGCCCGTCTCCGGCTGCTCGACCCGGCTCGGTACACGCACCTGTCCCGGTTCCGCACCGAGTCAAAGGAGTTCGGCCGGGTGGCGGAGATATCCGAGAAGATCATCGAGTCCACCGCGCTCTCTGAACGAGACCTGCACACCCTGAAGCGCATTTTTACCCGCGACCCGGACCGGCTCGCGACCCTGCTCGACGCTTTCAACCGCCGCGAGCCCGGAGCCCGCGACGCGCTGCTGCGCACGCTGCTCGACCAGCATGGCACCGGTCGTGTGGTATTTCGCAATACACGGGCCGCCATCGCCGGATTCCCCCGGCGCAGCCTTGAGTCGGTGATCCTGCCGGCCCCGGCGCCCGCCTTGCTGGCCCGGGTCGGTCGCGAAGCCCTCGCGGAGGAGGCGGGCACGCACGGAACCCTGCGCTACGCCTTTCGTGACGACCCCCGCGTGCCGTGGTTGGTGGAGTTGATGCGGCGCCTCGCACCGGAGAAGATCCTGCTCATCTGCCGTTCCGCGCGCAAGGTGGCGGCCCTCGAGGCCGCGCTCAAGGAACTGACCAATGCCAGCATCGGCCTCTTCCACGAGGGCCTCGCCCTGGTCCAGCGCGACCGCCAGGCGGCCTGGTTCGCCGAACCCGGCGGTGCCCAGCTGCTGCTCTGCTCCGAGATCGGCAGCGAAGGACGAAATTTCCAGTTCTCCCACCATGTCGTCCTCTTCGACCTGCCGCTCAATCCGGGCCTGATCGAGCAACGCATCGGCCGGCTTGATCGGATCGGGCAAACCGGAACCATTCGTATCTACGTGCCGGTGATCGCAGGTGGCGCCGAGGCGCTCCTCCTCGACTGGTACCACCGCGGGCTGGACGCGTTTGAGACCCCGCTGCAGGGTGGCTCCGAGTGCATCGAGCCGTTTCGCAAACCCCTTCTTGATGCGATGGCGGCTGCGGCGAGAGCGACGGGGGGCCTGCCCCCAGGCTGGAACGATTTGGTGGCAGAGACAGCCGCGTTTCGGAAAAAACTCGCGGTCAAGCTCCGCAACGGCCGCGACCGACTGCTGGAGATGAATTCGTTCGATGCCACGGTGGCGTCACGCATCGTCGACCAGGTCCGCGCGGTGGACGCCGATCCCTTCCTCCGCACCTTTCTTCCGGAGCTGCTCGACCACTTTGGAGTGCGGATCAAGGAGCACGAGGAGGGCGATGTGTTTCTCGATCCGAGTCACGCCTACATCGAGGGTTTTCCATCCATTCCCCGGGACGGCATGCTCGCAACCTTTGACCGGAAACGCGCGCTCGTGCGCGAGGATATCCGCTTTCTTTCACCCGACCATCCCCTGGTCCGC
>JAEUGZ010000516.1 GCA_016794725.1 Opitutaceae bacterium | reverse complement strand
ATGACGTCCCGAACAGTCACCCGACATTCCGGTTCCTTCGCGCCTTCGCGACTTCGCGTGACACCGGCACCGAACTGGATCTTACTGTATTTCCTTGGATCAAAAAATTTTACACAACAAAACCCGGTCGCTTGAGTCATTTCGGTTCACCGCCGCAGCCCCAGCGAGGGTTTGCACTTGTCGCGGGCAGGCTTAGCGTGGAGGGGTGTCCTCAGCGTCTGCAACGCCGGCGTCCTCGCCGGCTGATCCCTGGAGGCCGGCGGAGCGTCGGGCGGTGGAGGATACGTTGCGTTCGCTGCTGGAGTGCGAACACCGGCGGCACGAGGCCAGCGATGCCCTGATCAGCGCCCTCAACGGGCTGGATCGGGAATTGACGTTGCACGCCCTCGCCTCCGCCCAGCGGGCGGGTTGGACGGAGCAAGCCGCCGACGGCTGGCGGTTGACCCAGGCGGGTCGTACGCAGGCGGTGCAGATCATGCGGGCCCATCGCCTGACCGAAACGTTTCTCGCCCGCAACTCCGGCCTGCCCGCGGAACAGTGGCACACCGCCGCCGCGTCGGCGGAACACAGCCTGACCCCGGACGAGGTCAACGCCCTGGCCGACCGCCTGGGCAATCCGCGCTTCGATCCGCACGGTGACCCGATTCCCACCCGGGAGGGCCTGTTTCCCGAAGCCAGTGATCAACCGTTGACCTCGTGGCCTGCGGGCCAGTCGGGCGTGATCACCCACATCGAGGATGAACCTCCCCGCCTCTTCGCCCGTCTCGCCCAGCAGGGGGTGTTCGCCGGCATGCGTTTTCGCGTCAATTCGGGCACGTCCTCGGGCGCGGGCCTGCCGCTCTCGCTTGAGGGCCTCGAGACGTCCCTGCCGCTCGAACTCGCCGGCTTGATCCGCGTGAGCGCGCTGCCGCCGGGCGACACCCCCACGCCAGCGGGTGCGCAACGCTTGAATACGCTGGGCGGCAATCAAAGCGCGCAGGTGCTCGCCCTGCTTCCGGGCTGCATCGGCGCGGAACGGTCCCGCATGCTCGACCTGGGGTTCGTCCCCGGCAGCACCGTGACTCCGGAACTGGCGAGTCCCCTGCACGGTCCCGTGGCCTATCGGGTGCGGGGAACGTTGATCGCCCTCCGCGCCAACCAGGCGGCGCAGGTTCTCGTACAACCGGTGAACTGAACTTATTCACCCATGGCCCACCCTTGTCCCCCGTCCGCTTGTGATGCGTGCAGCCTGCCGCGCGCGACGCAGGGAAGGTCCGATCGCGACACGGCGACGTCACCCTGGGTGGTCGCCCTGGCCGGCAATCCGAACACCGGGAAGAGCACGGTCTTCAATCGCCTGACGGGGCTGCGTCAACACACGGGCAACTGGCCGGGCAAGACGATCGCCCGCGCCGAGGGGTCGTTTGTCCTCCGTGGCCAGCGGTACACCCTGGTGGATCTGCCCGGCACCTACTCGCTGCGTTCGGCGAGTCCGGACGAGACCGTGGCCCGCGAGTTCCTCCTCTTCGGCCGACCCAACGTCACCCTCATGGTGGCTGACGGCACCTGCCTCGAACGCAATCTCAACCTGGTGCTGCAGATCCTGCAGATCACCGATCGGGCCGTGCTCTGTATCAACCTGATGGATGAGGCGCGGGCGAACGGCATCGAAATCGACGCCCGGCGGCTGGCAGGCGAGCTGGGAGTCCCGGTGGTGCTCTGCGCCGCCCGATCCGGCGAGGGAATGGACGCACTCCTGACCCAAGTCGAAGCCGTGGCCCAGCGCGCGGAGGCGCCCCAGCCCCGGCAGGTGAAGCTGGAAATTCCGGTGCTGGGTGACGCCGTGAAGGACCTGACCGCCCGGCTGCTGGCGCGTTTTCCCGGACTGGCCAATCCCGGCTGGATCGCACTGCGGCTTCTCGAAGGCGACCAAACGGTGGCCGCCCGCGTCGCCGACGGCACGCTGGGCGGCAGGATCACCGATCACGCCGCGGAGATCCGTCCATGAGTCCGCCCGACGACGATCTCCTGCAAGCCGCGCGCGCCTGGCAGTGGCGGCTGCCGCGGGATTTCCAGGATCGCATGACCGAAGCGTTCTACGCCGAGTCGGCGAAGATCGCCAGCCGGACCCTGACGCGGCCGGCGGACTCCTCGCGGCTGCGCTGGCAGCATCGCCTCGACCAGCTGCTCACCAGCCCCTGGACCGGGTTCCCCATCATGGCGCTGGCCTTCGCCGCGGTCCTCTGGCTGACCATCGCCGGAGCCAACATCCCCAGTGGGTGGATCTCGGACCTCCTGATCGGTGTGCTGTATCCATGGTTCCGTACGCACGCCATCGACCTGATGGATCCCTGGATGGCGGGCCTGCTGGTGGACGGCATGTACCTGGCGAGCGCGTGGGTCGTGAGCGTGATGCTGCCGCCGATGTTGATCTTCTTCCCGGTGTTCACACTCCTGGAGGATCTCGGCTATCTACCGCGGGTCGCGTTCAACCTCGATCGCGTATTCCAGCGGGTCGGCGCCCACGGCAAACAGGCCCTGACCATGGCGATGGGCTACGGTTGCAATGCCGCCGGCGTGATCGCGGCCCGGGTCATCGACTCCCCCCGCGAACGGTTGATTGCGATCGTGACCAACAACTTTGCCCTCTGCAACGGTCGGTGGCCGGCGCAAATTCTCATGGCCACGATCTTCCTCGGGGTCCTGGCACCGGCGCACCTCGCCGGACTGGTCGCCACCGGCGCCGTCTTCGGCGTTGCACTGCTCGGGTTTGCCCTCGCCCTGTTCAGTTCCTGGCTGCTCAGCCGCACGCTCCTGCGCGGTGAGGCGTCGACCTTCAGCCTCGAATTGCCGCCCTATCGTCCCCCCAACCTTTGGCGGACGCTCTACACCTCGCTGATCGACCGCACCGCCTTTGTCCTGTGGCGCGCCGTCGTGTTCGCCCTGCCGGCCGGCGCCGTGATCTGGCTGGTCGCGCGGGTCCATGTCGGCGGCGAAAGCCTCGCCTTCTGGGGCGTGCAGGGTTTGAACCCGCTCGGGCTGTTCATGGGACTGAATGGAGTGGTCCTGCTCGCCTACCTCATCGCGATCCCGGCCAATGAAATTGTCGTGCCCTCGGTCCTGATGCTGACGGTCCTGCTGCAAGGCGGGACCGGCGAAGCGGGGGTATTGGTCCAGGCCAGTGACGAAACGGTGCGCACCCTGCTCACCCACGCCGGATGGACCCCCGTCACCGCCGCTTGCCTGATGCTGTTCAGCCTGTGCCACAACCCCTGCAGCACGACCCTCGTCACGATCTTTCGCGAAACAGGCTCTCTGAAATGGACCCTCGTCTCGGCCCTCATGCCGACCGCGTTTGGGGTGGGAATCTGTGCCTTGGTGGCCTGGATGGCAGGCGCCCTTTGATCCGAGAGGGCTGAACTCCACGTTACGGGCGAAAGACTTCTCATCCTCCGGATCCTCCCGCAGCCGCGCTTAAGCTCGATCCAAGGTCGGCATCTGTTGGAGGTGGGGTCGCCGACCCCGCGGAGATGGGCGTCGCGTGAAGAAATCGGTCAACGGAGGCGGGACCGGTCGGTCCCGTCGCGGCCTCAGCGAGGCCACCTCCAACCGAACCGCTACGATTCCCCACGCCCGATCTCCTTAAGTTGCCGCGCATGCGCGGACGCGGGATCCGTGGTTTACAAACGGTTCGAATCGCTTCTACTGCAAACCTTAGGTTCATGTCCTCCAACTTCACCCTTCGGGAAAAAATCGGCCAGATGCTGATCGTCGGTTTTCGCGGTGTCGAACCGGCCGAGTGCAGCCTGATTGAGCGGGACCTGCGCGACCACGCCGTGGGCGGCATCATCCTCTTCGACCAGGAAATGGTCGACGCCACGGCCCGGCGCCGCAACGTGGTCTCCCCCGAGCAGGTCAAGCGCCTGGTCGCCCACCTGCAGGCATCCGCCCGCCGGCCGGGCACGCTGCTGGTCTCGATCGATCAGGAAGGCGGACGCGTCAACCGGCTGAAAGCCGACTACGGGTTCCCGCCCAGCGTGTCCCAGGACGAGCTGGGTCTGCTCAACCAACTTGAGGAAACCCGCCGCCAGGCCCGATTGACCGCCCGGACGCTGGCCAGCGTCGGGATCAACTTCAACCTGGCTCCGGTCGTGGACCTCGACGCCAATCCGAACAACCCCATCATTAAGGGCAAACGGCGCTGCTTCTCCAGCGATCCCGAGCTCACCGCCCGGCACGCAAGCGCGGTCGTGCAAGCCCACCATGAGGAAGGGGTGCTGACCTGCCTAAAGCACTTTCCGGGACACGGGAGCGCGGCCGGCGACACCCATCTCGGGCTGGTCGATGTTACGCAAACCTGGAGCGAGCAGGAACTGATTCCCTTCCAACGCCTGATCACCGCAGGGCTGTGCGACGCGGTCATGAGCGCCCACGTCTTCAATGCCCGCCTCGACCCCGATCGGCCCGCCACCTTGTCGCGCGCCGTCATCACCGGCCTGCTTCGGCAGAAACTGGGCTTCCAGGGTGTCGTGACCAGCGACGACATGGAAATGCGGGCCATCTCCAGTCACTACGGCCTGGAGGAATCGGTGCCCTCGGCCGTCGAGGCCGGGATCGATGTGCTCTGCTTCGGCAACAACCAGAGCTACGATCCAGACATCGCCCCGAAGGCGATCGACATCCTCGCCCGCGCCGTCGCCTCGGGACGAATTCCGGAGAGCCGGATCGATGAGTCGGTACAACGGATACAGTCGCTGAAACGCCGGAGGGGGGCGAAACCATGAACCCGCTCCACCTTGCCGATCTGGCTCCCGCGGCGCTTGCGCGTCAACCCACGGTGATGGGTCGCAGCAAGGACCCGTGCAACCGTGGAAGGCATGGGTCGCTTCCGGTGGAGGGCGCCGCTCCGACGGCGCCGGTTGCGCGTCGCTTCACCCCAAACGGTCGGGCGCATGGGTGCGTGGACCGTCCCCCGGCGTCGACGGAGCGACGCCCTCCATCGAAGCCGATCCAATCGCACGGGTACGCCTTCCGTCAGCTTGAGCTGACGCGCCCGGGCGACCTCGCAGCCATGCCTGATTCGACGGCGCTTTCCCAGGCGCTTGGCGACACGTCGGCCACGCCTGGAGCGTCCGCGAGGGACGGCTTACCATCGAACCGGGCCCGACTTCCGGTCCTATCCCTGCTTGTTATCGTCCTTCCCTTGCTGCTCGGCGGGTGTCACCTGGCGCGCCCGCGGACGTTTGTGCCGCGCAAGGGCGACGAGATCGTCGTGGCGGGGCGGATGTTTCACACCGGAACCCGGGTCGTCACTTGGATGGATCCGGGTGGCTATGACGCCTACCGCGTGGAGCGTCGCTTCGCTCCCATCGCCGAAAGCGGCTGGGAGAGCACCGCCGCCGCCGTCAAGGCCCTGCGCACACCCAACCGCTATGGATTGCGCAAGAACGGTCTTTCGGACGCGGAAATCGAGCGCGTGCGCGGCGGGGGCTGGGACCTGCCGACGCTGCAGCGGGTGGTCGACCAGTTTGTCCTGCACTACGACGTCTGCGGCATCAGCAAGTCCTGCTTCAACGTCCTGCACGACCACCGCGGGTTGAGCATCCACTTCATGCTCGATATCGACGGCACGATTTATCAGACGCTCGACCTGAAGGAACGCGCCTGGCACGCCACCACCTCCAACGATCGCTCTGTCGGTATCGAAATCGCCAATATGGGCGCCTATCCCCCGGCCGACACCAAGCCGCTCCAGGACTGGTACCAGCCGGGTCCGGACGGCCAGCCGGTCATCACCGTGCCCGAGCGCCTCGGTGACCCGATGCTGCACACGCCCGGCTTCGTCGGCCGGCCGGCCCGGCCGACTCCGGTCACGGGTGACATCCAGAACACCACCCTCGTGCAGTACGACCTGACTCCGCAGCAGTACGCGGCGCTGATCAAACTGACCGCCGCATTGTGCAAGGTCTTCCCCCAGATCACCTGCGACTATCCCCGCGACGCCGCGGGCGAGCTGATTCCCCGCAAACTGCCCGACGAGGAACTCGCCCGGTTCAAGGGTGTGCTCGGTCACTATCACATCCAGACCAACAAAGCCGACCCCGGTCCCGCTCTGCAGTGGCCCAAGGTCATCAACGGCGCCCGCCGGCTGCTTGGACTCCCCGCGCTACACCGCGATGCGGTGAGGCGTGAAGGGCGAAGAGTGAAGGGCGAAAGTTCAGAAAATCCGAGCACTTGATCCGGACGTTTCAACCTATTTTCCGAAGTTGAACCGAATCGATCCCTTCGCAAACCACGGATGGACACAGATGAACGCGGATCCGGAGTATGAGCGGGCTTTCACCCGCCAAGTGAATGCCAGAGGTTGCATGACTCGTTTGTCTCCGTGTTGACCAGTGTCCATCCGTGGTTTAACCGCGTACTTTAGGTTCAGCGTTCAGCGTTCAGCGTTCAGCGTTCAGCGTTCAGCGTTCAGCGTTCAGCGTTCAGCGTTCAGCGTTCAGCGTTCAGCGTTCAGCGTTCGCCCCCCGCCTCCGCGGTCTTCTTCCCGAACCCCGGATCGACCTTGATCAGGGCGGTGGCGACAAAGGAAGGCAGCGTGGCCACACAGACCCAGGAGAAGAACTTCACGTACCCGAGGTGATCCTGGAGCCAGCCCGCCGCCATGCCAGGCAGCATCATGCCGAGGGCCATGAAGCCGGTGCAGAGCGCATAGTGCGCCGTCTTGTGCTCACCTTCGGCGATCATCATCATGTAAACCATGTAGGCGGTGAATCCAAAGCCGTATCCAAACTGCTCGATCACCAGCCCTCCCGCCACCAGCAGCACCGACTCGGGCTGGAACACTCCAAGAGCCACGAAGACGAGATTGGGCACGTGCATGACCAGCAGCATCGGCCAGAGCATCCGTTTGAGACCGAACAGGGAAATCACGTAGCCGCCCAGCAAGCCGCCCAAAATCAAGGCAATCACCCCGACGGTTCCATACACCACCCCCACCTGCTCCGTGGTCAGGCCCAGTCCGCCTTGCGTCCGCGGATCGAGCAGAAATGGCGTCACCAGCTTGAGCAGCTGGGCCTCCGCAAAGCGGTAAAGGAGCAGAAAGGCCAGGATCGAAACGATCCGCGGCTTCTTGAAGAACGCGCCAAACACCTCGCCGAATTCCTTGATCACTCCGTTTCCGGTGCGTACCGCATGGTCGGCCGCGGGACGCGGCAGGGCCCAGAGGTGGTACAGCCCGAGCAGGACAAAAAACACCGCGAGCAGGAAGAAAACAAAGACCCAGGCCTGGACCACGCTGCCCAGGGTGGTCTGCAGGTGCCCCGCGAGGTAGACCAGTCCGCCCTGCCCGGCGATCATCGCCATGCGGTAGCAGAGGCTGCGCACCCCAACGAACGCCGCCTGCTGGTGGCGCTGCATGGACAGCAGATAGAACCCGTCCGCTGCGATGTCATGCGTCGCCGAGCTGAACGCCATCAGCCAGAACACCGCCAGGGTCATCTGGAAGAAGTGTGACGTCGGCAGCGTCAACGCCACCATCGCCAGCGCCGCCCCCACCCCGAGTTGGAGGCTGACGATCCAGAATCGCTTGGTCCGGAACATGTCGACCAGGGGTGACCAAAGCGGCTTGATCACCCACGGCAGGTAAAGCCAGCTGGTGTAGAGCGCGATCTCCGTATTGGAGACCTTGAGGTTCTTGTACATGACCACCGACAGGGTCATGACGACCACGTACGGGATGCCCTGCCCAAAATAGAGCGTCGGAATCCAGCGCCACGGGTGGGTTTTCGGAGCCAGGGAAGTTTCCATCGGGGTCAAGGTGGGAGCACAGTACGGATTCAGCCTGAAACCCAGGTGAACCACGGATGGACACAGATAAACACAGATACAGAAAGTTTGGGCAACGATTGCCCCGCTCCGTTCGAGCGAATCAAGCCTCCCATCCCAAATCCGTGTTTATCCGTGTTCATCCGTGGTTTAAATGTTCTGGGTCTGTTTCAAGGGGAACGTTTGGGCTCAACTGATTCCTTCGGAACATCCGTCCCTATCTCGTCACGACGCCCACGCGTTCGCTTTCCTGTCCGAGGCGGTCGATCGCACTGACCACGGCCGCGGAGACAGGACCGTGGACAGGATCGGGGGCGAGGGAGATCTCCCGATTCCCGGCCGATTGAACCGAAAACCGCCAGTGGTCACCGTGCTTCCGCCAGACAGCGAGGTGCACCGGCTCCGTCCGCGTCGCGGACTCGACCTTGGCCAGGCGGATCCGCCAGAGGTCGGGACTTCCGGTCAGGTGACGCCCGACCACCTGCGGCGCCGCCGGTCGGGTGCTGGCCAGCCAGGGGGTCGCCGGAACCAGGGCCGGGGTCGCATAGGTCTGCTGCTCCAACTTCGACGCCACACCCCGGCGGTCCTGCATCAGGGCCACCGTGCTGAAATGGATGTGTCCTCCCGCCTCCGGGCGGGTACGCAGCAGCTCGACCTGG
>JAEUGZ010000495.1 GCA_016794725.1 Opitutaceae bacterium | reverse complement strand
TGGAGGCGGGTGAAAACCTGAGCCAGGGAGAGGCCTGGGCCGTCCTGGAGATTCCCGGACAGGATGACCGGCACTGGATGCAGGCTGGAGATCGTGTGGTCATGTCCGGCGTCACCCTTGTACTTGAGCGGATTGATGTGCGCCTGCGACGCGCCTGGCTGGGTCTGGCTGGGGACGCGAATTCCCCGCCGAGTGTCCCGACTGAGTTTAACCCTCCCCTGCGACTCCGCGCGGTTGGTTCAGAAGCGGCCTCGGCCGCTACCTCGTCGTCCCCGGCAAGCGCGATGTCCGGCCACGAGCCGCAGGGCACATACTCCCCACTTCCATGAAGTTTCCCTTCCTCCGGCTCGGTTGTACCCTTCTCGTCGGCCTCAATGCTCAGGCCATCACAACACCCGTCCTGGCGCAGGTTCAGTCCAATCCGACGCACTCGCCCGGTGACGAAATGCAGGAAGGGCAGCGTGCGATGGCGAAGGGTCGGGCGCAGTACCTCGCGGGTGACTGGGATGCGGCTGAAGCCACCTTGCGTTCGCTGCCCGCGGCGAAGCGCGACGATCCCCTGGCAAAGGACCTGCTACGGCGCATTGCCGAGGATCGGGCGCGGGCAAGCGAGGGAAACCGAAATGTCACCCGGGCGCAAATGGTCGATGAAGTCGGGCGTTCGTGGGAGCGCCCTGCGGTGTTTGAGGATCGGCCTCCGGCCGATTCCGCGCGGGAATCGGTGTCGCGCCCGCTGGTTCAGAAACTCAATGCGATACAGATCCCGGCGGTGAGCTTCAACCAAATGGATTTGAATCGCGTGGCGCAGACCCTGAGCGCGATCGCGGAGGAATGTGATCCGTCGACCGCCGGTGCGCGCGGGGTCAATGTGGTGCTGATCGATCCAGCCAACCGGAATCCCGAGGTCACCCTGTCGCTCCGCAACCTCTCCCTCAAGCGCGTCCTCGATTTTGTCACGGATTCCGTGGGGTTCCAGTATGAGGTGCAGGAAGACGCCGTGGTCCTCAAACCCGGTGGTGAAACGTCTTCATTGGATACCGCGTTTTTCCCGGTCGCACGTTCGACGGTGATTCGGATGACCGGGTTTGCGGGCAGTGCGCCCCCAGCCCCGCCAGCGCCGGATCCGAGTGCTTCGCCGGCGGAGTCCGGCAGTTCGCATCCAACGCCTCTGTCGGCCGGGGGAGGGGAAGCCAACCTGCTTCGGACATTCCTGCAGTCCGCCGGGGTGGTGTTCGATGGCACGCCCGGCGCCAGCCTGGCCTACGACGGGTCGGCGATGATTGTGACCCAGACCCCCAGGAACATCGAGCGCATCCGCGCCATTCTCAATCGCTACACCGACGTTCGGCAGGTGGAGATCGAGGCGAAGTTCATGGAGGTGCAGGAGGGTGTGCTGGACGAAATGGGCATCACCTGGGGGGTCGGACGCACAGGTCGAGCCCGCACGGATCCCGCGACCGGCCAGCCGCTGCTTGATCGCGCAGGACGCCCCTTGTACACGTCGCAGGCGAACTACTCGACCGACCGGGTCAACCGGACGCTGAGCGGTGCGTTCACCGGATCGACCAACGGCAACGCAATCGTGATTGACGGGGAGTCCGTGGCGAGCACGGCGCCTCCCCGGCTTCCCGGCGCGGTGGCTCTGGCGGGCGAGGCGTCGGGACTGGCGTCGATTTCGGGCATCATCGGTGACTTCAATGTCAGCGCGATGGTCCGCCTGCTGGCGCAGAAATCAGGGAGCGATCTACTCAGCGCCCCCCGGGTGACCGTGCTATCGGGAAACACGGCGACAATCACGGTGGCGCAGGAGCTCCGGTATCCACAGAGTTATGGTGAGATCCAGAGCCAGGTTGGTTCCGGCCGCACGGCGGCGGACGGATCCGGAGGTGGATCGGCGGGTGTGACGATCACGGCGGGCACTCCCCAGGATTTCACGTCTCGCAACGTGGGGGTGGAATTGAAGGTCACGCCGACCGTGGAGGAGGATGACTATTCGATCAGTCTCGATCTCTCGCCGAAGGTCACGGAGTTCGAGGGCTTTGTTGAGTTTGGAGGGCCCAGTGTTGCGGTCTCGGGTGGCAGGACGGTGACCGTGCCCCCCGGGTTCTATCAACCGATCTTCTCGGTGCGTGAAGTGTCCACGCGTGTCACCCTCTGGGATGGTGCGACGCTGATCATGGGCGGGCTGACGCGCGAGGAGGTGAAGAAGGTGCACGACAAGATCCCAGTTCTGGGGGATCTGCCGCTGTTTGGCCGGGCGTTTCGATCCAAAGGACAAAGTTCCCAGAAGCGAAACCTGCTCATTTTTGTCACGGCGAATCTAGTCAGCCCGGGAGGATCACCCAAGAAACAGGCGCTGCCGACGGTGCAGTCCGGATCCTCGTTTCAGAATCCCACCCTCGTGACTCCGGCCCGGGCCGAATCGCGGCCGAGGGTGAAACCGTGAGGCTTCGCAGGAATGTCGATTCTGCGCTGGCCTGCCGGCCAACCGCTGGTTTGGTGGAGCCATGGCCAAGTGGCTTTTGATCGACGGATTCAATCTCGCCTACCGGTGTTTCTTTGCGATTCCGGAGCTGACCCGCGCGGACGGATTTCCGACGAATGCCTTGCATGGCTGGATCAAGTCGATCTGGAAGTTGGAGGATCAGGAGCGTCCCGAAGGCACGTTGGTCTTCTTTGACCTGGGGGGAGCCCAGGACCGGCTCGCCTTGCTGCCCGAGTACAAGGCCCAGCGGGAGGAGATGCCGGAGGCCCTGGAAAAGCAGATCCCCTATTTGAAACGGCTCACGCGGGCGATGGGGTTGGTCGGCGTTGAGGTCGACGGGGTCGAAAGCGACGATCTCCTTGCCTCGCAGGCGGTGGCGCTGGCGCGAATCGGACACGAGGTCATGGTGGTGAGCTCGGACAAGGATTTCGCGCAGATTGTCGATGATCGGGTGAAGATCATGCTGCCGCCGCCTTCTGCGAATCCGAAACTGGGCTGGCGATTGATGGATGCGGCGGGAGTGGCCGAGAAGTTTGGTGTGCCTCCGGCACAGATCGCCGACTATTTGGCGTTGGTGGGGGACACCTCGGACAATATTCCCGGCGTCGATGGAGTGGGACCCAAGACCGCGGCGAAGTGGCTGCAGACTTATGGCACGCTCGAAGGCATACTCGCGAATGCGGCGGAACTGAAACCCGATCGGTTTCGTGAGGCGGTGTCCAGCTATGCGGAGGGCCTGCGCCGCAACCGCAAACTCACCACGCTCAACCTCGGTCTGCCGACAATTCCGGCAACACGGGAAATGCCGCGGGTGGAGGAAGTTTTCTCGCTGCTGGAAGAATTGGAGATGCGCACCTGCCTCTCCGATGCGCGCAAACGCTATACGCAGCCTGAGCTCTTCTGAGCACCGTCGGTTGCGATCCGCGATCCCTACCCCGCGGTGCCTTCTTTGGAAACGCCGTCCGGATCGAAGATGTACCCCACGCCGTGCACGGTCCGGAAAGCGTCCAGGCGAATGCCGTGTTCGAGGAAGAGGTCGCGCACCTTTACGATGTACTGGTCCAGTGAACGACTCCGGACGTCGGCATGAATGCCCCAGACTGAGTGAATCAGCGCTTTGCGGGTGATGACCACCCCCCGGTTTGCCGAAAGGTAGGCGAGAATGCCGAGCTCTTTGCGTCCCAATTTCTGCACATGGCCGTCCGGAAATGCGATTTCCAGCCGAACCGGTGTGATCTGGGCTCCGACAAACTCAAAGGGTTCGTCGCTGACTTTGACGTTCTTGGTGACGTTGAAATCGGTCTTGGACTCCGCGCGGCGCAGGACGGCGCGTATGCGAGCAACGAGTTCGGCGTATCCAAACGGCTTGGTGACGTAGTCATCGCCGCCCAACTCCAGGCCCTTCACCTTGTTGACCTCCAGCGTGTTGCCTGTGAGGAAGATCGTCGGGACGATGATATCGTTCGACTTGAGTTCCTCGAGGAGCGCAAATCCGGACTGGTCCGGCAGGTTCACGTCGAGCAACATGAGGTTGGCAAAGTTGCGTTTGAGAAAACGCAGGGCGTGCTGGGCCCGGTTGCACACCTGGGTGAGCATGCCGGCCTCTTCCAAATGGAGACAGATCAACTTCGCGAGTTCATCCTCGTCTTCGACAATCAGGATCAGCGGTTTAGGCTCTGCGCGCATAGTGGGTGGATCGGTGAAGCAGCAAGCGGTGTTCCCCAGCATCCGTCAGGGTTGGGGAGCATTTGGCGGTGATTTAGGTTTTTTACAAATTGTTTTTTTACAAATCAATTCCGGCTTAACGCATTTATAATGCATCAATGCTGCGGGGGAGATCGGCAGGGAATAGACTTGCGACAGAAAATGGCGGAGATTCCTGTGACGGCGTGTCCGCCCATGTACCGCTTCTGATGCTCGGGCTTCCGAAGGGAAGCCTCGAGGACTCCACCAAGAACCTGTTTGCCAAAGCAGGTTGGAAAATCACGACCAGTTCGAGGTCCTACAAACCAGCGATTGACGACCCGGATCTGGACGGCCGCTTTGTGCGGGCCCAGGAGGTGAGCCGTTATGTCGAACATGGATTCTTCGATTGCGGGCTGACCGGGTATGATTGGATTCAGGAAAACGCGTCGGACGTCGTGGAGGTCTGCGATTTGATCTACAGCCGTGCCTCCGTGAAGAAGTCGAGGTGGGTGCTCTGTGTGCCTGAGTCCTCGCCGATCATGACTCCCCAGGATCTGGCGGGAAAGCGGGTCGCGACTGAACTGGTCAACACGGTGAAGCGTTATTTTGCCTCTTTGTCTGTTCCCGTGGACGTGGAGTTTTCCTGGGGTGCGACGGAGGTGAAGGTGCCTGACCTGGTCGATGCCATTGTCGACATCACCGAGACAGGATCGTCGTTGCGCGCGAACAAGCTGCGCATCGTTTCGACGTTGATGGAAACCAACACCAAGTTCATCGCGAACAAGCAGAGCTGGGCGAATCCGGCCAAGCGCCGGAAGATTGAGACCATCGCGCTGCTCCTGACCGGCGCGCTCGAGGCGGAGACCAAGGTCGGTCTGAAGATGAATGCTCCGCGCACGGCGCTGGATGCCATTTCGCGGGCCATCCCCGCGCTGCGCAATCCCACGGTGTCGCCGCTGAGCCATCCCGACTGGGTTGCGCTGGAGACGATCATCGACGAGAATGTCGTGCGCGAGATCATCCCGCAGTTGAAGGCCCTCGGTGCTGAAGGCATCGTTGAATATCCGCTGAACAAAGTCGTGTACTAAGCTGCAGTTGTGGTTGAGAAGTAGATACCCATTTCCTCCATGCCCACCGTCACCCTCGGCCTGCTTCAGCACGCCTGCACCGCGAATCCGGTGCAGAACCTGAAGAAGACCCTCGCGCTCACCGCCCAGGCCGCCAAGGCCGGGGCGAAAATCATCTGCACGCAGGAACTCTTCCGTTCTCAGTATTTCTGTCAGAGCGAGGATCACGCCAACTTTGCCCTGGCCGAAGCCATTCCCGGCCCGAGCACCGCGGCTTTTCAGAAGATCGCGAAGCAGTACAAGGCGGTCATCATCGCTTCGCTCTTCGAACGCCGGGCGTCCGGGCTCTACCACAACACGGCAGTGGTCATCGATGCGGATGGTTCGCTGCTGGGTATCTACCGGAAAATGCACATTCCGGATGACCCGCTTTTCTACGAAAAGTTCTATTTCACACCGGGTGACACCGGTTTTCGGGCGTGGCAGACCAAGTATGGCCGCATTGGCGTGCTGATCTGCTGGGACCAGTGGTACCCGGAGGGCGCACGACTGACCTCGCTGCAGGGGGCCGAGATCCTGTTCTATCCGACCGCGATCGGCTGGCATCCCAAGGAGAAGGCGGAGTATGGCATCAATCAGCACGGCGCTTGGGAGACGATCCAGCGTTCTCACGCGGTGGCGAATGGCTGCTATGTGGCCGCGGTGAACCGGATCGGTCTGGAAACACCGGTCGGTGGCGATGGGATTGAATTTTGGGGGCAGAGTTTTGTCGCTGGGACGAGCGGCCAGATCCTCGCCAAGGCTTCGGTCGATCGGGAAGAGGTGTTGTTGACGGAGATCGATCTGGGCAAGGTTGACGTCACCCGCACGCACTGGCCGTTCTTGAGGGATCGCCGCATTGATGCCTACGGCGACCTGACCAAACGGTTCATCGACTAGTCCTGGTTCGCCCTCACGACATGCCTTCCCCGTCCCGTCCGGCGCCTCGTGTCGCGCCCACGTCCGATCCGACCCCCGCCAGCCTGGGCTTTCGCATGCCGGCCGAGTGGGAGCCTCAGGTCGCAATCTGGCTTTCCTGGCCCCACAAACGGGCTTCGTGGCCCGGATTTTTCCGGCCCATCCCGTACAAGTTCGCGGAGATTGTCTCAGTCATTTCACGCTACCAGGAGGTTCGCATCAATGCGGCGAAGCCGCTTCAGCGGCGGGCGCGCGCCCTGGTTGAAAAGGCCGGCGCCGATTTGTCCCGTGTCACCTTCTTCAACCATCCCACGGATGATGCCTGGTGTCGTGACCACGGTCCAATCTTCGTCCGGAACGACCGCACGGGCGAGGTGGCCCTGACCGATTGGAAGTACAACGCGTGGGGCGACAAGTATCCACCCTATCGACGCGACAACCAGATCCCTCCCCGCATTGGTCGGGCTCTCGGTTTGCGGCGTTTCGTCAAGGACATGGTGCTCGAGGGAGGGTCGATTGACGTCAATGGCGAGGGATTGCTGCTCACCACCGAGGCGTGCTTGCTCAATCCGAATCGAAATCCCGACCTGACCAAGGCGGAAATCGAACAGGCCCTCCGCGACTATCTGGGCGTGCACACCATTCTGTGGCTTGGGGATGGGATTGTGGGCGATGACACCGATGGACATGTCGATGACCTGAGCCGGTTTTATCGGGCTGATGGAATAGTGACGGTGGTCGAGCCAAATCGACGCGACAAGAACCACCGAATTCTCACGGAGAACCTTGAGCGCCTGAAGTCGCTGCGCACCCCGTCGGGAAAACGATTCGCCTTGGTTGAGCTTCCCATGCCGAAGCCGTCCTACTGCGAAGGCCAGCCCTTGCCGGCCAGCTACGCCAATTTTCTGGTCATCAATGGCGCTGTGTTGATGCCAGCGTTCCGGCAGCCCAAGAAGGATGCAGAGGCGGCGGAAATCCTCGCAGGGTGTTTCCCCGGCCGGGAGATTATTCCGATCGATTGT
>JAEUGZ010000485.1 GCA_016794725.1 Opitutaceae bacterium | reverse complement strand
AAACGTATTTATATCTACTATAAAATAATTTAGTATTCTGAGTGTAGTCGTTTTGCGCAAATTGCTCACAAAATATCGCAGCCGCCTTTTTTTTGATGCTATCATCGCCGTTAGCGGCATTTGACTCTCCGCTACTGCACCCCTGCAGTGCTGCGAAACAGAAGAAAGTCAGGGCAATTCCTCGAAAATCCATCAAGACCGGTAGCATAGTGCCTTTCAAATGAGGATTTATAAGCCCGTCTTTGACCTTTGATGGGATATCCGTGGGGATTCACGCCGCCAACTAAAATTCGTACCTCCTTAAACGCATTTCTTCAATTAGTCTTCTCGGTGCTGCCCTTCCTAAATCGCGGTTGGTAGCTAAATTCCGCGCCGACTTGTTGACCTTCTCGGAGACCGTAGAATAGCCCACGTAACCTAACGAAACCCCATTATTTCCTACCGAACCTAAGTATTTATATTGTTCTCCAGGGAGTTTGAAAAGTGATTGACCATGAGGCGTACCCCGTCCGTTGGACAACGGATCGGGTGAAGTAAACTAAAATGAGGGGAGCGACCTAACGAGTCATAGGCGACCGTCAGGTCAGAGCCTGCCCGGGGAGGGTGGCGATGCCAAGCGTGTGGTTGCCGGAACGGCTGCGAAGCAGACATGATCCACTGGGGTGGCGGTAGGCGACTCAACCAGAGGATGAGGTCGCCAATTGGCGAACGGTTTGGGCTCTGTTCTTGGTTGGGCAGTCTCCTTTCCCGTGTTTTGCCGATTCGACCTGCACTGAGTCGGTTCGGGCACGGTCACGGCACGGACGGCATATCCGGACCGACTCCTGGTTTGCGAACGAATGCACGGTGCTTGAGTCATAGTGTTCCCTCCCCTGCCCGCCTGGGTTCAGATGCGGATTGTGGTCGGTTTGAGTTTGCCTCGATCGCTCGATACGTCACCAGCGCTGGGGCTGCTTCTCGGTACTTCCGTGGGGCACTTGTTTCCCGAGACTCTGGGGGCTGCGGCGGGCTTTCTCTTCCGGTTGCCGGAGGTTCTTCGGCTGCCATGTCCTTCGCGCGAGGCTGACCTTCAAACGAAGAGGTGAGAACCTGTGGATTCACCCCGAAAATCGCACGGGCTGAAACGATACTCCCTCCTCGTTCATCAACACCTCCCGCACCGAGTCGTCGACCATCAGGAGCGGAGGCGAAAACTTGCTTTTTTTGATGTCAGGCCGAAGGCCGGATCTGCCGAAACGCTCGTAGGTACCCGCGACCTTAAATTTGGGAAGAGGTATGTCATAGACGAGCGCTGGCTCCATCTTGATCGTGTTGTAGTGTCCGTCGCGGTCACACCGGACACACGGTGGCAATTGCTTCGAGCGAATGATCCCTAAAGTGGAGGGGCTCCACGGAGGCAGGTATAATTCAGGTATCAGCTCTCCACTACCGGTGGGTTCTCGCGTGGTGACATCGAGCACGTCCCTCACGCACCTCGGAGCCACGGCCTTCAGTGCCGGTACCAGTCTTCGAGGAATCACGATTTCAAACAACAAGGTGGAGCATACACGGTCCTCCAGGAGTTCCGAACGAAGACAAATTGGATCGATACGTAAGGCACCTGTGCCGCATAAGGAACACGCGTCGCTAAAGTCATAGCGACCACCATCTGTGGGTCCGCAGGTGTCAGAAATCTCATTCCTTACAACTAGGAGTGATGCGTTCATTCGGGGGTTCAAGAGGGTCAGCAAATGACCTCATGGCAGCAAGCCGGACATCATCATCTGTGTAAACTTCCTGATACACTGCCCCGACCGAATGGGTTTCGTAGGCTTCGGTCTTGCCCCGAAAAATGTCCATCGCGTCCTTCTGTCCTCTCAGAATTGACCGGAGGAACTGAGGATTTTTAAGGGTGATGCGTGGTCCTTGTGATAAAAGACGTCGCCACTCACCTAGCGACTCTGTCCACCGCATCCAAGATGACGTGAAAGGGGATACTGTTGGTCAGTCGTGAGTGGTGTGGATCCGTCTGTTCGGGCACTTCTCAATTGGCGGAGCATAGGACTGTTGAGGACTGCAGAATTCGACGAAAGCGCCGATTGTCGTGATTTCAGATCGGTTGACAAAGCTTGCCAACACGGCCACCCTTAATCCGTGCCCACTCAGAACGTCAATCTCACGCCGGCTTTGGACCGCTTCGTCAAACGTGTCGTGAAGAGTGGCGCGTTTAACAACGCAAGTGAAGTCCATCGGGCCGCCCTCACGGCGCTGGCTCGGGAAGAAGAAGAGCGCGAACTCCGCCTCGCACGCCTGCGGCAGGAAATTCAGGCTGGGCTGGATTCCGGCCGACCTGCCGTGATCGAAGATCCGAACAGTTTCCTGGAGGACTGCGCCGCTGAAGTGATGAACGAGTCCAAAGGACATTCAAAACGCTGATGGCGCTACGCTACCTTCCGGCAGCACGGACTGACATCAAGGATGCCCTGAGGTGGTCCCTGGTTAATTTCGGCCAGCCCGCATTGCGCCGATACCAGCGACTCATCGCCGTCGCGATTTCGGAGGTGGCTGCGAATACTCGTTTGACCCACTCTTACGAGCTTCCGGCCCTCCAGCCCGGAATCCGCCTCTATCATCTTCGGCACAGCCGCAGACGTGCCCGTGTCGACGGCCAAGTGGTTCGGGCGCCCCGCCACTTCCTTGTCTACACCGTAGCGCCAGACGAAGTCGTGATCGTGCGACTCCTGCACGAGCGAATCGAGATCTCAAGGCATCTAGAGGAAGCGAGATGAGAACTCTTTGGTCGATTCGACGCTGTAGATCGGTTGTGGCATGGCTTGCTTCCAGCGCCCACCACCAGCCGCCCCAACTGGTCTCTCCGGGCGTTCACACGGTGCTCTCGCCCAGGTGCTGAGAGGGCTCATGGGATTGGGGTGATTGATTTTGGGGAACGCTCGGGCCAACTCCGCTTTTACTTCGTCTGTCCCGCTGTGCAAGACGCGGCCTCGGGAACCGTCCACCGGTTTCCCATCCGGGGCACCGAGCAAATGAAGGGACCGCCGCGGTGGCTCACCACATCAGGCGAGGAGGCATCCGGGCAACGGCTGGCGACAAAATAGTACTTCCAGGCAAAGCTTGGCCGTGAGAGTCCAAAGTTCCGGTCGGCGTGGGGCGGCAGATACGAGTGCACTCACGGATGAGGTCGCCCAGTGGCGAACGGGTTCGACAGGATTCCCGCGACCAACCTTTCTCTTGAGCCGCGCCCTGAGCTACTGTCGTTTCTTGGACAAGAACCCTCTACGCTGCTTGTCGAACAGGCGGGTGAGGGTCAACCCATCGTATACAGACGGCACGCGCCTCACGAACCAGTATGTCCAGCTTGAACCTACCCGCGCGGTGCCTCTGAGGTTTCCACTCTTCGCGCGACGCGGCCTCCGCAGATGCCACATTGGCCCTCAAGGATGACATCACCGGCAATTTCCTTCCCTCCATAGTCCAGCATAGGAACGCCCTTTAGGCAATGACCGCACCACACGGCACTCAGAATCGCTTCCCTCATTTTCTGGGGCACCGTCTGCCATAAGGTTTCTGCTTTGAGACTGAAGACCCTTGCACCCATGACTTCACCACTGAACACGATCGAGGGAGATGATCAACCGCAGACCCTCGGTACTCGAGCAATTGCCGCTCGATCAGGCCGTTGGGAGGTCCGTCGCCCCTGCCCGCTCGTCCATGTGAGACACGTTCGACTTTCACCGTACGGCCTTTTGCCGCGGTGGCTTCAAATCGGGAACAACCGAGTACGCTCACACTCCAACGACAAAAAGCTAAGAACGAGATTCGCGAGGGGGCAACTCCGCGGTTTACCCCACCCCACATACCCGGCCCGCACTTGCCCCGCTGCCCGGTTCTTCGGGTAGCGCTTACGAACATTGGTTTCCTCCTGACTTCAGAAATCTACTGGCCAAAACTCAACACCGTCCGCGCCCTGCAACGACTCCTGGATGGGCTTGTTGATGAGTGAAAACAGAAGAGCGAGATTGTTCACCAAGCTTGCCCTGACTGCTCGCTTCGGACTTTTCCTAGGCTAATGAAAGCAGTGGTCACGGGTAGTTCCGGGCACCTTGGAGAAGCCCTCATCCGCACCCTTAGGGCGCAGGGCAGGGATGTGGTCGGCCTCGACCTTGCTCCCGGCGCCTTCACCTCAGTAACCGGCTCGATAACCGATCGCGCCCTGGTGCGCCGCTGCCTCGCGGGCGGTAGCATTGTCTTTCACACTGCCGCCCTCCACAAACCCCACGGCTGCACGCACGCCCGGCAGGACTTCATCGACACCAACATCACCGGCACCCTCGTCCTGCTCGAGGAGGCTCGCCGGGCCGACGCTGCGGCTTTCATTTTCACCAGCACGACCAGCACGTTTGGCGACGCCCTTCAGCCGCCGCCGGGCGCACCCGCAGCGTGGATCACCGAGGATGTCGCCCCCGTACCAAAAAATATCTACGGCGCAACCAAGCTCGCCGCCGAGGCGCTCTGCCAGGAATTCCAACGCAACGAACACCTGCCTTGTCTCGTCCTGCGAACGTCGCGTTTCTTTCCCGAGGCAGACGACAGCAAGGCCGCCCGTGCGGCCTTTTCCGACGACAATCTCAAGGTAAACGAGTTCCTGAATCGCCGCGTGGAGCTGGAGGACGTCGTCAGTGCCCACCTAAGTGCGGCGGTAGCGGCCCCGACAATTCGCTTCGGTCGATACATCATCAGTGCAACCACCCCGTTCACCCCGGCCGACTGTGCCGCCCTGCGCACCGATGCCGCCGCCGTTGTCAGGCAGCATGTCCCCGACTTCGAGGTCGAATACGCGCAGCGTGGCTGGAAAATGAGCCCTTCAATCGACCGCGTCTACATCAACGAACGCGCACGGCGAGACTTGGGCTGGCAGCCACGACACGATTTCCGTTCGATGATCGCGCGCCTGCGCGCTGGCGCTGCCCCGCGCAGCGATCTCGCCCGGCAAATCGGGTCAAAGGGCTACCACGCCGAAAAATTCGTCGACGGTCCCTATCCAGTGGCGTAACAACAAGCCCGTCTGGTCCAAGAACTGAGACGATCGCGCGGCGTCTCGGTAGTTGGAATTGAGCATGCCGCCGCGACTCTGGCGCCGCCGGTCTCTTTCATTCGCGGCTCCAACCTCCAGCGTGGGTTGGGCAATTCGGCCATCGAGCCCGTGGTGGTTTTGCTCAAGGTGGTAAACCTTGAGATACACGTCGACCACCCATCACAGGTGGTCTGCGCCGAAGAGAATCAATCGATCCGCAGCCTCTTTTTTAAATGAGCTACGAATCGCTTTAGATGCGCGTTACAATTGGACGACCGCGCCGGCAGGCGTGCCGGCTGTACTTCAGCGCGTTCGAGCAGCCTTCGAAAAGCGGCGTTGAACGAACCGTCCCAGTCCATGAGAGGATTCCGGTTTCGCGCAGCAAAGCGCTGAATGCATCGGAAAGATTCCGTCTGACCTTCAACCTCCACGTGGTGCCCGGATGCGGTGTAATCCCTGCGGAGGTGACACTTCAAGTCGCCGGCTTCATGACGAACAGAATGTAGTGGGTCACCAATCCACCTTTGGTCCAGAGCTCCACTGTCATGAAGTCGATCGCGGTCAGGCTCAGCCCATGCGCGTCAATGAACGCCGTCCATAAGGTCCTTCGACAACGCTTTAGTGATGGGGCGATGCCGTGCACCTCAATTACGCTCGCGATGGAAGTGAGACGCCGCAGCGACCTCCCATTGACGACGAAGGTCTACACCGATTCTGCGCACCTCCCGGTGTCCCAAGACCTCCTGCG
>JAEUGZ010000309.1 GCA_016794725.1 Opitutaceae bacterium | reverse complement strand
CGTGATCGCGATGCCCATCCCCGCGGGGTCGACGACCCCACCTCCAACCGACGCCGACCTCGGATCGCGCTGCGCTGAGCTGAAGCAAGTTGCCGTTTCCGTTGGAGGTGGCCTCGATGAGGCCGCGACGGGACCACTGGTCCCGCCTCCGTTTTCCTTCGCGTGATCGCGATGCCCATCCCCGCGGGGTCGACGACCCCACCTCCAACCGACGCCGACCTCGGATCGCGCTGCGCTGAGCTGAAGCAAGTTGCCGTTTCCGTTGGAGGTGGCCTCGATGAGGCCGCGACGGGACCACCGGTCCCGCCTCCGTTTTCCTTCGCGTGATCGCGATGCCCATCCCCGCGGGGTCGACGACCCCACCTCCAACCGACGCCGACCTCGGATCCCCGCTTGAGTTGACGCGTAGGCGCGTCTGCGAAATTCGTGTCCATTCGTGGTCTAGCCTCAACTTCGGTCCGCCTCAGCCGCGCGGCACTGACAGCGAAGTCAGCGGAATGCGGCGCACGCGCAGCCGGGAAAGACGGCCAAGCTTGTCGTTCCCGGCGCAATAGGAAAGCAGAACAGCGTCGTCAGTGAAGTGGATCGCCGTGTAACAGAACCAGCCGGTCAGATCCTCCTCGATCACCTGCGACGGCCCCCACGTTTTCGCGCCGTCGGTCGAGAAGGCCACGACCAGCGGGGCCCGCTGGCGGGGCGATTTCGGGGCGGGCACCTTGCCGGAGTGATCGTTGAACACCGCCATCAGAGCATTCGTGCCCGGGACGCGTTTGATGCTGGCAGGAGATTCGGGTGACATCAGCGGCGACGGACGCGGGGCGGTCCAGCTGACCCCCTGGTCCGATGAGGAGAATTCATATTGGCGGCCCTGGTCCGTCCGGGCCCAGGAGTAAAGCGAACCATCGACCCACTGCACCACGCCGGGCTCCTGCAGCCCCGACTGGCTGACCACGGGCAGCGCCCACCAGGTGGAGGATTCCTTCCAGGTCGCGCCCTCGTCGTCCGAGTAGTACCACATGGCAATGGCGCGGGAATCCCAAGCCGGCCGGTCGTCGGTCATCGTCGTGGTCCGGTGATAGCCCAGCGGGACAATCAGCCGGCCACTCGAGGTTTGAACGACGCGGTCGTTGTTCAGCACGAAATAACCCGGCGCATCCATGATCAGTTTCGGCGGGGTCCAGGTGACGCCTTCATCGCTCGAGGTCGACATGACCACGTGGCAGTCCAGCCACTTGGTCTTCTTCACCGCGTGAAACCGCGCCAGCTTGCCGCTCGCGAGCCGCAGCAGCGACACGCTCATGATATTCTGATAACTCCCCGTCGGAACCACCACCCGGGGCTTGCTCCAGGTCCGTCCCTGGTCGTCGGAGGTGATTTCCACGATCGCCGAGGGACTGTGATCGTGCTGTCCCTCGCTGAACTGCGAATAGGCGAACACGATCCGCCCCGAACGGAGGGTGACAAAACTGCCTTCCGAACTGCGCGGATGCTCCGGCGTCGGATCAATGTCGTGCGGCGCCGGCAGGGCCGGTCCGGCCCGAAGGGAAAGAGCCAGCAACAGAGCCAGTATCCAGCCTGCGGCGCGGAGGGGTCGACCCGGAGGAGGTGGCACGTGCATGCCGCGACAATAGATTCGGGTGGGCGTCGCTAAAGGTTCGACAACAGGTAAAATTAACTGACACGTTGCGGGCCCGTGAAAAACAACGCGATGGCGTTCTCGGAGTTCCGTCGGGCCAGCCTGGCCGACCAGGCGGCGGAGGCGTTGCGCGAGTTCATCCGGCAGGGGGCCTGGTCGGAGGTGCTGCCCGGCGAACATGAGCTCGCCCGTCGCCTCAGCATCAGCCGGCCCACGGTGCGCGCCGCGTTGGCGCGCTTGGCGGAGGACGGCTACATCAAGATCTCCAAGGGCTGCCGCACCCGGCTCTGCGCCAAGGGCCAGGTCAACCTCTCCAGCGCCCCACCCACGGTCTGCCTCATCGTGCCGTCACCGCGGGAATCCCAGGGATTCGGTGCGCATCCGCTGCTGATGGAGATGCGGGCCCAGTTCGCCGTCCAGGGCATCGGCTGGGAGGAGGTCTTTGATCGCACGCTGGGCGGCCGGCAGCCGGAATCCCGGCTGGCCAGCATCGTCAACGGCCGCCGGCACGTGTGCTGGCTGCTGATCGGCGCCTCGGTCACCATCCAGCGCTGGTTCCAACAGGCCAAGGTCCCGACGCTCGTGCTCGGCTCCTGCCACCAGGGGGTCGAGCTGCCGTCGGTCGACGTCAACTACTATGCCATCGGCTGGCACGCGGCGGGTTGCATCGCCAAGAACGGACACGAACGCGTCGCCCTGGTCCTGCCCCATCAGCCGCTCGCCGGAGACCTGGCCTGCGTGAAGGGATTGACCGAATACATCCAGCAGCAGAAGAAGCCGGTCACCGTGTCGGAGGTCCCGGCCGGACCCAACCGGACCGGCCTCCTCTCCAACCTCGAACGCCTGCTGAAGAAACCCGACCCGCCGACTGCCGTCTTCTGCATCCACGTCGCCCACGTCCTCATGGTCCTGGTCTACCTGCTGCGCATGGGGTTGCGCGTGCCGGAAGACATCTCCCTGCTCTGCCGCGAAACCCAGGCCTCGCTCGACCTTGGCCTGCCGGAGGTCACGCGCTACCGGAGTCCGATCATCAAACAGGCGCACCACGCCGTGCGCATCGCGCAAAGCCTGCTCGCCGGCCACCACGTCACCACCGTGCCCAACCTCATCATGCCCGCCTTTGTCCCGGGCGAAACCCTCTCGCTCCGCCGCCCCACCCATCCCGCCACCACCGGAGCCGCCAGCGCGAGCGCCGCCGGGTAAGGCGGATCGAGACAGGGAGGGTTGGCGGTCGAAGGTCGGCACCGGGCGGAACGCCGAACGCGGAGGGAGAAACGCCGAACGCTGAACGCCTAACTTTGAACGCTGAAATGCGGAAACTCGGCAGGCAGGATCCTGAATTCAGAATTCAGAAGCCAGAAGCCAGCAGTCAGCAGACAGCAGACAGCAGTGAGAATCCTGAATCCTAAATCCGGAATTCAGGAGGCTTGGAGACCTTTCGCGCCTTCGCGTCTCCGCGTGAGCCCCTCCGTCCTCCGATCCTCATCCTTCAGACCGGCCTTCAGTCCCCGCTCAGCGCGCAAATGGCACGAAGCTGCGATGCGCCACGAGCATGTCCTCGCGGTAGCCGAGGTTGTCGGACCCGCTCACCGCCGCCTTGATCTGGGAGCGGCAGAGGTCGGTCAGCGGATACCCGAGCAGGTTCCGGTTGGTGGAGAACACCCCGAGCTCGACGAGGAGCTCCTTCAGCCCGGTCATCCAGCAGGCGATCTGGGTGCCTCCATAAACCCGATACATGAGATCGTTCATGCGCGCCTGGAGGGCGTTCGCCTGCGGCAGATCGCCGGCCTTGACCGCCGCCATGATCTTGAGCGCCATGCGGGCGTTGAAAATGCCGCCACCGAGCAGCAGGCCGTCGTACCCCGCCGCGAGGTAGTCGACGGTGTCGAACTCCGAGCCGGAGAACAGCACGAGCCCCGGGCGCGCCGCCCGGGCGCGGAGGTAGGCATCGCGACGCGACACCTGCTGGGCGCTGTCCTTCACCACCACAATGTTGGGCTCCGCCAGGAGCTCGGGGAAGAGCGACTCCGGCACCACGTACGGGCTGCCGGCACCGCGGTCGTACAGTCCCATCGGGAGCTGGCTGGCCCGGGCGATCTCCGTGTAGTGGGAAAGCAATCGCTGCGGCGTCGCATTGAGGAAGAAGGGCGGGGCCGCCACCACCGCGATGTCCACCCCCCACGCCGCCGCCTTGTCGATGTTGTCGAGCACGCGCACCGCGGAGCTGTCCGTCACCTGCAATGCCACCGTCAACTTGCCCCGCGCCGCCTGCACCGCCGCGCGGACCAGCACTTCACGGTCCTGGTCGCGCAGCCACGGCCCCTCGCCGCACGTGCCCGCGAGCATGATGCCGGCCACACCGAGATCGGCATGATGAGCGATCATGCGGTGGACCGAGGCTTCGTCGATGCGACCTTCGGCGGTCATCGGAGTGGGGGTGGCGGACCAGACGCGGTCCCGCTGGAGGGTAACTGTCTTCATCGTTCCCCAGCATACGCCGCCAGCGGATTTCAAAAAGGAGTCACCGGCTGACAAATAAATTGACAACCTCGACGCCGGAGGGCGCGGCCCGGTCGAGACGCGACTCGCTTCCGTGGTACGAGGAGCGACGTTCCCATTTTTTGTTTTGACCGGGGGCGCTTTCTGGCGCCTGAAGGACAGCACCACTCCTGTGAACCGCGAAGCGACTCCCACACCCGAATTTCGCGATGGAACCGGCCAGCAGCTCTATCGCCGCGCTCGCACCCGTATCCCCGGCGGCGCCCAGCTCCTCGGCAAGCGTCCGGAGCAGTACCTCCCCGAGGGTTGGCCAGCCTACTACCAGCGCGCCGAAGGCTGCACGGTCTGGGACCTCGACGGTCGGGCCTTCCTCGACTTCACCTCCAACGGCATCGGCACCTGCCTGCTCGGTTACGCCGACCCGGTGGTCAACGCCGCCGTCACGGCCTGCATCGCCCGCGGCAGCATGTGCACGCTGAACTCCCCGGCCGAGGTCGAGCTCGCGGACCGGCTCTGCGCGATCCATCCGTGGGCCTCCAAAGTGCGCTACGCCCGCACGGGCGGCGAGGCGATGGCGATCGCGGTGCGTCTGGCCCGGGCGTCGACCCGCCGGAGCACGGTCGCTTTCTGCGGATATCACGGGTGGAGCGACTGGTACCTCGCCGCCAACCTCGGCGCCACCGACGCCTTGTCCGGCCACCTGCTGCCCGGTCTCGATCCCGACGGCGTGCCGCGGTCGCTGCACGGCAGCGCCCTGCCGTTCCGCTACAACCAGATCGCCGAGTTGGAACAGATCGTGGCCGCGCACGGGTCCTCCCTCGCCGCCATCGTGATGGAGCCGATGCGCCACGAGGCTCCACGCGACGAGTTCCTCGCCCGGGTGCGCACACTCGCGGACCAGACCGGAGCGGTGCTGATCTTCGACGAAATCACCTCCGGCTGGCGCACGCACTTTGGCGGGCTGCACCTGGCACTCGGCGTCAATCCCGACGTCGCCGTCTTCGCCAAGGCCATGTCCAACGGCTTCCCCATGGCCGCGATCATCGGGCGCGACCGGGTGATGGACGCCGCCCAGGAGACCTTCGTCAGCAGCACCTACTGGACCGAGGCCATCGGTCCCACCGCCGCGGTCGCCACCCTCGCCCGCCTCGAGGAGGTCGACATCTGCCGTCATATCGCCGCCAGCGGCCAACAGGTGCTCGCCGGCTGGACCGCCGCCGCAACCCGCCATTCCCTGCCGGCCAAGATCGGGGGCATCCCCGCGCTCTGCCTGCTGTCCTTTGACGCCGGTCCGCAGAGCCGGGCGCTGATGACCCTGTTCACCCAGGAAATGCTCAGCCGCGGTTTTCTTTCCGCCGGCGCGTTCTACCCCACCTTCGCGCACCGTGCCGGGGTGATCGAGCCGTACCTCGCGGCGGTGGACGAGGTCTTTGCCGTGATGAAGCGACAGCTTGACCGCGGTCCCATCACCGACGCCTTGCGCGGGCCCATCGCCCACAGCGGCTTCGCCCGGCTCACCTGAGCGGAAGTCCGCGTCCGGTCGCTCCCGATTTCCCCGACGCCATGAAGCTCGAAACCGAACTGATTCCCCTGGATCGCGCATTGCTGGCCGAAGCCACCGACGGATTCCTGCCGGACCGGGTCATTGATTTTCACGCCCATGTGATGGAGGCGCGTTTCTATGCCGCCGACACGGTGAATCCGGCGTTCGCCGGGAGGACGATTGACCTCGCGCGCTACACCGCCGCCATGGGGCTCCTCCTCGGGCCGCGTCTGGTCGGTGACTTTGTTTTTCCCTACCCGGCCCGGCGCACCGACCGCGTCGGTGTGAACGACTGGATGATCGCAGACTGCCGCGCCTCCGGAACGAGCCAGCGTCACTGGCTCGCAGCACTGGTGGCTCCGCAGGACGACCCCGGTCTCGCGTCCGAGTGGCTGCGCGACAGGCGTTGCTGCGGCCTCAAGCCCTATCACCTGTATGCGCATGACGGCGACACCCGTCAGACCGACATCGAAGCGTGGGCGCCGGAGTGGATGTGGCGGTGTTGCCATGAGCACGAGGCCCTGCTCATCCTCCACCTCGTCAAGGATGCCTCCTCCGCCGATCCCGCGAATCGCGAAGCGCTGCTCCGGCTGAGCACCCGCTACCCAGGATGCAAGGTCGTGCTGGCACACGTCGGGCGAAGTTTCAACCACCGCACCGCGCGCGGACTGAAGGACCTCGCCTCTCGGCCCAATATCGTCGTCGACACCTCCGCCGTCACCGAATGCGAAGGCATCAAGCTCGCGGTGGACGTGCTCGGGATCGACCGTGTGATCTACGGATCGGACTATCCCATCAGCCACGTACGCGGACGCTGCGTCACGGCCGGCGACTCCTTCCAATGGATCTACGGCGAGGAAATGAACAATCCCCGCATGACCCTGGTGGGCATCGAGTCACTCCTCAGCCACCGCCAGGCCGCCGAAGACCTCGGACTCGGCCGGGCCGAGATCGAGAAGCTGTTCCACGGCAACGCCCAAGCCCTGCTCCGCTGAGGCAATCGGGACAGAAGGCGCAGTCGCCCGGAAATCCCATCTACGTTTGAGATACCCACGAGGCGCTTGGTGGGATCGAATGGAGGGAGTCGCTCCGTCGGCGCCGGTTGCGCGTGGCGAGCTCTTCCCGGTCCAAGTTGTTTCTTGCGTCGAGCGAAGACGAGCCGGCGCGGGTGCACGGTGCGCGTCCCCGCGGCGTCGACGGAGCGACGCCCTCCACCGGAAAGGAACCGTGGATTCCACCCTGGCACGGGTTACCGCAGCAGTCCAACTCCCTCACACGAACGCGCAAACGCGCCTGCGAGGCCCCAACAACGAAACTCAACCCTTGGCCCGAAATCCACCCATGAGGTAGACAATCAGGGCGATCAAGAGAATGAGGCCCACCCCACCGCCGCCGTATGAGGGGCCGCCGTAGTAAAAACCACCGCCGCCAAACAACAAGAGCAGGACCAGGATCAGAAGTATCGGGTTCATGCCTCAGCCTACCACACGGCATCGGCGTGCATATGGGGTATTCACCCGCCTGCTCTGACCTGATTCGGCCTGATCCTCAGGCTTCCCTGCCAGGCGAAGCCAAATCCCGCACCGGTCGGCCGTCTCAGGCTCGTCCCCGTTCGCCAGGCTTCGAGTCGGGACCGGATGCGCGCGCCACCACCCGCGACAACACGTCAAGCGCAAGCAGCGACGCCGCGTTCCGGTTTTCCACACCCAGTTTTTCAAATACACGGGCGAGGTGGACCTTGACGGTGTTCTCCGCACAACCGAGCACGGTGGCGATCTCGGAATTCGACTTGCCCTGCGCCACCCAGAGCAGGACTTCAGCTTCGCGCGGAGTCAGGCCCAACGCCACCAAAGGGACAGCCGACGAGAAATCAGGACGGACCTCGGCCCGCTGCAGAGTCGCCCGCTCGTTCCGGTGTCTGCGCTCCAGTCGGGAATGGATCGCTGCGAGCACCTCCTCCGCCCCCGCGGGTTTGGTCAGGTAGTCGTCCGCCCCAAGGTTCATTCCTCGCCTCAGGTCCTTCTTGTCGCCCTTCGCGCTGAGGAAAATAAAGGGGATGGACCCGGTCGCTTCGTCCGCGCGCAACGCCTCCAGCACCCCATAGCCATCGAGCTCCGGCATGGAGATGTCACAGACAATGACGTCGGGCAGTTCGCGCCGCGCCACCTCGATCCCAATCCGGCCATGGGCCGCGGAGAACGCTTTGAACCCCTCCATCTCCAGCATCAGGACGAGGTTCTTCAGCGTCTCGACTTCATCTTCTATCACGAGGATCGTCTTCATCGTGGGGACTGAGGTGGTTCTACGCTCAGGACGGGCGTCAACGTTGGTGAACAAGGGCGCCATTGCCGAGGAAAAAGCCCGGCGTTCAGCCGTTGCGACGCCTGCCATGTGTATCCGTGCTCTTTCGTGGATCAGACCAAATTCCGCACCTGAATGAGCCCCGAGAACGCAAGGAGCGCAGAAGAAGGCACTTGATTGACCCAATGGACCGATGTGCGACTCACCTCGCGGGTGAAGCGCGGTGGCTCCGGTTTTCTGGAATTTCATTCTGTGCATTCTGTGTTCTCTGTGGTTACACGGCTGTCGTCAGGTTCAATGGCAGGGTCTTGGTTCATGGGACGCGGGGAATTGGAATTCACACTCCCGTTCATACCCCAACGCCCGGGATCAAAGAATAGTGCTTTGGCACTACTCTGATCGATCGAGTGGCACGCCCGTTCCTCACACCCCAGCCACCCCCGTCGCAAAGAGCGGGAGGCTCACCGTGAAGGTCGTGCCCTGGCCTTCCACGCTCTCAAAGGTCAAGTGTCCTCCGTGGAGCTCGACACACCGGCGCACAATAAGCAGCCCCAGGCCAGTGCCGGGGATCTGGCGGACGTTGCTGCCCCGGTGAAAAGCCTGGAACAGCCGGCGGCGATCACCTTCCGGAATGCCGCAACCCCGGTCGATGACGGCAAATGCCGCCTGGGCTCCCTCCAGACGAACGACAAAATCCACCGGTTGATCGAGGGGAGAATACTTCAGGGCGTTGGAAAGGAGGTTGGTGAAGATGTGGCGCACCACGCTCTCGTCTCCGTTCGCCGCCGCGGGAACGTCCCGAAATTGGAGGCGGATCGCGCC